>CACWIO010000045.1 GCA_902760855.1 uncultured Eubacteriales bacterium
GTTTTTTTTTCATAACTCTATATAACTCTTTTATTATTTACTCGAATGGTATATCATTTAGCAGTAATATTTGCCGAGAGGAAATTGCCTCGGTGAGAAGCGACATTTTTAGCAAAAGAAGGAACCGAAAATGGCACAAAATATTCTGAATATTGACGATAGATTACACGGTTTTACGGTCACGAATGTCAGGAGGATTGAGGAGATTGGCGGCAACCTCGTGGAGATGGTTCACGATGCGACCGGTGCTCGTCTCGTGTGGGCGGATAACAGCGCGGAGAATAAGATGTTCTCCGTTGGCTTTAAGACCCTGCCTGAAGACAGCACAGGAGTCTTTCATATACTCGAACACTCGGTGCTCTGCGGCTCTGAGAAGTATCCTCTCAAAGAGCCTTTCGTGCAGCTGCTCAAGTCCTCGATGAATACATTTCTGAATGCGATGACCTATCCGGATAAGACTGTGTATCCTGTATCCAGCAGAGTTACGCAGGACTATTTCAATCTCATGGATGTGTATCTCGATGCGGTGTTCAGACCGAGCATTCTCAGCAATCCGGACATCTTCTACCAGGAGGGATGGCACCTCGATACCACTGAGGATGAGCCGGCATTCAAAGGCGTGGTCTTCAATGAAATGAAGGGTTCCATGTCCGATGTGGACAATCTGACGGAGCGCACCATGACCAAGCTTCTCTTCCCGGATAACTGCTACGGATACAACTCAGGAGGAGATCCGGATGCCATTATTGATTTGACATATGAGAAATTCATAGAGACTTACCACAGGTATTATCATCCGTCCAATGCATACTTCTATCTGGACGGCGACATTCCTGTCGATGAGACTCTATCCAGGATAAATAGCTATCTCGCAGGCTACAGAAGACTTCACGTGCTGCCAAGGATAGTCACACAGCATCCGGTAACAGACAAGAGGACCATAAGGTATGCAGCAGGCGGCCCTGATGATAAAGCCGTAGTCGCATGCGCACGCATAGTCGGCACTTGGGAAGACAGAGATGAGATGTTTGCGCTCAGTATAGTTCTCGAGCAAATAGCTGACAGCAACGAGTCGCCTGTCAAAAGAGCTGTGCTCTCGACCGGTCTTGCAGAAGACCTCGAAATCTATGTGGCCGATGGCATAAACCAGCCGTACCTCATGGTGGTATTCCGCGGAGTCACAGACGCTCCTAAGAATGCACCGGTGCTACTCCAGGCAGTATGCGATGCTGTTGAGAAGGCCATTTCGGACGGCATTCCTCGCAAGGATTATGAGGCATCGATCAATCAGATGGACTTCAGATTCCGAGAGTATCCGGAGCCTCAGGCGCTTTACAGGATGAACGCTGCATTTGCATCCTGGCTCTACGGAGGAGACCCTGCACTGCATCTTGAGACCAATGAAGCGATTGCCAACTTAAAGCGCATGGCAGATGAGGGAGAGTTCGAAAAGATAGCTCTCGATCTCCTCGCAGATAGGAAGAAGTATTCTACACTTATTCTCCTGCCTGATGAGAATCTCTCTGCGGCGGAGGCGGAGGCGGAGGCTAAGTTCGCTAAGGCTACTGTCAAGAATATGGGCGCAGTAGAACGTGCGGCACTTGAGAAGCTCAACTCAGAGCTGCTGTCATGGCAGCAGACGCCGGACTCCGATGAGGACATAGCCAAGATTCCTAAGCTCTCGCTTTCGGATATCGATCCTGCGCCTGAGCACACGGAGACTCTGGAGATTAGCTCGGCAGAGTCTGAGATTATATTCCACCCTGTTACATCGAACGGGATAGTTTATATCAATGCGTACTTCCCGCTTACTCATCTGACTTTGGACGAGCTGGCTGCAGCGGCTCTTATCACGGATCTTTATAAGGATCTTCCGACAGAGAAATACGATGTGCTCTCTCTTCATAATGAGATACGCATGCACGTGGGCGGTCTTTCGTTCGCACTGGACATATTCGCTCGCGATGGCGACAACGAAAAGTGTACCCCTTGCCTGAGAGCCAGAGTGGCTGTGCTCGAAGACAAACTTAAAAATGCAGAAGAGCTTATGGTCGAAGTATTAACTCGCACCAAGTTCACCGACAAGGCGCTTATAAGAGAGCTTCTGACTCAAATTGATGAGGATAACAAGAGGGCTGCCGTGGGCTCAGGCCACCGCCTCGCTGCATCAGTTGCGCGTGCTAAGTGGTCTGCAAGAAGCGCAGTGGCGGATATGACCGGCGGCTATGGTTTTATGCAATATATGCATAAGATGAGCGCGGCATCAGATGAGATGCTCGATGAGTTTATTGAGTTCGCCGAAAAGACGATCAAGAAGGTCGTCAATAAGCAGAATGCAAAGATCAGCGTGACATCCACCTCATACGTGGATGTCTGTGGGCTTGCAGATTTGCTACCTGATGGAGAGAAGATGCCGGACGCGGCTACATATATGGCTGATTATCCGAAGAGTCTCGGTATTACTCTTCCGGCTGCTGTATCTTTTATCGGCACATCGTACGATATGACTGATGATTCATACACTATGAGCGGAAGCATGGCGGTTGCATCCAGCATAGTTGCGTTCACATATCTTTGGAATGAAATCAGAGTGCAGGGCGGAGCATACGGTGCAGGTATGAGCAGTGGCAGGACAGGTAATATAAGTTGCTATACGTACAGAGATCCGAGTCCTGCAAGGTCGCTGGATAAGCTAAGAGCGATTCCGGATTTCTTATCTGATTACACCGCAAATAAAGAAACGGATATTTCCGGCGCCATTATATCCACTGTAGGTCACACAGATCCGCTGCTCTCACCCGGTACAAAGGGCAGAGTCGCTGATGAGTTCTACTACTCGGGATATACATTCGAAGATAAGCTGAAGTTTAGAAAAGAGATATTGGAGTCTACGCCTGAGATAATTGCCGAGCAGCGTTACACGCTCGATCATATGTCTGAAAAGAGTAGCATTTGCGTAGTCGGCCCGAAAGAAACACTCGAAACCATACCGGGCCTCGAGATAAGGGATTTATAAATCTTTGGCTTTGTAGATTTGGGTGTAAGTGCCATCGTCGTTGCAGATGACCATCTGCTCCATCTCGTCGTGGGCAGGATCGAAAAGAGGCTCCGGTGCTGTGTACTTCACACAGGTTCCGCAGCTCGATGAAAGGCTCCGTGGAACAGGCATGGTGCGAGCCTCATATCCCCTGGCCTTGCACATGCGCTCGTATCTTATGGAACCGAAGTGCATAAAGAATGTAGCAATATACGTGTTCATGTTCTAATAATAAGAGTATCGTGAGTGCCGGGCAAGTCCCTGACACTCACGATTTTTAATTCCTTTATTTGGAGATCTTGAGCAGATACTCTCCGCCTTTGTTCTCCGCCTCTACTTTATATCCCTGGCTCTCTGCGAATCTCGTCACGTTCTCAACCGGCGCTCCGACGTCGACCATGACTTCGTAATAATCTTCACCGCTTGCCATAAGATTTTTGGTCATGATTACAGGGATTGGGCAGGATTCTCCTCTGGCATCTAACATACCTATACCTCCAATACTCTCTGCTATGCAGCTTCGTTTGCTGTATTAGCAGTCTTTTCCTTTACATAAGTGTTGATAACGCCAATGCAGAGAACAACTACGATACCGATGATAACTGCAATCTTACCTGCAGCTGTAGGGCCTTCTCCGCTTGAAGCAAGTCCGAAGTTGTGGCAGAATGCTGCACCAACCATGAGACCGAGTACTGTGATTGCGCTGTCTGCATTACCCTCGCCTGAGAGTACGAGCTGTCTGAGCGGGCAACCACCGAGGAGTACGCATGCGAATCCTACGAGGAGCATTCCGAGTGCGTTCCAAAGTCCGTCAGTGTGTGCAATTGGCTGCTCAGCGAATCCGAGTTTGAATCCCTTAAGTACGATATTGGTGATAAGAGCAGCTACGAGGATTGCGATGAATCCCATCATGAGTCTGGTCTCCTTAAAGAGAACGAGGTCACGAGTTCCGCCTACCATGCAGAGTCGTGTCCTCTGAGCGAGTACTCCTACAATGAGTCCTGCTCCGAGAGAAAGTGCGATAGCTGCGTGCATCGATCCCGGGCCTTCCTCTGAGAATGCGATGAATGCAGGCTTAACGAGGAGAAGTGCAAAGATTACAACTTCAATCATTGTCATCCAGCATCCCTCACCCTGCTTGAGTGTGTAAGTTCTCTTGAGCGAGTATCCGTTCTTGAGGAAGAAGATACCGCAGAAGATACCTGCGATGAATCCTACGAGACCAAGAACTGCGTTGAGGTCTCCGCCTGCAAGTCTCAGAATCATTCTGAACGGGCAGCCGAGGAACATCAAGCAGCCTACCATTGCAAAGAATCCGAGTACGAATCTTGTCATAGGAGCGGAGCCGCCCTTTGATGAGAACTCTTTCTTAGCAAATGCAGCTACGAATGCTCCGATTACGATTCCTACGATTTCAGGTCTGATGTACTGAACAGGAGCAGCCTTGTGAAGTCCGAGGCCGCCTGCAGTATCTCTCAGGAAGCATGCGATACAAAATCCCATGTTCTTTGGGTTACCTGCGAAAGCAAGTGCCGCTGCGATCACACCGATAACGAGACCGGCTATGATGATAAACAGCTTGTCATTTTTCTTTTCCATAATAAAAACCTCCGATAACATTTTCGATTACTTTTTTAAAAACAATCGTCCAATTTCAAATTTTAGCTTGATATCGGGGGCTTTTCTAATAGTTTTGGTCTATATTACATTGTTATGCTATAGCCATAGCCTATAGCTATTTTGGGAGATGTATTCCGTCTTTTATAGTCTTGATGCTCTCCTTTGAGAATGCCTTGACCACTTCTTTGAGAGTGTCCTTTACTTCCTTGTTATGTATGCTCTCCAAGATTTGCATAACATCGTGCAATTTCACTTCCTTGAGATCAGTGACCGTGCGTATGCCGTTCTCCTCGAGCGCATCGAAGAGAGTCTCAACGAAAGTCCTCTTCTCCTCCTGCGGCAGATGTAAGAGCCAGCCCGAAGTCACCTTACTTAGATAATCGCTGAAAGGACTGAGTTTCTTTGCAAATTCGAAGCTGTCTCCCTTTACCTTCCAGGAATATGCCAGATGCTGATTGAGAAAGAGCGCATCGCTTTTTACGCACTTAGCCTTGCTTATGTCCTCGAGCAGAACTCCGACCACCGATGACTCTGCGATATATTTCGTGACATTGCTGCCATCAAGGCTGTCCGCTACGACAGGCGGAAATCCCGGGCTATCGAAACAATGTATATTCGGCACGCCCGCCTTGATACCGCCGTAGGCAGCCAGATTACCGCCCTTGGACTGGCCGCCCGCATAGTCCGGCTGTTCTTTTAGCAGATATTTTTCGGCTGCCTTTTGCGCCGGAATGGTTTCCTTGTATGACAGCCTGAAGTTTTCTCTCCACCCGGCCATGCTGCCGTCCGTTCCGCG
Source organism: uncultured Eubacteriales bacterium (assembly GCA_902760855.1). Taxonomy (GTDB): domain Bacteria; phylum Bacillota; class Clostridia; order Peptostreptococcales; family Anaerovoracaceae; genus Crickella. Next base: position 5,454 of record CACWIO010000045.1, read on the forward strand.
AAAAGCGACATATCTGAACGGGCCCGCATCGAAGGTAAAGGCGGCAAATTGCTCATCCTTATATGTCCTGGTCATGCGATTAGTGATGCGTATATCCCTAAAGCGCGGACTCATGGCAGCCGCCATGAACAATTCTTTGTTTTCTTTATCTGAGATATCATCGCAAAACATATCCGGGAAATATTCGAGTTTGTTGTAATCTCTGATGCACTTTTCTCTGTGCCCTTCCATTCTCGCATACGAAAGCTGCGACAGCACCAGACTGTCTACCATGTTAAATTCCTTTTCGGAAAAAGTATTCAAATTTTGGTAAACGTACTCGATTATATTCATTAATTAATAACTTTGATCTGAGCTGCCGGTTTGGCTAATTTCGCACCGTTAATTACGACAGGAATCTTGCTCATGAGTTCTGCGTGAACCGGCCAATAATTCTCTGTTTTAACCCAGACTCTGACCGCGTATTTAATGCCTCCCGGCACGCCTTCTATAGGAACTACCTGAGGGGCAGGATCTCCCAACACTTTATCGCATGTAAGTATGGCCTTCATTATCACATCCACGACCTTATCTGCTGGCTCTGATCCCGCGATATCGAATGCGAGGTCAACTCTTCTCGTGGCCTCTGCTGTTGCATTCGAAATGCTGGCGTTCATGAGATTGCCGTTAGGAACGGATACCCTCCTGTTGTCCAGGGTGGTCAGCACGGTGTATACAAGCGAGATGCTCTTAACTACGCCTTCCTCGCTTCCTGTGGAGATGTAGTCTCCGACATTAAACGGCCTGAATATGAGTAGCATGATTCCGCCTGCGATATTGGCAAGTGATCCCTGCATGGCCATGCCGATGGCTACTCCAACAGATGCGATCAAGGCTATCACTGAGCTCATAGGCACGCCGAGCAGTGCGACTATAGATACGATGAGCACAACATAGAGCGCATACTTGATAAATGTTACTATGTAGTTTGCCGCGGTCACGTCCATTGCCTTAAAGGACTTTAAGTTCCCTACGGCTTTGATGAGTTTTTTGATTATAAATCTGCCCACGATATAGATGATTATCGCCATCACTATCTTGAGGCCTATGTCTGATGCTGAATCAAACAGCTTAGCTACAATCTTGTCCCAGTTAGATAAACTTACATCCATTTTATTCCCTCTTCCTTTCTGCACGCTTGACGCGACATGCGCCGTTTACTATTTACAAATATTATCACTACCTGCGTCCATATGCTATACTTACAGCGGACAGAAAAATGAAAGGAGATTCTCAATGAAGAGAGTTATCACATACGGAACTTATGACCTCATGCACTACGGTCATATCAATTTGCTCAAAAGAGCCAAGGCGCTCGGAGATTATCTGATCGTGGCTATTTCAACAGATGAGTTCAACTGGAATTCCAAACAGAAGAAATGCTATTTCTCATATGAGCAGAGAAAGGCTCTTGTAGAAGCCATCAGGTACGTGGATCTCGTAATTCCTGAGGAAAGCTGGGAGCAGAAGAAATCCGACATGCACGAGTACCACATCGACACTTTTGTAATCGGTGACGATTGGGAAGGCAAATTCGATTTCCTAAAAGAGGAAGGCGTCGACGTGGTCTATCTCGCAAGGACGCCGGAGATCAGCAGTAGCCAAATTAAGAAGGATCTCTACGATGCCAACGCAGTAGACGGAGAGTCCAAAGTCAATCACGATGATATAGACACAAATCCGGAGGGATAATACATGCCTGAGAATCTGAGCCGGAAGAGGATATGCATAATATTCACGGGAGGCACTATAGGGATGGTGCCTACTTCGGATGGCTTCGCTCCCAAGCAAGGAGTCTTTAAGTCAGAGCTTGAGAAGATAAAAGATCTCGCATCACCTGACATGCCTGCCTGGGAACTGGTGGAATTTAATCCTCTGCTCGATTCAACCAATATGGAGCATATTCATTGGAATCAGATAGCCGAAGCCATAGGCTCAAGATATGATGACTACGACGGTTTTGTGGTGCTGCACGGCACAGATACTATGGCATATACCGCGTCTGCCCTGTCGTTTATGCTCAAGAACCTCAACAAACCTGTTGTATTCACCGGATCTCAGATTCCGCTTTGCGAGCTCAGATCCGACGGAGCGCATAATATCATTACGGCCCTTCAGATAGCTGCTGAGGGCGTCATCAGGGAGGTCTGCCTCTTCTTTGGAGACACTCTTATCAGGGGCAATCGAGCCACCAAATATTCCGCAGATGGTCTGCTCGCCTTCGACTCCCCGAATTATCCTCCGCTCGCCAAGGTCGGCATTAATATCAATTACACTTCCGAGGGCAGATCCTACGCCGAAAGTGACGCGGACAGGACGGAGTCTGAATTCTCAGTCAGGCTGATAGATCAATTTGACATCGGCGTTATCAAGCTGTATCCGGGCATTCATTTTGAGATGTTCGCACCTATCGCGGAGGAAGGCGTCGACGGCCTCATACTCGAAACTTTCGGTGCAGGTAATATTCCAAGTTACGACAAATCTTTGCCGCCTGTAATTGCAAGAGCAATTGAAAAGGGCACCACGGTAGTTGTTTGTACGCAGTGCCCTCAGGGTACGGTCTCGCTTGGAGCTTACGAAGCAGGTTCCGTGCTCGTCAAAGCCGGTGCTCTTAGCGGTTATAATATGACAACCGAGGCAGCGGTCACCAAACTTGCATATCTGCTCAGTCTCAAGAGATCAAAAAAGGAGGTCTGCCGCCTGATGGAAACAAACCTCCGTGGAGAACTCGACAACTAGAATCTGGTCGGATATGAATGAGCCTCGTTGTGCTTGCCGTTACAAGACTCACTATAAGGACAGCCAATGCATTGGTTGCCTTTTTTCTTTTCGCTTATGATGTACCTTACTGCGAAGAACAGCGCTGCTACTATCGCAATTACCGCAACTATTGAAGCAATGTTCATATCTCCGCCTCCTTTCCTTATTTACTCAGAATATCTACACCTCTGAATAGATCCTGTCTGAATTCACGCTCTACACTTAGAGCCTCTCCAAGATCGAAGTCTCTTACTTCTCCTTCAAGCTCACCTATGGCTCTGTTCCTGGCGCCGTCTCTGATAAGCTCGATAGCTTTAACTCCGCACTCGGTCGCAAACATCCTGTCTCTGAATGTCGGAGAGCCTCCTCTTTGGAGATACGAAAGCACAACGAGTTTTACATCTCTGCCTGTCCTTTCCTTAAGCTGCTCTACCAAATCTACCGACGATACGGAATATCCCTCAGCTCTAATTATGATGCTGTGGAGTTTGCCGACATTAGCGCTTTCGATAATCTTCTGGCACAGCTCATTGATGTCCCCTTCGAACTCAGGGACAAGTACGTACTCCGCACCGCCTGTGAGTCCTGCATAGAGCGCAAGGTCTCCGCATTTGCGGCCCATTACCTCTATGACAGTAGTCCTTTCATGGGCAGAGCTCGTATCTCTTATCCTGGTGATGGCATCGAGCACGGTGTTTAGAGCCGTATCGAAACCAATGCAGTTATCTGTATAAGCGAGGTCATTATCTATGGTGCCCGGTATTCCCATTACATTGACACCATACTTATCCGAGAGCACCTTCGCTCCGGTGAGGGAACCGTTTCCGCCGATTACAATCAAATCCTCGATTTTAAATGTGTCGAGGTTTCTGGCTGCTCGCTCCAGGCCTTCAGGAGTCATAAACCTTTCGCTCCTGGCTGTGCGAAGAGCCGTACCTCCGCGCTGCATGATGTCTGCCACAGATCTTCTGTCGAGCTTTTCGAACTCTCCGTCAATCAGGCCTTCGTATCCTCTGTGGATTCCGTAGATCTCCATATCGTAGTATATTGCGTATCTTACCGCAGCTCTGATTGCCGCGTTCATGCCCGGAGAATCTCCTCCGCTTGTAAGAATTCCTATCCTCTTCATTTAATATCTCCTGTTCGTCCATCTATCCTAGCATTTACAGCACATCTTTTCTGCGCGACTCAAGATCTTCTCTAATCTCTGCACCGACTTCTGCTGTTCTCTTACCTACTCTGCTGGTCTCTTCCTTGACGCATGGGTCTGCAGCCGGTGCCTTAGGTTCCGGTTCGTTTGTGTCTACCGGTGTAGAGTCTCCAATTCCTAGAGATTCGGATATAAGGCCGAGCGTTGACACTGCCTTTGTTATTTCTGTAGGCATGTAAATCTTAGTAGCTCTGCCGTCAGCGACATCTCTTAGTGCCTCGAGGCCTTTTAGTCTGAGCACGCCCTCGTCTATCCTGGCTTCTCTGAGTTTCTCAAGGCCGTCTGCCTGAGCCTCATATACGAGCCTGATGGACTCTGCCTCACCCTGGGCAAGTGCGATTTTCGCTTCTTTCTCAGCCTCAGCTGCGAGCACCTTAGCCTTCTTATCTCCCTCAGCTCTTGATACTACGGATTCCTGGTGAGCCTGGGCCTCGAGCACGGTCTGACGTCTCTCACGCTCAGCTCTCATCTGCTTAGTCATGACCTCTTCGATTTCCTTTGGAGGATCGATGTTCTTGAGCTCTACTCTGTTAACCTTAATGCCCCAAGGGTCCGTAGCCTCATCGAGTATGGCCTCCATCTGTGAGTTTATGGATTCACGGCTTGAGAGAGTGGTATCCAACTCCATGCCTCCGATGATGCTACGAAGAGTAGTAGCTGATAAATTCTGAAGTCCCGCTATAGGATTCTCAACTCCGTATGTGTACTTCTGTGGATCGAATACTTTCGAGAAAACTACAGAGTCTACCTTAACCGATACATTATCTTTCGTAATTACAGGCTGTGGCGGGAAGTCGAATACCTGCTCCTTGAGAGATATCTTATTAACTATCTGGTCAAAGAAAGGAATCTTTACATGTATCCCTGCGTACCATGTATCTCTGTATTTACCCAGTCTTTCAATTATATATGCGTGTTCTTGGGGAACAATTCTTACGTTTAAGAGCACTATTACAAGAAGAATTATTAAAAGCGCAACTGTTATCGCGATTTTCATATTTGTCACCTCCTGTCTGTTTTTTTCGTACACTACATAATACCACGATTTAGCTGTCTTTTGGGTAAAAGTTTGAGATGCATAACAAAAGTAGAATTGCTAATACACTTGCTTTAGCCATAACAACGAGAAGAATCGATGAGTCTCGGGCCATGGATTATGTGGATAAGCGAAAGGCCATGGATAAGTCCAAGGATAGCTGCGAAATCATCCTCCGACTTACCCACCGCCTCGAATTGGTTGGTGTCGCTTATCAACATAATCCGCCGCCCCTGCTGCTACGCTTTCAATATCAACAATTATCCATTCAAAGACCCTCTATAGCCGCATTTGAAGGTATATTCTCAAACCCCTCAAACAATTTATCCATTCAGACCGTTGTTTTAAGCGGTTTTGAATGGACAATATGAGAAGATGCTCTTCGTATTTCTTAGATTTATCCATTCAAATAGCATTTTTTCATGAGGCTGAATGGATAATCTGAAAAATCTTTCGACAGATATCCATTCACAAGCAGTGAGATGAGCAGATTGAACCCATAAACGAGATTCTGAA
>CACWIO010000046.1 GCA_902760855.1 uncultured Eubacteriales bacterium
TATATATTAAATTCTTATTAATAAATTACTTATATATATAGTGTAAAGAAAACTTTACAAACACAAGATATTGTGGTTGTGAAGTTTTTTTATGTTTGTAAAGGCAACTTTACATAAAAAAAGTGGAGAGCAAGGGCAGAAAATGCCCTTTTTTTATTAAAAAGTGGTGGAAAGTGGGGTAAAATATAGACACTGTAACCAACCGTTTTAACTAATACTGTTTTGAGAAAGCTGGCAATTGCAATGTTTCACGGAGTTTATGAGAACTCAATAGACAGCAAAAACCGAATGATCATCCCTGCGAAGTTCAGGGATGATCTCGGTGGTCAGTGCATGCTCACAAAAGGTTACGATCAATGTCTCTACATCTACACGATGAAGGAATACGAGGAGATGGCGGCGAAGATATCCGCACTTCCTCAGTCCGATAGAGAATTCAGAGCGTTTATAAGAGACTTCTTCGGAAATTCCGAGATCGTTTATCCGGACGCGCAGGGGAGAATAATCATCCCGGGCAAACTGAGGGAGTACGCAAAGATAAAGAAAGACCTGGTAACACTGGGCGCAATGAACAAGATAGAAATCTGGAGTGCTGAGCTCATGGAAGAGACTGCAGGAGAGAACCTGATGGATAACTACAGCCTCACCGACAAACTCAAGGAATACCAGTTATAGGAGATAAGCCAAAGAGGATAGAGATGGAATTCGAACACGTACCGGTGCTCTTTAACGAATGCATGGAGGCCCTAAATATCAGGGAAGAGGGCATATATGTAGACGGCACGACAGGCGGCGGGGGACATTCCTCAGGCATAGCATCACATCTCTCTAAGGAAGGATTGCTGATAGCAGTCGACAGAGACAAAGAGGCTCTGAATGCATCAGCTAAAAGGTTATCCGAGTATGAATGCAAAGTGAAGATGCTTCATACAAACTACAGCGATACGGCAGCCATAGAAGAGGCGGCCGGAGGAAAAGTAGACGGAATACTGCTCGACCTCGGAGTTTCATCCTATCAGCTGGACAATCCCGAAAGGGGATTCTCATATATGAACGAAGCTCCGCTCGATATGAGGATGGACGAGTTAGACAGACTTACGGCCTACGACATAGTAAACGGCTACGAGAGATCTGAACTTGCCCGCATCATCAGAGAGTACGGAGAAGAGAACTGGGCAGCGAGGATTGCCGAGTTCATAGAAAAAGCGAGAAAAGAAAAGCCTATAGAAAGCACAGGGGAGCTGACCGAGATCATCAAGGCGGCGATTCCCGCAAAGGCCAGACGGACGGGACCGCATCCGGCTAAGAGGACTTTCCAGGCTATACGAATAGAAGTCAATGACGAGCTTGGACATTTGAGAGAGGCGGTAGAGAAGCTGCCGGATCTGCTCACAAGCGGAGGGAGGATAGCGGTTATCACCTTCCATTCGCTGGAGGACAGGATAGTCAAGACCGAGTTCGAAAGAAGACTGAATCCCTGCACTTGCCCTAAGGAATTTCCGGTGTGCGTCTGCGGCAAAGTCGCAGATGTAAAGAGAGTTACGAAGAAACCGGTATTGCCGAGCGAGGAAGAGATTGAGTCAAACCCGAGAGCGAGGAGTGCAAAGCTCAGAGTTCTCGAAAAACTATAAACACACTAATAAAACACACTACCTAGACGTTACAGATTTAAAGATAAATATCAGGGGATGCAAAATGGAAACTACTTTAGATATGATCCGCAGCAGAAGGGTCGCTAAGGACAGGAGGAGACTAGTCAGACTATCAGCTATAGTGCTGGTCGGAATATTCGTACTTGTGGGCATGAGAGCTTACTGCGCATATATGCAGCATGTGAACAATCAGCTCGTTCGTGAAAACGGATATATCCAGGCAGAGATCGATTCGCTTAACAGCCAATTGGTAGAAGAGATTAAAGTTACGAGAATCGAGAGAGTGGCTATGGATAAGTACGGTATGGTATTTCCTACTGCACAGAATTGCATCAACCTGAGCACGGCACCTAAGCCTGAAGAAAACCTTGCAGCTATTATCAGGAGCGAGGCTTACAACTAGGCTTATTCAAGAAGGATGTCAAGAGCCACTGACCGAAATGGTCGGTGGTTCTTTTTCTCACAGAAAAAGTATTCTCTAACATCACAAAATAAAGTAGAAGACTGTACATCGAGCCACCATATATAGTATAATATCTTGTCTATTTATGGGCATTTAGTACATGGATAAAATGGCAGAAGATAAAACTAAGAAAAAGAAAACCACAAGAAAAGATAAGAAGACGGATAAGAAGAGACAGAAGCTAAGCGCCCAGGCTGATTCCAAGAAGGCCGCTTCATCAAAAGCAAGTACCAAAGCTAAGCCGGAAGAAAAACCAGCGCCTAAGACTTCAAAGCGGAAAGCCAAGAAGGCCGCTGCCAGAAGAGCCGATGCTAGAATCCCTGCTTCAGCCGTACTTCCGACTAACAGATTCAGAATCGCACTCGGATTCGGTTTTATTTTGCTGCTTATGTTCGCTCTCATGATACGAATGGGCTATTGGCAGATCGTAAGAGCGGATGAACTTAAAGTTATGGCCACCGAAATGCAAAAGGTGGATTCGGAGATAGATCCAGCAAGAGGCTCGATTTTTGATTCGCGCGGCAATGTGCTCGCTGAGTCGGTTACGGAGTACGAGCTGTATGCTTACTCTCAGAATCTGTATAAATCAACGGAGATCAAACCTGCAATTAAAGTCAGTAACGTAAAAATACTTACCGAGATTACAGGTAAATCCACAGAAGAGATTGAGATAATCCTGAGTGACGAAGAAAACCTCGTGTTAGTAGCCGAGGGCCTGACGAAAGACAAGGTGGATGTTGCGAGGAAATCGTTCGGAAGCAATGTAGTGGTAAGAACCAAGATTTCCAGATACTATCCTAACGGTGCGTTTGCGTCTCAGGTCCTTGGAGGAGTGGATGCTAATAACAACGGACGCTCGGGGCTTGAGTACCAATACAATTCCGAGCTTGCCGGTGTAAAGGGCCGTACGCTCATGACCACCGACAGAAACGGAGACACCTTATTTAACAGCTCCAAGTATTACAAGCCTCAGGACGGATACAATATCGTAACGACTATAGATTCTGTTATACAGAACTTCACGGAAGATGCGCTGGAGAGGGGCATGAAGGCCACGGGAGCGGATGCTATCACGTGCATAGTGACCGATCCTAAGACCAATAATATCCTGGCAATTGCCACGACGCCTGAGTATGACCCAAACAAATCCAATGCGCCGTCTGATCCGAAGGAGAAGGCTGCATTCGACAAGATGACTCAGGAGCAGCAGTCGGAGTATCTCAGCAGGATGTGGAGCATCAGAGCTGTGAGTGATGTGTATGAGCCGGGATCTACATTTAAGCTAATAACTGCCGCTGCGGCACTTGACTCAGCCAGCGCGGACGACAAATCCCACTACGATTGCGTGGGGTATATCAGAGTGGCTGATTACAATCTACACTGCCTGTTTAACCACGGGGGAGAGAATCTGACGGAAGCCGTCGGAAATTCCTGCAACCCGGCTCTGGCCCAGGTGGCTATGGATACGGGCGGAGAGACTCTGTATAACTACATCGACCTCTTCGGCTTTGACGATAAGACAGGGGTGGATTTGCCGGGCGAGACCAATTCCATCGTCAAGGATCCTAAGACAATGAGCATAGTAGACCTCGCAACTACGGGTTACGGCCAGGGAATCGCCATAACACCGATGCAAATACTCTGCGCCGTCAATACCTTCGGCAACGACGGTGTGCTCATGAAGCCCAAGATCGTAAAGAAAATAGTTGACGACAAAGGCGAGACAGTCAAAGAATTCGAGGATGTGAAGGTCCGCAAGGTAATATCCGAGCCTACAGTGGAGAAGATGAAGGATATTATGGAGTACTACGTATCCGATGGCGGCGGCCAGACTGCGTATATTCCGGGATACAGAGTCGGAGGTAAGACGGGTACTGCTAACTTCGTAGAGGGCAAACGCTATTCCGAGGGAACGAATACTTCATTTGTGGTAATGGCGCCTATGGACGATCCTAAGGTTTCGATGATTTGTATCGTATATAGACCGAGGAAGAAACAATACGGAGCCAGTACTGCAGGCCCTATAGTCAAGGAGATTACAGAGAAGACTCTGCAGTATATGGGAGTTGAGAAGAGCTACTCCAACGAAGAAGAGAAAGAGAATAAAAAGGAGCTCGTAAGCGTGCCGGACGTAACTGAGGAGAATAGCAAAACCGCTATCAATATGCTCAGATATGCGGAGCTTAAGCACATAATCGTGCCTGAGAGCGACGAGAACAACTCATTCATCGTCGTGGACCAGTATCCTAAGGCGGGTACGAAGGTTGAGAAGGGCTCATATGTATATATTTACAGCGAATAGAAGCTTTTAGGAGAACTAATGCATATAGAAAGTGTAGAGATATTTAAATACGCTCTGGTGGCTGCCATAGCCTTCCTCGTGACCATGCTGGCCACGGGCAGGCTGATTCCGTATCTGAGGCAGCAGCAGTTCGGCCAGTTCATAAGAGAGGAAGGCCCGCAGGCCCATCTTGCAAAGGCGGGCACGCCGACCATGGGCGGCGTAGCTATGGCAGCGGGAATAAGCGTTGCACTCCTGATTGGACTTATCATGGGAATGGCGCATGCCGGAGACTTGCTGGCGATTCTCCTAAGCATGTTTGCGTTCGGAGCCATAGGTTTTATAGACGATTACAATAAAGTCGCCAAGAAACAAAACGAAGGGCTCACGCCAAAGCAAAAGCTACTGCTCCAGTGCGCATTCGGCGCTGCGCTTGCAGTCTTTATGATGGTAAGAGAAGGCTCGACAGTGCTGATCCCGTTTACAGGCAAGAGCGTGGACATGGGATGGCTCTACATACCTTTCGTTATATTTATAGAAGTCGCAATGTCCAATTCAGTAAATCTGACAGACGGGCTGGACGGACTCGCATCGAGCGTGTCGGCCATAGTGGCTTGCACATTTGCAGTAATAGGAATGATTATGACGCTTGGCGGCAGCCCCGCAATGGCGCTTGCCGGACAGGCTGTATTCGGAGCCACGATAGGCTTTCTGATGTACAACAAATATCCTGCCCAAATCTTCATGGGAGATACGGGTTCAATGGGCCTGGGCGGCGTTTTATCCGCAATGGCTATAGTTGGTCACGTGGAGTGGCTTCTGCCCATAGCGGGAGCATTATTCGTCATTGAGGCGCTTTCAGTTATAATTCAGGTCCTCTACTTCAAGAAGACAGGAGGCAAAAGGGTATTCAGAATGGCCCCGATTCATCACCACTTCGAACTCGGCGGCTGGCATGAGACTAAAGTAGTGCGGAGATTCTGCCTGTTTACGGCAATCTGCTGCATAATAGCCATCGCATCCGTTATATAGGAGAGAAACATGATCAGAGGAAGTAATTACAGACGCTCATTAGCAGGTAAGAAAGTACTGGTAGTCGGTCTCGGCAAATCCGGCAAAGCCGCTGTCAAGGCTTTGAACGACGCAGGTGCTATCGTAAGCATCCAAGACGCATCAACTGCAGACAAGCTCGACACCCAGTTCTTGCAGTATATCCAAAATGAGGAGATGAGGACATTCCTGGGAACAGAGCCTGATGACGTCACTGCATACGAGATGTTCGTGATGTCACCGGGAGTTCCGACCGACCTTCCGTTTATACAGGAGGCGATTAAAAAGAATGTAGAAGTGATAGGGGAGATTGAGCTCGCCTACAGAATCAGCGAGAGCAATTTCATAGCTATTACGGGAACAAACGGCAAGACCACAACAACTTCGCTTGTGGGACAGATATTTGAGGCGGCAGGACGCAACACTTCGGTAGTCGGTAATATAGGTAATCCAGTAATAGCCGAGGCAGCGGATGCCAAGGAAGACCACTGGATGATTACGGAAGTCTCGTCATTTCAGCTTGAGACCATTAAGGAATTCAGACCTCATGTATCGGCAATTCTGAACATAACTCCGGATCATCTGAACAGGCATAAGACAATGGAAGCTTATGAATCGACCAAAGCTAGAATAACGGAGAATCAGACCAAGGAAGACTATTTCGTATATAACATGGACGACAGCATCGTAGGAAATATCGCTCTCGGCAGCAAAGCTACGACAGTTCCGTTCAGCATTAACGGAGAAATAAGAGCCGGAGCGTATGTTGACGATACTTCGATTATCGTTAAAGGGATAGACGGCAGCAAACATCTGATATGCGACAGCTCAGACCTTCGCATAATCGGTACCCACAATATCGAAAACGTACTTGCAGCCGCAGCTATATGCTATTTCGCAGGAATAGAAGTAAGCGCTATAGCTCAGGGTATCAGGAATTTCGCAGGAGTCGAGCACAGGATTGAGTTCTGCGGCAGAGTAGACGATGTTGATTACTATAACGATTCAAAAGGCACCAATACGGATGCTGCGATAATTGCCCTAAAGGCACTTGAAAACAACATCATCCTGATAGCCGGCGGCGACGGCAAGCAACAGGACTTCAGCGAGCTCGCAGCTATGTTCGAAGGCAGGGTCAAATCTCTGATACTGCTCGGAAGGGACGCTCAGATTATTGAGGACGCAGCGAGAGCGAAGGGATTTGAAAACATTTACAGATGTAAAGACATGCCTGAATGCGTCAGAAAGGCAGCTGAGATAGCAAAGCCGGATGACAAAGTGCTCCTGTCTCCTGCATGCGCAAGCTGGGACATGTATGATAATTTCGAACAGAGAGGACGCCACTTCAAGAATTGCATTAAAGAGCTGCTTAGATAGGTAATGGCCAGAGCCACAGAACTTCAACTTGAGAACATGGAAAGCGAGAGCAGATGGGGGTCTCTCTTTAAAGGCTATGATTTCGGAGTTGTAGTTTTGGTTTTGATGCTTTCGTTATTCGGCGTTGCGATGGTGTTCAGTGCAGGTTATTACGAGACCATCAATTTCGCTGAGCCTGACCCGACCTATTATCTCAGAAGGCAATTATTCTTCGTGGGCTCGGGTTTGGTTCTCATGTTTATAGCAGCTAATTTCGACTACAACATCTATAAAAACACATACTGGCTTGCGGCCCTTGTGAGCTTGGGACTACTCGCAGTCGTAATGGTAATGGGTGTATCTGTTAACAACGCTCAGAGATGGATCGACCTCGGATTCATAAGAATCACGCCGAGTGAGTTCTCCAAGGTGCTTATGATCATCTTTACCGCGGGATTTTTAGCTAAGAACCCGAGGAACATCAAGACAATTAAAGGACTTGCCGTATTGCTATTGGTCATGGGATTGCATTTTTGGCTTATTATCAGCCAGCCCAATCTATCGACGGCTATCGTAGTGGTGGCAATCATGATTGCCATCATGCTGGTCGCGGGACTTCACTATCTCTTGATGATAATCCCGGCGATAGGAATAGTAGCCCTTTATTTCTACATCATAACGAGCAAAACGCCGCTTCACTGGTACAACCGTATCAGTTCGTTCAGGGATCCTTTCCTCGACAGACAGGGAGAAGGATATCAGGTAACTCAGGGGCTTATAGCCCTCGGAAACGGCGGCTTGAAGGGCCTGGGGTTCGGTAGGAGCATATCCAAGAATCTGTATCTGCCTGAGCCGCAGAACGACTTTATCTTGGCTATCATAGGCGAGGAGCTCGGATATATAGGTTTCTTGCTGCTGATGCTGCTCTATATCATCCTGCTGTTCAGACTCTTTATGATAGCTCTGAGATCCAAAGACAAGCTGGGACTTTATCTGGCAACGGGAGTAGGGGTCATGCTCGGACTTCAGGTAATAATCAATGTCGCGGTTGTTACATCCAGCATGCCTGCCACGGGCATCACACTTCCGTTCATCAGCTACGGAGGCACATCCATATGGGCATTTATGATAGCCATGGGAATTGCCCTGAACGTATCCAAACAAAGCAATATACCTAATCGAAAGCGAAAACGAAAGAGCAAGAAAAGCGAGGAGGTGGCTGCCTGATGCGCATCGTTCTTACGGGAGGCGTGACCGGCGGACATATCTACCCGGCCATTGCCATTGGTAATAAATTTAAGGAAAAAGACCCGGACGCTGAGATTATATACATAGCTCACGGGTATTCGCTTGAAAAGAAAATTATAGGAGATGCGGGATTCGAGCTCTACGAGGTGGAGTCCGAGCCTTTTTACAGGCATGATTTGAAGCATTTGCCTAAGACACTCCTTCTGAATATGAAGGGGCGTGGCAAGGCAATTCGCATAATGAAGAAATTCAAGCCGGACATCGTGGTGAGCACCGGAAGCTATGTAAGCGTGCCGGTAGTTCTCGCAGCGAAGAAACTCGGCATAAGCGTCTATATGCACGAGCAGAACGGATACCCCGGCATCAGCAATCGCCTGATGTCGAGATTTGCCCGCAGGGTATATCTCGGCTTTGAGACAGCAGCTAGGTACTTCGAAGATAAATCCAAGCTCGTAACAAGCGGCAATCCTGTAAGAAGCGAATTCGCGGGCCGCGATAAGGAAGCAGACAGAGCGAAGCTCGGTATAGATAAGCAAGATCTCGTCATTATGGTCTTCGGCGGGAGCCAAGGATCGAATACTACTAACGTAATCGGAGAATCAATCGCCAAGAAGTACGCCGTTCAGAAGGGTGTTACGATTATCTGGGGCACGGGAAGCGATTACTATGATGAGATAACAAATAAGCTCAGCGGAGAGGGAATATCAGGAGACAATGTGAGGATAATGCCTTACATAAGCGATATGCCATCCATGCTGTCTGCCTGCGACATATCAGTCAGCAGGAGCGGCGCCCTGTCGGTAGCTGAGACAGCGGCGGCAGGAAGGGTAGCTATATTCGTACCTTCCCCTAATGTCACGGAGGATCATCAATACTACAACGCAAAAGCATTGGCTGATGCGGGAGGGGCCTTCATAGTCAGAGAGGACAACGGTCCAAATGCCGCATCAGATGAAGTTCTGGAGAAGATAGAGCTTTTGGCAAATGACAGCGACCTGATGCAAAGGATGTCGGATGCCTCTAAGGAGGCAGCTACGCTCAATGCAACGGATATAATCTACGAAAGCATAATGAGCACATATAAATAAAACTCAAACAGGAGTCTAAGCTTGGAAGAGGATAAGAAATATCAAACCCAAGAAGTGAATATAGAAGAAGAGGAACAGCAGCAGGAACCGGAACAGACGGAGGATTCCGAGATTTTGGCTGCGAGGACTATTTTCGTTGATAAAGATAATCTTTACGCAGAAGGCAGCGAAGATGTTGAAGAAAGCGAAGAAGAGCCTGCAGAATCCGAAGAGATAGCAGACTCCGATGATGCGGAAGAGGCTGAATCTGAGAACGAAGGCGAGGAAGAGCCTGCGGAGGAGACTGAGTCGGAAACTGAAGCAGAGCCTGAGGAAGAGAAGGCTCCGGAGCTCAGCGCAGAAGACAGAGAGATTGCCGAAAGAATCAGGCTCAGGAAGATAGAGGCCGAGAGGAAAAGACGCAGACACAAAAGAGCTATGATTACAGGCGTAGTGCTGGCTGTGCTGGCGCTGACATCTCTCATATTGTCGTTCACCCCTATATTTACGGTGGATTCAATAGAGGTCAAGGGAAATACTCATTATTCGGCGGATGAGATCATAAGCATGGGACATGCCGTGCCGGGCAAGAACCTTATTTATAAAGCGGACAAAGCCGTTATACAGAAGTATCTTGAGCAGAATCCGTATATAAAGAGCGCTGAGGTGAACAGGAAATTCCCGTCTACACTCGTGATCAACGTAAAGGAAAGAACTCCTGTGATGACCATCAGATATGACGATGATTATCTCGTGCTCGACGGAGAGGGCATATTGCTCCAAAAGAGCCGCACCAAGCCGAAATTGACAATAATAGAGGGCAATATTATCAAGAAGATTAAGCTGAGCCAGCAGCTCGGCACCACCGACGAAACCCAGATGCGCAAGACCATAGATCTGGTACAGGCGATGTCGGATAACGATCTCTACTTCGTCAAGATAGATATGACGGATAAGTACAGCATTAAAGCATACGTATACGATACGCTTATAGTAAAGAACGATTACGAGACACTGGTGGAGAATATCAAGAACGGCAAACTCCATCTGGTGCTGGATAAACTCTTTTCGGAGAGCATTAAAAGAGGCACGATTACATTTAACGAGGATGGGACCTCTACATTTATGCCGGGGTTCTAGTTTACAAGTAATTGTGCTAGGTCAAGCAAATAGCCCCTAAATGTTGTGTTTTTTTGCTAAAATCTAATGCATTCGGGCTTTTTATATGTTAAAATGAACCATATATTTTTACGAGTTATTTATTTGAGGAGGACATTATCATGGAATTTGTTTCCGACTTTGTATCAGTGCAGGATAATGCAGCTATTATCAAAGTCATCGGAGTCGGCGGGGGCGGATGCAACGCTATCAATCGAATGGTTGATGTAGGCCTCCAAGGCGTGACATTCATCGGAGTTAACACCGACAAACAGGCTCTTGCCAAGTGCAAAGCTGAAATCAAGATTCAGCTCGGAGAGAAAGTTTCCGGAGGACGCGGAGCAGGTGCTAATCCGGAGATCGGACAGAAGGCTGCAGAAGAGTCTATCGATGAAATTATTTCGCATATTCAGGATGCCGACATGGTATTCATCACAGCCGGTATGGGCGGCGGTACCGGAACAGGTGCTGCTCCTATTATTGCCAAGGCTTCAATGGACTGCGGCGCACTTACGGTTGCAGTAGTAACTAAGCCTTTCACATTCGAAGGAAAGAAGCGTTGGAACAGAGCTGCCAAGGGAATCCAGTATCTGAGCAATTTTGTTGACTCACTGGTAGTAATCCCTAATGACAGACTCATCGAAACCAGCGAGAAGAATACTTCAATGCTCGAAGCGTTCGCTATGGCAGATGACATTCTCAGACAGGGCGTACAGGGCATTTC
>CACWIO010000047.1 GCA_902760855.1 uncultured Eubacteriales bacterium
AGATTGCCAAGCTGGAAGAGTCCTTACAGGCTATGAGAGATGAAGTCAGCTCGGAGAACCTTGCTAAGTCTTCAGTTGATTCCGATCAGGAGAAGATCAATGCAGTCAACACTGACCTGAATGCTCTTCAGAAGGCTATTGACAAGAGGAAGGCAGATGAAAAGCGCGCCGAGGAAAAGAAAAAGGCTGCAAGCATGGTAGTTAAACCTGCAGGAAAGGTTGTAATCCGCAACACTATTGCTAACTCTGCGAAGAAGACCAACGACGTTATCTGGGATAATTCTAAGGTCAGAGGAGCTACCAATTATGAGATTAACTGGAAGGCTCGCACTTCAACTAAATGGGCTAGCAGAACCGTAGGCAATGTTGTAAGAGGTCAGACAACCGGACTGACAATCGGAGGACTCTACGATATCAGAGTAAGACCTGTAGCTGTCTCCGCTGACGGAAAGAAGAAGGCTGAGGGAGATTGGTCTAGCACAGTATATCGTTACTTCCACACTACCGGTAAGATTCGCCTCGTCTCAAATGCTAAAGGTAGCTTCACAATGAGCTGGGCTAAGAACTCTGCCGCTACAGGTTATCAGGTAATGTTCACGACAAACAAAAACGGATCCGGAGCAGCTAATAACATCAATACGCTCGGAGCGAATGCAACAAGCTTCACTAAGTCCGGACTCAAGAGTGGAATGACCTATTATGTACAGGTTAGAGAGCTGAAGAAAGTAGGCAATATAACCTATATAGGAAACATTTCATGCCCACTTGCTATCAAGGTTAAATAGGCAGTGGCTACAAGTCGGAACAGGACACACTTTATGCAAGATTAAGGTAACTTAAAAAGTAACCCTAACCTAAATCTAAGGAAACGGATCGAGATAATATCTCGGTCCGTTTTCTCTATGACTGAAATCACCTCGCGGAAACTGTTTTTTTGTGTTTAGTTTCTTATTTATATTGTGTGCTTTATTTTGTCATGTTAGAATAGTTACAACATGCTAACGCTACCCAAATCAGATAGTTTCCGGCCTTTTAAGGCCGCGCATGTGATAAGAGGGAGAACTGAATAATGAAAGATCTTAAACACCTGATTTACTTTGAAGATCTGCTGCAGGACGCCAACAACGCCCTCGTGCAGCAGGCTCAAAAAGAGGGCTTAAAGTGCATCGGCTATATGTGCGAGAATGCACCTGAGCCTCTCCTCAATCTGCCGGGTGTTTTTTCGTCCAGACTTCGCGCACCGCGCACGGGGTCTATCGACGTAGGCACCTATTATCTGACGAGTTTCCTATGCGAATACTCAAGGGCAATTCTCGAGCGTGCACTCGAAGGCGGTTACAACTACCTCGATGCCGTTATCACACCTGACGGCTGCACCATGTTAAACAGATGCGTTGAGAATATGGAAGTCCTGCAGGCCATGGGTAAGGATAAGCCGGGATTCTTCTTTGACTACATGGAAATCCCTATGAAAGCTGACTACAACGGCCTTGACCTTTACGTTCTGCAGTGCAAGAACCACATTCTGAAGCCACTCGCCGAGAACTACGGCATCGACACGTCTGATGCAGCGATCAGAAAGGCCGTGGCTGAGCATAACAAACTCTGCGAGCTCATCAGGGCAATCGGAGATTTCCGTAAACTCGACCAGCCGACCATCACAGGTTACGAGTACAACGTGATTACGCTTGCCACTTATGTCGCACCTAAACACCTTCTCATCGATAAGCTCGAAGAGACTCTCGAGGAACTCAAAAATAGAAAACCGGATTCTGAGCCATGGTTTAAGGCCAGGGTTCTCGTGGTAGGTTCCGAGGTCGATGACACGGACTTCATCAAGGTAGTTGAGGACAGCGGCGCATTCGTATGTGCCGACAGATATTGCTACGGATCGCTTCCGGGCAGAGACCCTATCTACCTCACGGACGATGAGGACGCTCTTACACAGATCTGCAGAGCATACATGAACAGATCAGAGTGCCCTCGCATGATGGATACGGCAAGTATGGACGGACGGCGCTCTTATGTGGATGAGATGGCCAAGGAATACAAAGCGGACGGCATTATCTACCAGCAGATGAAATTCTGTGACCCGTGGGCATACGAGAAGATGATGGGATCGACCATCTTAAGAGATGAATACGGATGGCCGGTGCTCGCGGTTGACAGGCCGTACACCATAGGTACATCGGGTCAGATGAGGACTCGTGTCCAGGCATTTATGGAAAGCATAGATATTAAGAAGATTCACGGGGAGGGATAGACATGGCTGTTAAGAAATTTAAAACTATGGTTAATCCCAAACCTATAAAGGGAGATAAGAAATACGGAGAGCTTTATAAGCCGGGCGGAAAGGTCAGGAAGCGCCGTGAGTGGAGAGGCGTAGGAGACACGCTATACGATTATTGGCGCTGGCTGGGCATACTGCTCACACTCGGCAAATTCGTAGCCGTGCCTAGGAATGTAAAGGCCATGTTCCGCTATCGCTGGATGGCCAACTACCTCGCAGTACCTATGATGGTGGACCGCTTCACTCAGGGCCTGAGAGGTGAATACCTCCGCATGGCTCACGAGCAGCAGGACCTCATCATCATCGACGTAGCTAAGCTGCTCGGAAACATCTTCCGCGGCGACCGCAGAATCGGTAATGACGAAGAGTTCTCCAAGATAAACGTACTCGTTGACGAGAATGAGATGACCGCAGTTATGATGGGATTCCCGAATCTCAAGAGCACCAGCCGTGAGACACCGTCCACATACGTATCGGTGCTGCTCAACCAGCATGCTGCGGAGCACTACATCGATGTCGCACAGGAATACGGCCTGGCGGGAGATGTCTGCCCTATGCCTGAGGCTGAGGCAGGTGTATCCATCGATGACGACGCACCTATACTCGGAGCCTGCGCTGTTCAGTGCAACACCACATGCGACGGTTCGCTTCTCGGTAACGGAGTTATCTCGAGAAGACTGGAGAAGGAAGACGGAATCCCTGTATTCCAGCTCCCTGCACCGCTGCGTCACAAGGAAGACGACGTACAGGACTATGCGGCTGAGGAGATCAGACGTGCCATCAAATTCATCGAAGAGCACACAGGCCACAAGTGGGACTGGGATTACTACTTCGAATGCGCACGCAGAGTCAACTACGCGACCAAATGCCGTAACGAATGGCTCGACATGAACAAGACGGATTATCCGCAGATATTCGGCGGCAACCTCGCACTTTACACGGAGACCAACTACATGGCGATTTGCGGTAAGGTGCCGGAGTTCGAAAGATGCGACAGGAGACTCATGAAGCTTGCCGAAAAGGCTTACAAGAAGCAGAAGATGGCGGCGCCTGAGTATCGCCACAGAGCGATTGTATGGGGCGTACAGTCACACTTCTACATGGACTTCCTCGTATGGCTGCTGAATTGCTGGGGCATAGTGCCTCTGACGGATATGCTGTCTTGCATCAATACTGAGATGATTGCCGAGACTGACACTCCTGAGAACAGAGAGCAGGCTTACTACGATATGGCTATGCTGACTGAGGAGATGATCATGCGTAATCGTACGCACGGCGGATACAAGGTCCTGCTGGATGACCTCTTCGAATTCGTAGAGCAGTACAATGCGGACATGATCATACTCTGGGAGCACATCACT
Source organism: uncultured Eubacteriales bacterium (assembly GCA_902760855.1). Taxonomy (GTDB): domain Bacteria; phylum Bacillota; class Clostridia; order Peptostreptococcales; family Anaerovoracaceae; genus Crickella. The sequence continues at coordinate 3,652 of CACWIO010000047.1, forward strand.
TGTAAGGCCCTCGACGGCATGCACGGACTCTTTGAGGATAAGGCACGCGAGCGCGGCATTCCTCTGATCTGGGTAGACCACCAGCTCTTCGACCCTCGCGTCATCTCGAGGCAGGGTGTAAGAGATCAGGTCAACCAGTACATGAGGACCGTAATGCAGGAAGAGCCGCTCGATCCGACTCTTGAGATTTTAGATGATGATAATTCGTGGTAGAGAGGTGATAAGATGAGATTTATTGGAAAAGCAATTCTGTATCTATTCCTGATATGCACGGGACTATTCCTGGTCACCTTTCCGATTTACTTCTTTAATATCGATATGAAGTTGACCTCGATGATAGAACCACTTTTGCTCAAACACTATGACCGCATAGATCGCGATCAGCATCTGTAAAGAGCAAGGCGCAATTAAAAGTGAAGGCTGCAGGGTTCGGTGAGAGTTCGCCGGCCCTGCACTTATTTTGCTAGCGATTAATACTTTGGCAATTCTTGCGATTTCCCTTGAACTCGGAGCCTGTGCCTAGTACAATCTGTCAGATGGAATTTAACAAAAGAGATGTAAATATAAAACTTGCGAGGATAGCCACACCTATAGCGATACAGGGGGTGGTCACTGCCACACTGTCGATGGTGGACAATCTTATGGTGGGGCGCCTCGGTGAAGTCGAACTGGCTGCGGTTGGAGTAGCCGGTCAGATTTTCATGGTCCATTATCTCGTGCTCTTCGGCATACTCAGCGGCTGTGCGACTTTCATGGCGCAGTTCTACGGCACGAGAGACATGGCTAATATAAGGAAGGTAGTCGGATTCGGATTCACCGCACTCGCAGGCCTCGGAATCACATTCTTCCTGATTTCCAATCTATGCACGGATTGGGTGCTGTCGATTTACGCTGACGATGCCGCGGTTAAAGAACTTGCCGCGGTGTACCTGAGGATTAACAGCTTTTCATTCCTCCTGCTCGCATTCTCGGCGCCTTTTGAGATGGCGTTTAAGGCGACCCAGCAGGTGCGGATTCCGCTTCTTATCAGCATGGTGGTATTCAGCAGCAATACAATAATCAACTATATCCTCATCTTCGGCAAACTCGGCTTCCCTGCCCTCGGTGTAGCCGGTGCGGCGCTCGGAACTCTGGCGGCCAGGATACTTCAAGTCGGGATGAACGCCGTCTTTGCGTTCAGAAGCAAGAACGAATTCCGCGGAAGCGTGAGATCCTACTTCGGATGGAACAGAGAGCTGATACGCAGGATTATCAAAAATGCGACGCCTACCACGATCAACGAATTCCTCTGGTCGCTCGGTCAGACTATGTTCGTGGCTGCATTCACCCGCATAGGAACTACGGCTTATGCAGCTTATCAGGCGGCGAACGCAATCTTTAACATATTCAACTTCGCGGCCTTCAGCCTGGGAGATGCTGCCCTCATATTAATAGGAGAGAAACTCGGAGAAGGCAAGGTCACGATAATCGTGGGAGTAGTCATTGGATTGGGAACGGTGCTGGTGGCATCACCGCTCGCCGGATTGTTTAAACTCAGTGAGGAAGGCATTAGATACACCTATCTGGTGCTCCTGATGCTCGGCCTGACACTGCCGCTCGACATCTACTGCGGCAGCATGGTAGCCGGCGTCCTTAGAGGCGGCGGAGATACGAGATTCTCCATGATAGTAGAATGCAGCACGGTCTGGTTCATAGCGGTGCCGCTCGCATTCATATCCGCCCTCGTGTGGCATTTGCCCGTACATCTGGCATTCCTGATGACCAGGCTGGAAGCAGTAATAAAGGCCGGTATATTCGTAAAGAGATACATCTCCAAGAAGTGGATGAACACAGTAATCGAAGACTTGTAATAATTGCAATCAAAGACGTTAAAACGAGCCGCTTCCGAGCGGCTTTTGTAATGCTATTTAGAATCTCTTTTCAGCACATATACGGATAATGCTGCAAGAGCGGCGCAGGCTCCGGCCCACATCCCTCCTATCCAAATGGCGGCGTCCGAGAAAACATCCTCCTGCATTATGTTGATTAGATTATCCTGCTCCGGATAGAGTATCCATAGGTCGTTATCAAAGAATATCTTATGAAATATCGTAAAGGCCCGGGTGAAATCTACCGCAGCGGCAATCGCGACTATTACGGCGATAAGCAGTACAGATGCAAGTGCCTTGAGATATGCCGATGCCATAAGACGCATCGTGCCACGCCCTCCGAGGTGCACATATATAAAAATGAGAAGTCCTACGCTAAGGAGTATTGAAATCGCGCGAGCCCTGAGCCCTTTATGAAATAGCACGCGGCAATCAGAGAGGTGCTGTTTCTCTCGATCCGTGTAAAAAGGAGCCGTGACGCCGTCTATAGTCGCCATGCTGTCATCCAAAGTATCCAAGCGACCTACGCAGTAGTTAAGCATATCCTCAGTTATACTCACCGCATCATCGAGAGACATCTCGCCCCGGACGTTTGATGGTGTGTCATATTTGGCATATTCGTTACGCCACCAATTCGGTATCCAAAAGCAGAGTGCCTGAGTAGCCGTCGTTAGAAGTATGAAGAGCACAAGAAGAGCGGTGATAAACGCAGAGGCTTTCTCCGCTGTCCCCGCTTCTCGAATCTGATTCTGCCCGTCATATTCAGATTTCCCAAACAATCGATCTAAAAACATATACAAATAATAGCAAAAAAGACAAAAAAATACAGAACATTTTCGCTTTAGCACTTTAAAGCGTGAACACGAAGGTGTATAATTGGAACTAACAAAGGAAGGTGACGACGAAAGCTAATCGCACTCAAAGGAGAAACGGAGGCATAGAGATGATTACGGATAAAGAAAGACAGAACATGCAGCAGTTCTATAAAGCCGTTCTGACTCTCAAGACTGAGGATGAAGCCCGGAGGTTCTTTGATGATGTCGCAACTATAAAAGAATTGCTCGACCTATCATCCAGGCTTGAGGTCGCCCGCATGCTCTCCGAGAAAAAAGTTTTCAGTGAGATCAGCAAGGAGACAGGCGCGAGCTCAGCGACCATAAGCCGCGTTAACAAATGCCTCACATATGGTGAGGGTGGCTACGCGACCGCACTTAAAAGAATGTAATAAAAAAGAGCTTGTCACTGAAGCTGGTTTCCGAACGAGATCCTCAGCTGGAGCTAAATAGAGCTCAATTATGATGCGATTCTGTATGTAAAGCTTAAGGGCCGAAACATTATTGTGTTTCGATAAGTATAGACTCAATATAAGCCGCAGGAGGCTCCATCTTCGGACTGTTCGGACCGCAATTTGTGACAATCTCTTTTTTATATTTACGCTTTAACCTCTACTCCGTCGTAGACGAAGCAATCCATAAACCTCAATTTAAAGAGGTTTTTTTCGTGCAGATAATCTATGCGCTTCTTGGTCTCGGGATCGTCAATCTCTCCAGTTCTTATGTAGCGGTCTAGCACCTCATAAGTGAAACCGAGTTTATCTTCGTCGCTCATGCCCGAGAGCCCGTCTGCGGGCACCTTATCCACGAGTTCTGACGGAAGGCCGAGGTATCTGCCCATGGCCCTTATTTCCTTGGTGGTGAAAGAAGACATGGCGCTGAAGTCTCCGACCGAATCTCCGTAACGAGTCGAGTATCCGACCCAATCCTCCGAGAGATTGCAGGTATTCACAACTCTGCCGTTATGACTCTGGCAAACCGCATAGAGCGTAGACATGCGAAGACGAGGCGGGAGATTGATAATTGTATCGCTGCTGACATCAATTCCGGCAAATTTTAATTCGCCAATAATCGCCTCGTATGCTCCCTTGATATTTATCACGTAGCTTTTGATGCCGAGGTGATTAACGAGCAGCTCAGCCATGTCTATATCCGACTGCTCTCCGTTGGGCATCATGACTCCGATTACGCGATCTGCGCCGAGGGCTTCTGCGCAAAGGGCTGCGGCAATCGAGCTGTCCTTCCCTCCGCTGATTCCTACTATCGCATTGCATCCCGGTCCGTTTTTATCGAACCATTCTCTTATCCATTTCACCGTTGCTTCGGTTGCTTTTTTTGCATCAAATTCCATGTATTTTACCTCTTCTAAATGTTCGAAAAGTGCGCTTTTTGGCGATTTCTTTTAGTATACCACAGCCGACTCCTGTGGTAGAATGTTCGTGAATATTATACGGCAGGACCGATATTTTGAGAATGGGAGTTTTCGATGAAACAGTATTATGTAAAAGACCTAAAAGCCGATGACAGTCATCATCTGGAGGACAGGTTCCTGGTTAAAAATGCCGATATACGTGACGGCAATAACGGTAAAAAGCATCTCTACATGACGCTCGCAGATGCGACCGGTGAAATCCAGGCGGTCAAGTGGACGCTTGCCCCGGATGAGATAACAGCATTCAGCAAGATTGCTGCAGGCATGGTCATCACAGTGGGCGGCAGATGCAACGAATATATGGGGAAGAAACAGCTCGTGCTCGATGTTATCAAGGGACAGGCTAAGGAGGGAAGCTACGATAAAGCTGATCTTTTCAAGGCCGCGCCTGAGGACAGCGCATCGATGTACGACTACATCATATCTCGCATAGAGGGATTTGCCGACGAGGAGCTTAAGGAGATTTGCCTTAGTTTCTATGAGGAGAACAAGGACAAGATGATGTATTATCCGGCCGCGATGAGCAATCATCACGCGGAGTACGGCGGTTATCTTTATCACGTCAAGCGCATGATGATGATGGGGGAGAGGGCCTGCGAGGTCTACACAAATCTCAATAAGGATCTCCTGCTCGCGGGAGTTGCCCTGCACGATATCGAAAAACTGAACGAACTTAACTCAGACGAAAACGGAGTCGTTGAGGACTATACTCTGGAGGGCAAGCTACTCGGTCACCTCGTGATGGGCGTCGAGGCTATAGGAGAGAGATGCAATGCGCTCGGTATCAGTGACGAGAAACGACTGATGCTCCAGCACATGTCGATTTCGCATCACTATGAGCCTGAGTTCGGAAGCCCTAAGAAACCGCTCTTCCCGGAGGCTGAGATGCTCCACTACCTCGACATGACGGATGCCAAGATGTTCGATGCGGAGCAGGCGCTTGAGAATGTCGAGCCCGGCGAGTTCAGCGACAAGGTATACACCCTGGATAACAGGAAATTATATAAGAGAACATTTTAATGCAACAGGAAGGCAAACTCGGTAAGATCATTTTTAATAATTCCGAGAACGGCTATACCGTGGCGATTCTGGATACAGAAGCCGGCGCGATCCGTATAGCCGGTTCTTTTGCTGAGCCTAAATCCGGTGCGGCATACAGGCTGGAGGGGAGATTCACTATACATCCTAAATACGGAGAGCAGTTCAGCTTCACTTCGTACGAGGAAGTAATGCCGGAGGGAGAGGACGCCATATTCGAATTCCTCGCCGCAGGAAACATAAGGGGAATTGGACCTAAGACTGCGCGCCTCTTGGTAGATACTTTCGGCGAGGAGACTCTGGTTGTGATTGAGGAGGAGCCTGAGAAGCTTCTCAGAATCAGCGGCATAGGTCCTAAGTCGCTTGCCAAGATAAGCGAATCATTCTCGGAGTCAAGGGAGTTCGCCTCCGTCTCGCTCGAGCTGAGAGAAATAGGCATAGAGATGAGCGAGGCCGTTAAGGTCTACAAGATATACGGAAGCGACTCTGTGGGCGTGGTGAAGGATAATCCGTATATACTCGCAGAGGATATACGCGGCATCAATTTCGACAAGGCCGATAAGATTGCAGCTCGTCTTGGGATAGAGCCTGAGAGCTCTGTAAGAATAGAGAGCGGGATCAGATTCAGACTCAGAGCCTGGGCGGCTTCCGGCAGCACTCTCATGCCTGAGGACAGGCTGGTTGAGGAAGTGGCTGCGGTTCTTGATGTAGGCATAGAGAGAGTCAGAGAGTCGCTCCGCGATATGATATTCGCAGGAGAACTCGAAGAGGACAACGTGGACGATCGCTCCGTAGTGTATCTGTATGGTTACTATCATGCTGAGAACAGAGTGGCGCATGCGCTTAAAAGAATTAAGGGGGCGTTGGCCAAGCCAATTCAGGCCGAGTTCGATCATCTTATCGAGGGGGCGGAAGATGCTGCTTTTGGAACTGCATCGGACGTGAGACTCTCGGAAGAGCAGATTAGTGCAGTGAGGGCCTGTCTCGAAAACAACGTGACCATCATCACCGGAGGTCCGGGCACAGGTAAGACCACAATCATCAATACACTGGTCAGGATTTTTAAATTCCTGGACTTAAGCGTGGCTCTTGCGGCGCCTACAGGCCGCGCAGCCAAACGCATGGAAGAGGCCACGGGAGAGCCTGCGATGACCATACATCGTCTGCTCGAGTTCGTGTGGTCTGAGGATGAAGAGGCGTTGAACTTCGGAAGAGATGATGAGAATCCTCTCGAACAGGACGTAATAATAGTAGACGAAGCCTCTATGATAGATCTCATGCTTATGGATGGGCTACTCAATGCCGTTAAAGACGGCACGAGACTTGTGTTTACGGGTGACGCAGATCAGCTGCCGTCGGTTGGCGCGGGCAACGTCCTTAGAGATATGATTGCCTCGGAATTCATAGCGACTATAAGGTTGCGCGAGATATTCCGCCAATCCGAAGACAGCGGCATCATAACGAATTCGCATATGATTAACAGCGGCGAGTATCCGGAGAATGTTAGCGGCAACGGTTTCTATATAATCCGAAAAGAATCGGAGGATGCTATAGTCGATGCCATCAAGGACTACTGCGGCGGCAGGCTCGAGAGCGCGTTTGCCTGCGTCGAATCTGCTGCGGACATACAGGTGCTGACTCCAACCAAGAGAGGCGTGCTGGGTGCGCCCAATCTAAATGCCATACTCCAGGACGTAATCAATCCTGCGGAGGAGGGGGAGATAGAGCTTAAGGTAGGCGCTAAGACTTTCCGAGAGGGAGATAAGGTCATGCAGCTTCGCAACAACTACAGCGCGGAGTGGCGTACGGATTATTTCAAGACAGAGGGAGAGGGCATATTCAACGGAGACCTTGGAGTGGTTGAGAGCATCAATCCTTCGGAGAAGAGCATGCTCGTCAGAATGGATGATAAACTCATCACCTACGCAGGAGACATGTTCGATGAGATAGACCTCGCATATGCTGTGACCGTGCACAAGAGCCAGGGCTCCGAATTCCCTGCGGTCATAATTCCGGCATCGGCCTTCCCGCCTATGCTGATGACCAGAAACCTCCTCTATACGGCGGTCACGAGAGGCAAACGCCTGGTGATAATCGTGGGTGATCCGAGGCGCGTGGCTCAGATGATAAACAACAATCGCGGGGACGAAAGATATACCGGCCTTGCGTTCAGACTGAGGAGTTTAGAATGCGCTATAATCTGATTTCAAAAATAGCAAACGAAGTAATAGACCTGGTGTACCCGCCGGGTCTTTATTGTAATTGCTGCGGGAAGATTACAGACAAGAGCAGGACATACGAACTCTGCAATGATTGCATTGGGGATATCAAGTGGATCACAGGACGGGCCTGCGAGAAATGCGGCAAGGCGCTCGGAGAATCGGACCCGGGGGCAATTTGTCATTATTGCAAGACTCACGAGCACGTTTTCGATAAAGGCTATGCCTGCTGCGAATATGGCATGCACGAAAAGACCTTGCTGTATGAAATGAAATATGCATCAAGGGGAGACATTGCTAAGATACTTGGGGAAGTCATTTACGACAGAATGCTTGCGGAGCTTGGAGCGGATGGGCTTCGAGGTGCCTATGACCTCGTGCTGCCGATTCCTTTATATAAGGAAAGGAAACTTAAGAGAGGTTTTAATCAGGCTGAACTGATGGCTCGCGAGTTCTCGAAAAAGTCGGACATAGCCTTCGATAATGAAATACTATTCAGAACAAGGCCTACCGATGCCATGAAAGGACTCGGCCCGTCAGAGCGCAAGGCGAATATACAGGGAGCCTTTTCGATAAATGAGGAGAAATCAGAAGTGTTGAGCGACGCCCGAATTATAGTCGTGGACGATATTTTTACCACAGGCGCCACTTTGGATGAGGCTGCCGGGATATTAAAAGACGCCGGCGCGGCGAGAGTCGATATGCTGGTCTTCGCCGCCGGCGCAGACTATCTAATCGTATAGGTGGTAGGCGCCAGCAGACGCCCAAACCATGTATGTAACACTCAGTTCAGGGCGGCCGATACTAAGATTTCCGTACAGATTGACATGGCTAAGGCATCCGTACGGAAATGAGCTCGATCTTTCACACTTTTGTGCGTTTTAGACAACGTTCATGCAGAAACTATATGAAGAAGCGATTTGCTCTGCTAGTATGATTATATAAATCAATGACGAGCAGATGGTTCGCCGGAAATCGATGTGACACTAATCTGCCGCATTGTTATTCGGCTTTTTTTAGTGAGTAAAACCCCATAAGAATCGCAACTAATAAGTGAAATCGTTACAGATCTTAAGAAGATTATTGGGAGGTTATGCATGAAAAGAATGAAAGGAAGACTGCTGACCGCAATGTTGTCCCTGGTCATGGTATTCACCATGATGCCGATGATGGGAGCCCCGGCATACGCCGATGATCCGGCACCGCCGGCCATCTGTCTGGCGAATGGCGCAGCACCAAACATCAAAGGCGGACAGAAAGACAATATTTATTTCGGCCATTATCCGCAGAGCGAAGCAGCCAGCGTGGAAAGGCTGACAGAAAATGTGGATTATATCAAAGTAGGCGACAAGAATTATCTGATCGAACCAATCAAATGGCGCGCTTTGGGCTTCCCTATCGATAGTCAAGGTAATCTGCTTCCCGAATTGGTTCTGCTTTCGGATCAGAATCTGGACTGTAAACCGTATCATGAGCAGTACACATCCATCACATGGAAAGACAGCACTATCCGTGCCTGGCTTAATGCCGGGTTTAAGAATACTGCGTTTTTATCGGGTGAGCAAGAAGCACTCAACGTAACCGAAGTAGAGAATAAGGACAACCCGGAATACAACATACCCGGCGGTGAAAATACGCAAGATCAGATCTTCCTGCTTTCGATTGAAGAAGCTACAAATGAGAAATACGGCTTCACGAATAACTATAACGATACACCGACCCGTGAGGCAAAGAATACGGCTTATGCGACAGGGCAGGGGGCATTGACATCCGACGCTGGTAACGGCGACTGGTGGCTTCGCTCGCCCGGCTACTCTGTTTATAACGCCGCGTTCGTGCTCAATTACGGCCGCCTCTACTATAATGATTACACTGTAGATGACGACTCTATTGCCGTCCGCCCCGCTTTAAATTTGAATCTGTCATCTGCACTCTTCACATCTGCCGCCGTAGGCGGCAAATCCGCCGGCACCGTAGGTGCCGGCTCTCTCAAAAAAGTCGGGACGAATGAAACGAACGAGTGGAAGCTGACCGTGAAGGACGAGACGCATAAAGAATTCAATGTGGAAAAGGTCACGACCTGCGACGACAAAACGCTGAATATAAAATACAGCGGCGCAAAGAAGGGCGATGGCGAATACATCTCAGCAATTATCACGGATCAATTTAGTAATATAAAATACTATGGCAATCTGAAAGAATTTGTCGATGAAGACAGCACCCCGGATACAGCCGAAGTTACGATCGATGGCAAGCTGGAATCCACAGACAAACTCTACATAATCAACGAACAGCTGAACGGAGACAAGAAAACGGACTTCTCATCACCGCTGCAGAAGGTCACGATCCCAACGGAACTTCATGACTGGAACACAGAGTGGAGCACAGATGGGGAAAAGCATTGGCACGAGTGCACCGTTTGTCACGAAAAAAAGGATGAAGCTGCCCACACATGGGATGCAGGCAAAGTTACCAAAGCCGCCACAGAACAGGCAGAGGGAGTAAAGACCTACACCTGCACGGTATGTAAAGCCACAAAGACCGAGACCATCCCGAAGCTTGCGCCAAGCACACCGAAGACAAGCGGCACGCCGCTGATCCGCATGACAGCGAAAGGGGATAATAGCCTAGTTGTAAGCTGGAGCAAGATACAAGGCGCAGAAGCCTACGATATCTACTTCGCATACTGCGGAGAGACCAGCAAGTACGCAGCGACCGTAAAGGGTAATAAAACATTCTCATGGACTAAGAGCGGCCTGAAAAAAGGAAGATGCTATAAAGCCTACGTTAAGGCATACATAATGAAAAACGGTAAAAAACACTACGTCAAATGCAGTCCTCTGGTGCTTGCCTACGCATCGGGTGGCAGCAACGAATACACAAGTGCCAAAGCCGTAACAGTAGAGAAGGCGTCTGCAAACCTTACCGTAGGCAGAGCCTTCCAGATAAAGCCATCTATAGTTAAGCAGAATAAGAACAAGTACCTTATGCCTAAGAAATTCGCGCCGACCTTCCGCTACATGAGCTCTAACGAAAAGGTAGCCACAGTCAGCTCAGGCGGCAAGGTAACAGCCAAAGGGAAAGGCACATGCTACATCTACGTCTACGCTCATAACGGCGTATCCAGACAAGTCAAGATAACCGTAAAGTGAAAATGGAGGGAATGCAAATGAAAACTAAAATGAAAACCAAAGCGCTGACCATACTGATGTCCCTGGCCATGGCATTTACCATGATGCTCATGATTGGAGGCACAGCACATGCGGAAGCTGATAATCCTGTAACCTACACACTCACATATCATTGGAGTTCGGTTGAAGGCGAGGACATAGAGGGGCAACCTGCGATCGTATACGAAGATATCGAGCCGGGCACGACGATCAATGAAGTTCTGGCCAAACATGACAAAGCTTATTATGATGTATTTTTCGAAGAGGAAGGATACGAAGAATGGGGAAAGGGCACGAAACCATTGAGGCAGTATTCCAGCACCAAAGAGAGGAACGATGATTATCCTGAGGGGGATACCGTAGTAAATAGCAACATGGACATCTATTGCTTTATGCTCAAACTTATAGAGGAAGATATAGCTGTAACAGTGAAACCACCGGTGTGTGGCGTGAAGACTGACACACAGAAGGGCGTTGATTCTGACTTTGAGTGGAACTATTCTTCGCAATCCAACAGGCCCGTTATTACGCTGCCGAAGGATGCTCCCTACATGGCAATTCCGGAGAATACCAGTGATTATAATTACCCTGCAACATGGTGGTCGGCGGGCAAAGAATGGAATTCGGTGTACAGAGGTACATTTGCAGGCGGAGAATCCTACAAATTTACAGTTTTTCTCACGCCTCAGCTTGGCTGGATGTTCAAACCTGAGGGCGAATATAATATCAATATTGAGGGAGGCGAGCTTCAGGATTACTTCGTTGAATTTGAAATGTGCATTGAGGGGACGACGAACGCAGTCCATGACTGGAAGGGAGCGACATGCACTGAACCTGATAAATGCAAAGGATGCGGACTCACTGAAGGTAAAGCTTTGGGTCATGCGTATGGATCCTGGACGAAGCTCAATGCAAGCCAGCACCAGAAGGTATGTCAGCATGACAAGTCCCACGTCGTCAAAGAAAACCACAAGTGGGATGCCGGCAAGGTGACGAAAGAGGCAACTACAAATGCAACTGGAATCAAGACCTACACATGCACGGTGTGCAAAGCTACGAAGACTGAGGAAATACACAAAAAAACTATCGGTACGCCTCTGGCCCGCATGACCTCCAGTGGAGACAACAGTCTAGTTTTGACATGGAATAAGATACAGGGAGCAGATGGTTACTCCATCTACTTCGCGTACTGCGGAGATACCAGCAAGCACGTAAAGACAATAAGAGGCAACAATACATTCTCGTGGACAACCAGTGGGCTTAAGAAGGGCAGATGTTACAAGGCCTACGTTAAGGCTTACGTCATGAAAAACGGCAAAGAATTCTACGTCAAATGCAGTCCGCTTGTTCTGGCCTACGCATCGGGTGGCAGCAACGAATACACAAGCGCCAAGGAAGTAACGGTAGAGAAGGCATCTGCAAACCTTACCGTAGGCAAGGCCTTCCAGATAAAGCCATCTATAGTTAAACAGAATAAGAACAAGTACCTCATGCCTACGAAATTCGCACCAACCTTCCGCTACATGAGCTCCGACGAAAAGATAGCCACAGTCAACTCAGGCGGCAAGGTAACAGCCAAAGGCAAGGGCAGCTGCTACATCTACGTTTACGCACACAACGGAGTGTCTAAGCAAGTTAAAGTAACAGTACAATAAAGAGTATTACCACTAAACTTTCGTGCGTTTCAGACAAGGTTCGTGCAATTTTGGCTCTTCTGTAA
>CACWIO010000048.1 GCA_902760855.1 uncultured Eubacteriales bacterium
TGCTTGAACTTTTGGGAGAAGGCTAAAAGAATGATTGCATTATCGCGACTAATTGAGTAATATAGTGCCGACTTAATTTAGATAGGAGACCAGCAGGCAAATGAAAAATAACAGAACATTAATATGCAAATTCATGATATTGGCGATGCTTATTACATCGTCATTAATTATGTCCACGTCATGCAAGAGCGGAGAGAACGGAGAAGTGTACGTGCTCTGCTACGGCGATTACTTCGATCTTGATCTGGTAGACAAGTTCGAGGCGGAGACCGGCATCAAGGTTATCACTGAGTACTACGATACTGCCGAGGACATGTATACCAAGTTCGAAAACGACTCTACGACATATGACTGCATCTGTACATCGGACTACATGATACAGCGAATGATAGAAAACGATATGCTCGATGCACTTGACAATAACAATATTCCGGAAAAGAAGAATATTGCCGAAGTATATATGAAGAAATCTGAAACTTTCGACCCGGGCAATGTTTACTCAGTGCCTTATCAGCTTGGTGTTTCGGGCATACTGTATAACAAAAAGATGGTAGGTGATGAAAAGATAGACTCTTGGGATGATCTTTGGAACAAGAAATTCGAAGGGCAAATGGTAATGCCTGACAGCGTGCGCGACGCATTCATGATCGGCCTAAAGAAGAATGGTTACTCTCTCAATTCGACAAGTGAAGATGAGATTAAAAAAGCTGCCGAAGATCTTATCGCTCAGAAGCCGCTCGTATATAAATATGCAAATGACAATGCCAGAGATTTGCTTGCAGACGGTTCAGCTGCTCTCGGAGTGGTTTGGAACGGAGAATATATTTATACAAAGGATTTAAATGAGGACGTGGAGTTCGTGGTTCCTAAAGAAGGCACGGAGTTCTTCATTGACTCGTGGGTAGTTCCTAAGGGTGTTGCTAATAAAGAAAACGCAGAGAAGTGGATTAACTTCCTCTGCAAGGCTGAGGTTGCGGCGCAGAACTTCGACTATCTCTACTACACGACACCGAACGAAGCCGCACTTGAACTGATTGACGAAGAATACCTTAACGAGGAAGCTGTGTTCCCAAGCGAGGAGACAATCAATCAGTGCGAGACTCTTAAGACTCTCGACAGCGAGACCACAGACTTGTACAGCGATTACTGGAAAAAAGTAAAAGCAGAATAGAATTGAGTAAATGTAAAGTTTACTTTACATCACATTTCTTATTTATCATTATCTTCAGATATCGCATCCTGCCGGGCTTTGAGCTCGGCTTTTTTAATCCTTGCGGTATCCTTGAGAGCCTTTGCTTCGGCTTTCCTAATCTTGGCTTCTGCTTTGGATTCGGCCTTGCGCTCTTTCTCCTCGGCCTTCCTGATTTTGGCGTCAGGTTTATCAGCATTTGATGTGTCCTCAATCTCCACCAGAGGCTTTGCAACCATAGGGATGTTCTCGAGGGCGTTGAAGTATTTATCGTAATTGTGGCTGTAATTGTTCTTGTATTCGTCGTTGTTGTTGATATGCAGCTCGTGCACGAATGAGTGCTCGTTACCGAAGATCTCACGGTTGTCACGCTCAAGTATGTATACGGCTATATCACTGCACTTATCCGAGATGTGCTCGAGATTAGTCAGAACGCTCTGGTAGTGGATGCCCTTAAAGGCGTCGCAGAGATTATTCACCATTCTGTAAACATGTCTGGCATTCATCTCTTCGATAAGATCATCTATGACCTCCTCCAGAGGCTCGACCCTGGCTGCAAGAACAGGGCTCTTCTCTTTATATGCAAGGGCGGTAATATCCAAAATCTCAGCGATGGCATTGAAGGCAATCCTCAGCTCTCCCATGGCGGTCGCAGAGAATTCGTTACCGCTTGATCTCAGCACCTCTACATCATCCGCTATATTTTTAGCGAGGTCACCGATTCTCTCATAGCAAATAAGAGACTTAAGTGTGTAATTCTGCCTCCTCGTATCTCCGTCGAGAGTTACGTGAGGTGAGAGCGAGACAACGTATTTATTGGCAGCGTCAGTCATGCTGTCCAATAGGTCCTCGCGTGCCATTATCCTATCCTTTCTCTTAGGATCGTACTCGAAGATTTGCTTGCATGCAGCGTCGAAGTTATGATTGGCAACTTCGCTCATCTCCCAAACAACGCGATCCACCTGATCGAGGGCAAGCGTCGGAGTGGTGAAGAATCTCTCGTCGAGTGCATTGAGTGCCTCGAGAGCGTTCAGATCCTCGTCGTCTACCGGATCGTCTTTTACTATCCTGCATGTAATTTTCTCAAATAATCCTACGAAAGGCAGGAGGGCGACTGCCGGCACGAGTCTGAAGAAACCGTGGATGTTGGCAACTCCTCCGGAATTGAGAGTCATATTCCATAGTTCATTATTAATGATGCCTGTGGTCCTGCCTATGAAGACAAGTGCAAAACAAAGCAGGGCGGCAAACACGTTATACACGATGTGCACGACGGCCGTGCGTCTTTGATTAGGACGTGCGCCGATGCGGCTGACGAGATATGTCGTGATGCAGTCCCCGATATTAACACCGATGATGACGGCAAATACCGCACTGAACGTAACACCGACGGAGCTCGCGATAGACTGTATGATACCGACTACGGCGGATGAACTTTGTACTATGCCCGTGACGACTATACCGGATAAGAATCCGAGGAAGTAGTTGTTTTCGAATGCGGTCAGAAGGCTGGAGAGCGATTCACCGAATCCCGCGACCACATCGCTCATGTATATAAGGCCCATAAAAAGAATGCCGAAACCACAAGCTACGGAGCCCGCAGTTGCAGAGGCATTGGTCTTTAAAAACATTATAAATATTATTCCTATTACAAGCGCCAGAGGGGCGAGATTATCCGCTTTGAAGAAGTAAAGGGGACTCTCCATGCCCGAGCTTACGTCCATAAGCCTGATGATCTGGGCGGTGATGGCTGTACCGACGTTGGCGCCCAGAACTATGCCGACTGATTGATGGAAGGTGAGAAAACCGGCTCCTACAAGACCTACGGTAATAACAATTGTCGCAGTAGAGCTCTGTATGATACATGCCACTAACATACCGAGTATGAAGCCCATGTAAGGCTTGTTGGTGACCCTGGCAAGGGCCTCTCTCATGGCTCCGCCCGATGAGCTTTTGAGGCCATCTCCCATGACTTTCATGCCATAGAGGAACATTGCAAGGCCGCCGAGAAACGCTATTACTTTATAGAATATTACCATATACTATTTCATCCTTCATTTAATCAATTAGCCAATCTCTACCAAATATAGTATATGCACAGTCAAGCTCAAAGGCAACTAAAAGAGAGGGGAGATGACGCCCAAATCGGCTCTGATCAAGGTGAAAAACAATGCGGGAAAAGAGGAAAAGAGAACAAAAAATAAAACAAATTGCAGGTTGATTTAATCCTACCTAAGTGGTAGGATTTACGAGGTACAAAAGCAAAAGTAAGATTCGGAAAGGAGGCTGCCGATATGATGGTATCCACAAAGGGCAGATACGCTCTTACCGTCATGGTGGACTTGGCTAAAAATGCAGTAGACGGATATGTCTCGCTGGCGGATATAGCCGAAAGAGAGAATCTCTCCATGAAATATCTCGAAAGCATAATCTCCATGCTTAACAAAGGCGGCATGCTTGAGAGTCTGAGAGGCAAAAACGGCGGATATAAGCTTGCAAGAGATCCGTCCGAGTACACTATAAACGAGATATTACTGCTGACTGAGGGCACGCTCGCCCCTGTTAACTGCATAATGCAGGAGGGTGTCGAGTGCGAAAAGGCGGCAACTTGCAGCACCCTTCCTTTATGGGCCGGCCTCGACGGAGTTATAGAGAATTACCTGTCTGGCATCACACTGGAAGATGTAATGAGCGGCAATCGCAAGAAAATGCTCGGCGAATATTGCCAAAAATGCGACAGCTAATGACAATCCGCACAGGGATGCGGATGAGATAATAAACAAACATAAGATATCGGAGGAACAGGGAATGAGAGTTTATGCTGATAATGCAGCAACCACATACATGAGCGAGGCAGCGAAAGCTAAGTTTATAGAATGCCTCGACAATTACAACGGCAATCCAAACAGCCTGCACTCGGACGGCCAGCGCACTCAAGAGGTGCTCGACGAGGCTCGTCAGACAGTGGCGGACTGTATAGGCGCCGCAAGGGCCAACGAGATATACTTCACCTCCGGAGGCTCAGAGGCGGACAATCAAGCCCTTATAAGCGCAGCCAGAGGCCTTGCGCCAAATGGCAAGAAGCATCTGATTACGACCAACATCGAGCATCACGCGATACTTCACACCATGCGCAAGCTCGAGGGAGAGGGTTTCGAAGTAACATACCTCGCACCACAGGCAAACGGCATTGTGGACATAAAGGACGTCGAGGATGCAATCAGAGAAGATACGGCATTGGTGAGCATAATGTTTGCCAATAACGAGATGGGAGCAGTGCAGCCTATCGCTGAAATAGGAGCGCTTTGCAAGTCAAAAGGCGTGCTCTTCCATACGGACGCCGTTCAGGCCGTAGCCCATCTACCTATCGATGTGCAGGCCATGAATATCGATATGCTCTCGATGTCAGCGCATAAGATCCACGGACCTAAGGGAATTGGAGCGCTTTATGCGAGGAACGGAGTCAGGCTCCTTAATGTAATCGAAGGAGGCGCGCAGGAGAGAGGCAAGAGAGCAGGAACCATCAACGTGCCTGCGATAGCGTCCATGGCAGTTGCCCTAAAGGAAGGCTGCGACCATATGGAAGAGAACATGGCGTACGTAAGGAAACTTAGAGATCGCCTTATCGAGGGCCTCAAGGATATACCGTATTCACAGCTTAACGGCGATCCCGTCAAGAGGCTTCCGGGCAATGTCAACTACTCGTTTGAGGGAGTAGAGGGAGAGAGCCTGCTGCTTCACCTCGACATGTACGGCATTGAATGTTCGTCAGGCTCTGCATGCACGAGCGAATCCCTTGATCCGTCTCATGTGCTGACGGGCATGGGCGTTCCGGTTGAGGCGGCTCACGGATCGCTTAGATTCAGCCTGGATATAGATAATACTGAGGAGCAGATAGATTACATAATTGAGAAGGTTCATAGCGTAGTTGAGCGCTACCGCGGCATGTCGCCGTACTGGGAGGACCTCGAAACCGGCAAGCGCGAGCACTGCATACCAGAATAAAAGATGATGAAAGGAGACAAAAGATATGTCGCTTTATACAGATAAGGTAATGGATCACTTTGAGAATCCACGCAACGTAGGCGTAATTGAGAACGCAGATGCTATCGGAGAGGTTGGCAATCCTCTCTGCGGAGACATCATGAAGATGTATCTCAAAGTTGAGGACGATGTCATCACGGATATTAAATTTAAGACATTTGGCTGCGGCAGTGCGATTGCCACGAGCTCAATGGCTACAGAGCTTATTAAGGGGAAGACTCTGGATGAGGCACTCGAGCTTACTAATAAGGCAGTTGTAGACGCTCTGGACGGTCTTCCTGCAAGGAAAGTGCATTGCTCCGTACTCGCAGAAGATGCGATTAAAATGGCTCTTATAGACTATTACACAAAGAACGGTAGAGAATTGCCTGAGAGTCTGGTCGGGTTCGAACCGCACGAGGAAGAATAATTCACAAAAATCATACAAAAAGGACTAGAGATATAGTGTATAATATCCCGCGGTGGTATAAATGAAACAAAAATGTAAAGTTGAGAAAAAAGATAATCTTGTAAACAGTATATACAAGATGACATTTGATGCCGGCAGCAGCGGTTTCAAAAAACCGGGCCAGTATGCAATGATAGAAGCCAGAGGTCGCCGCAAACCATATCAGGTATGCGAGTTCGACAGCAACAGATTCACAATAGTATTTGACGCAGATGATGAGATAAGCAGAGATCTCGCCGGGCTTAGCGTAGGCGATGAAGTTATCATCGAGGGAGGACGCGGAACAGGATTTGCCACAGACGACACGCCTGATGAGGTCTGCATAGTGGCCAATGGCATGGGGGTGTCGGAGATGCTCGGGGTTGCGCGCTCTATGCTCATGAGGGGCAAGAAGTGCAAGACCATACTCGAGTATCCGAGCAAGAACGAAATCTTCCTGCTTGAATCATATAAGAATCTCGTAAACGAGATCGAGGTCGTGACGCTGGATGGAAGCAACGGCAGAGAAGGCAGCGCCGTTGATGTGGTCAAGAAGGGCGATTACGTGCTCGCAGGCGGCAATTTAGACATGCTCAAGAAACTATCCGAGAAGGTTGATGAAGGGCAATTCAGCCTCGGCAGCACAATACTCATGCATTCAGCAGATTATGACGACTGCTTCTTGGAGACCAGCGAAGGACGCAAGAACTGCAGTGACGACGGCCCCGTATTCAACAAGAACATAATTAAATGGGACGCGCTTGGCGTTTAAATTTGTAAGCCGAGAGTATCGCATCCCCTCGGCGCGGAATAATTGTTGACACAAGCGCTGCTCAGTAGTAAAATCAATCCGCTGCGAAAAAGCAGCGAAATTTAAACGACGTCAGGAGGTGAGAACACAATATGGCACAGGTAGTCGTAAGAGAAAACGAAAGCTTGGAGAGCGCTCTTAAGAGATTTAAGAGATCTTGTGCTCGCGATGGCGTCATGGCAGAACTCCGCAAGAGGGAGCATTATGAAAAGCCGAGCGTAAGACGCAAGAAAAAGTCAGAAGCTGCTCGTAAGAAAGCACGCAAGTATTAATCAGACTGAGGATGCGAACTGTTATCGGTTCGCATTTTTTCATTAAGGGACACAATTTATATTCTATAAAAGAGGTATAGATGGAATACAAAATCAACATACCCGATGAAATAAACATCCAAGGGTTATTCGGCAACTACGATGCAAATATACGCTCAGTAGAGAAGTTCACGGGCACAGAGATGAATCTGAGGGACGGAGAGCTGACTATCAAGGGGAGAGATCCGGAGCTGGCCGCGCGCATAATGGCCCGCCTTATTGAGGCCGTTGCGCTTGAGCCGGAGCTTGACTCGCAGAGGCTCAACTATCTCATAGAGATGGAGGCCGGCGGAGTCGAATATGATGAGAAGCAGACAGCTAAGGATATAGTTTGCTATACGCATACAGGCAGACCGCTCAGACCAAAGACTCAGGCACAGAAGGAATACGTGGATAACATCAGGAAGACTTCCATGGTATTCGGAATAGGACCTGCAGGAACAGGTAAGACCTACCTTGCCTGTGCGATGGCCATAAACGCGTATAAGAATAAGGAAATAGAGAGGATCATACTTACGAGACCAGCTGTAGAGGCGGGAGAGAGACTTGGATTTTTACCGGGCGACATGCAGGAGAAGGTAGATCCATACCTCAGACCTTTGTATGACGCTCTGTATGACGTGCTCGGAGTAGATGCTGCAGGTAAGCTAAGGGAAAAGGGCGCTATAGAAGTCGTGCCACTCGCTTACATGAGAGGTCGTACCCTAGACAATGCGTTTATCATACTGGACGAGGCGCAGAATACCACAAGAGAGCAGATGAAGATGTTCCTGACACGTATGGGCTTTAACTCAAAGGTTGTGGTAACAGGAGATATAACTCAGGTGGACCTTCCGAGCGGCACCATGTCAGGCCTTAAGGAAGCACAAAAGATACTTAAGAATGTAGAGGGCATAAAGTTCAACTACTTCACGGAAGTGGACGTTGTAAGACATGAGCTCGTAAAGAGGATAATAAAAGCCTATGAGGCCTTTGATAATAAGAATAAGGTCAGAAGCAGCAACGCATCCAAAGGTCATAAAATAAGCGGAAGATAAGCAGGGATTATGGTAAGCATTATATATAGTGACGACAAAAATAAGCTTAGTGAAGAGATAAGAAAACTCATGCAGGCTGCCGCTGATAAGGCATTTGCTTTTGAGTTTGAAAATGAAATCTCAGTTGCGGGTATAGGCCCAGCCGATATAGATGCCGAAATTAGCGTCACTATAGTAGAAGATGAGGAAATACAGGCTCTCAATCGTGATTACAGGGGTAATGACAAGGTAACCGATGTGCTGAGCTTCCCTCAGTTCGAGAGCAGAGATGAGCTTGCGGAAGACCTTATGTATGATGAAGAGGGCTGCGTAAGTCTGGCCGGTGATGTCGTTATCTCGTACGATCAGGCTGCGAGGCAGGCTGAAGAATACGGCTCCGGGCTCACCAGAGAGCTGGTATACCTCTTCGTTCACAGTATATTCCACCTCTTCGGTTATGATCATGAGGATGAAGAGGAGCGCCGTATAATGCGTGCCAAAGAGGAAAACATCATTTCAAAAGTGTTAGAGCGCTGAGCAAACACTCCGAGACGAGACTGGAAGGCCGCCGGCACTTAGCGATTGGCAAGCCGTAAGGCGCAGACAGAGCTTAGTACCGCTGCGAGCCGGACCGAGCGAGAGCTCGGTCGAGTCGAGGAGTCGTTTGCTCAGCACACTGTAATAGAAATAGAAGTAAAAAGTGGAAGAGTTATGAGATCTGGATTTATAGGTATTATTGGCAGGCCTAATGTAGGCAAATCCACATTGATGAATTCGATGCTGGGAGAGAAGATCGCCATCACCTCGGCCAAGCCACAGACCACACTAAACAGAATAACAGGCATATATACGGATATGGAATATGACGGAGGAGAGGGCATACAGATGATATTCCTCGATACACCTGGCATCCATAAGCCGCATAACAAGCTCGGGGCAGCCATCAATGAGACGGCGGTCAACACTTTGGATGGAGTTGACGTTATCTTACTTATCGTAGACGGAACTCTCGACTTCGGAAGAGGGGACGAAGCTGTGATTAAACTCATGCAGGAGACGGATTGCCCGCGTTTGCTCGCCATTAACAAGACTGACATGATAAGTCCGGAGACATATTTGGAGCTCTATAAACGCTATGAAGAGACCGGGCTTTTTGATGATATATACGGGATTTCGGCCTTAAAAGGAGATAATGTCAGGATGCTCAGGGATAAGCTGACTGAGTACATGCCTGAGGGCCCGATGTACTATCCCGAGGATATAGCAACCAATCATCCGGAGAGGTTTATAGTAAGCGAGATTATCAGAGAAAAGCTCATGCATTATCTCAAGGATGAGGTTCCTCACGGAGTCTTTGTTGAGATTGAGTATTTCAATGAGCCTGAGGAAGAAGGCGGAATTACAGAGATAGGGGCCGTAATCTACTGCGAGAAGAAATCTCATAAGGGAATAATCATAGGTAAGAACGGTAACAAGCTTAAAGGTGTGGGTAAGGCTGCACGCAAGGATATAGAGGCACTCGTAGGCGGCAAGGTATACCTTAGCCTTTGGGTAAAGGTGAAGGAGAATTGGCGCGACAGCGAGCGTACAATCAGAAGCTGGGGCTATAAAGATGATCATTAATGCGGAAGGCATAGTGCTCAGGCAGCGCAAAATTTCAAATAATAGGCGCATTATAGTGCTCTTCACCAAACAGTACGGAAAGATTTCTGCCGGAACTTCTATTACAGAGAAGGGTAAGAGCAGGTCTGCTCTGGCGCTGAGGCCTTTTACTTTTGCTGAATATGACATATTCAAGGGCAGAGAGAGCTACAGCATCAATTCTGCTCAAGTCATTCAAAGCTACTATTCAATCGGAGAGGACATAAACAGATATATGACGGCGGCGGCTTTCTTACAGTACCTGGAGAAGGTAGTGGATGAAGGACATGCTATGCCGGCTCTTTTTAATTTGTGCACTGAATTTCTCGAATCGGTCTCGAAGGCTAAGGCGGGTGCTGAGACCTTGCTCTTCGCTTTTATAGTTAAATCGCTTCGCATGCTGGGAGTTATGCCGGAGACGGGATGCTGCGTCAACTGCGGCAAGAGCCTTGCCGAAAAACCGGCGCCTCGTATGTTTTCGGTGAGCTCAGGAGGCGTGATTTGCCCGGACTGTGCAGATGAGGAGAGACAGGGAGGTCATGCGTTGATTTACAAGCCTTCCTTCGATATAATTGACGTGTTCAGATACTTTGAAACGAAACCGCTTCAGACCTTTGAGAAAGTAACATTGAAAAAGGAAGATGCGGCTGTGATAAAGGAAATTCTTGCAAATTATACTGAGCGATATCTCGATGCGGATGTGCTCAGCAGCATCAAAGTAACGGAGGTATAGAAATGGAAATCAATCTAGAGAAAATCGAACTTGTAAAGGACAGAACAGGATGCACTTATTCCGAGGCTAAGGAAGCTCTCGAAAAGGCTGAGGGCAGTGTGGTTGACGCTATCATTCAGGTAGAAGAGACCATGAATAAGGACTACGACAGCGTTAACGGCGGAAGCCTCAAGGACAGCCCTATTTTCGCTAAGATGAAAGAAATCGTAGATAAGGGCAATGTCTCAAGAATCCTCATCAGAAAGGATGAGAAGACCATCGTTAACTTCCCGCTGACAGCAGGCGTTATCGGTGCCGTTCTCGTGCCATGGGGCGCAATACTCGGAATAGTTGCGGCTCTCGGAACTCAGTGTGACATCGACTTTGTAGATGATAAGGGTGAAGTCGTAGATATCAACGGTAAGGTTGTCGGAATTTATGACAAGGCTAAGGGCATGGTCATGAAGGGCGTAGACGAAGCCAGCAAGGCCTTCAACAGTGCCAAGAGCGATGCAGCTGCCGATAAGATCAACAAGACAGCTGACGCTGCCGCTGATAAGGTAGATGACATCAAGGAGGCATTTGAGAAGGGTGC
Organism: uncultured Eubacteriales bacterium; assembly: GCA_902760855.1. Lineage (GTDB taxonomy): Bacteria > Bacillota > Clostridia > Peptostreptococcales > Anaerovoracaceae > Crickella. The sequence goes on from CACWIO010000048.1 coordinate 10,747, forward strand.
GACCAAACTCATGGACGCTTGGGATAAGCTCGAAAAGAGCGGTAAGATTGATGAGGTAATGAGCTCCATCGAAAGAGTTGCCAAGAAA
>CACWIO010000049.1 GCA_902760855.1 uncultured Eubacteriales bacterium
ATGAAGTTAGTAATTATAGTTTTAGTTTGTTTATCAAGCTACATGGAATTATATCGACTTTTATGATTTTTCGTTTTTTTGTCAATATGTTTCTATTCCTAGTTTCATCTTTTTTAAAGCTCCTTTTCCGATTGTTTTCAACGCAACGCGTTCATTCTACCATGCGCACTATTATCTCTCAATAGCGCTTAGCCTACTTCTCGTGTACGCGTTTGCCGCTCATATGCTCTATCTTGATAGCTGTCATACGGACGCGGCTGTAGGCTTTTTCAATTTCATAATCCAGATAATCCACTGTCGGAAAGTATTTAGCTCCCACAAGTCTGGCAGCGCGCATCTTCTCCTCTTCATCCGTAATTTCACTTGCTCGACCGAATGCTATTACGCTACCGAGGTGATATGACCAATCATCCTCCTCATCAATTACTCCCTCTTTTTCAAAGACCGTAAAGCATACTTTATCGCAGGCATTCATAGCATCGATCTTGTGGCCTTCGGTCGCAGAGTGGAAATAAATTCTGTCTCTTTCCTCATCATAGTAGTAGTTCAGCGGCACTCCGTAAGGATACCCGCCGTCGCCGATAACAGAGAGCACTCCGCGCTTCTCATTTTTGAGAATCTCTGCGCATTCTTCCCTGCTCATCTCCTGTTTGAACCTTCTCATGCTTCGAAACTCTGCCATGTATATTCCTCCTGAATATTTCAATTCTTTTTATTACAAATCCTGTAATATACGATCAATCCTTTATTTAAGCAGCATCTGCAATATCGATTCATCGGTCGAGCGCATACCTTCTCTTCCCATGCGCCCCACTCTTGCAATGGTCTCCTCGATATCTTCTACCACCAGCCCCTCTCCCGCCTTGAAACTAAGACCGTTTACAGCGAGATCATATGCAAGAAAGCCCGTTGAAATCGATGTGGCAATTTTAGCAGCACACGATGATTTCGCGCCGTCGCACACCATGCCGCCGATTGTGGATATGGCATTTACCACTATCTGTCCCAGCACCTCGAGTGGCTGTCCTTCAATATATGCTATGCCCGCTACAGCAGCGCAGCCCGCGCATGTCGCCCCGCAGTAAGCGGATAAATCTCCGATGTATTTCTTCTGAAGAAGCGCCATCAAGTCCGCAAACACGAGACCTCTGATTAACTGCTCGTGGCTGATATCGTGTGTCCTGGCGTAGACTATCATCGGAACGCTGATCGTGATGCTTTGATTGCCGGAACCCGAATTAATTACAACAGGAAGTGCGCAGCCGTTCATCCTCGCATCGCTTCCCGCAGCCGCATAAGCCACGGCCTTGAACCTGTAATCGTCCTCGCCGTACATCTTGATGTAGCTCCGCCCTATTTGAGAGCCGTAGGCGTTCTTGATTCCCTCTTCAGCTATCTTGATATTGCACTCAATCTGCCTCTCGATAAGCTCATCCACATCATCCATATCGAGCTCATTGGCAAATCTGTATATATCCTGCAAGTTAAGCACGGAGTTGTCATTTTTCAGAAGATTCAGAGGCGGCTGCTCCATCACAAGCTCACCATTTCTCTCGATTCTCGTGATGTATGTGTGCTTCTCGGCAATCTCCACCAATGAGCTGTCATCTCCTGCAAAGACCTCCACGCGTATGTAGAGATTATCCTTTCCCGTCTCGAGATGGCAATGACAAATCCCTGCGTCCAGAAGATCTTGCAGTCCGGCAATCTCATCATCCGTCACCCCACTTACAACCTCAAGCTCAAGCGATGCATCGCCATATGCCGCACCGAGTACAGCAGCAACTTCAAGGCCGCGCCTTCCTCCCGAGTTCGGCACTGTAACAGCTTTCACATTCTTGATGATATTGCCGCTGCAGTAAAGATCTATTCTCTCCGGCATCGCGCCGAGAGTTTCGCGCGCTTTAGCTGCCGCATACGCTACAGCAATAGGCTCCGTGCAGCCCATCGCCAGCCTCAGTTCCTCTGTCAGAAGCTCAATAAAAGCATCGTATGTCTTCTTGTCCATAGTTTCCTCTTTTCAGAACAATAACAGGCTCATCTCTTGATTGACTTTTTCCCATACCAAATATACTATTTTTCTGTCTTGATTATATTCTATTAGCAGATAATCAGCAAAACAAAGTACAGAACAATTTTCATGAAAACAATCACAAGAGATTACAGGATGGAGGGCAATCTTCCCTCCTCATATATGCGATACTTTGACGGTATGCGTTGCTGTGTGCTTGACATCGAGACCAGCGGTCTTAGCCGTGAGAACAGCAAGGTCATTTTGATTGGACTTTTGACAGAGACAGACAGCGGAGTTAAGGTCACTCAGTTCCTCGCAGAGAATCACTACGAGGAGCACAAAGTTCTCCGAGCTACAATGGATTTCCTGCAGAGAGAGAACATCGGATATCTCGTGACTTACAACGGCGCGTCTTTTGATTTGCCTTTTATAGCTAAGCGGCTCGAGGCACACTTCTTCGAGGATTCGATTAAGCTGTATGACCTCGATCTCTTTCGCTTCATCAAATGCGGCACAGACCTCAGGCAGCGCCTCGATTCTTTGAGCCAAAAGTCAGTTGAAAACTACTACGGCATCTTGGGTGACAGAGACGACAGTATCACAGGCCGCGAGAGCGTCACGATGTTTGATGAATACTCTCTTACAGGCAATTCCACTTTGGAGAAGATTATTCTCACCCATAACCGCGAAGACGTGCTTCATCTCTACCGCCTGATGCATTATGTGCTCACTGATATAGACCGCGACGGGAACATGGATAATGCGCTTGCCCGATACGGCTATCCGATTTTAGACGGGAGACTCGCTGTAAGGCCATCTATATGTTGCAAGGGCCGCGGTTCAAATAAGCAATACATACTCAAGATAAACGGAGACCAAATCAAGGATGCGTTCTCCGCGGCATTCTTTCCGGATATGGACAGCCCTATCACAGCGGAGTTCAACAGCGAAACCGGGATGTTTCAAATAGAGCTTCCTATAGAAAAAGCACCGGAGAATCTCTCCGATGCAGATAATACTTGCTATGTCGACACAGTATCGCTTGAGCTCGACCTGAGCTGCGATCCTGACTGCATCAACGATTATCTTATTCTCAATCCACGCAGCATAAATCTCATAGCTGAACTGATTACAAAGCGATTCGTTATGTAAAGTTTGCTTTACATTTAGAAAAATGGCTGATGTAAAGTTAACTTTACATCAGCCATTACTTGTTTTAATCATCTATCTTATGAATATCTGAGAATCCTCTTCCTGCACCCCATACTGAGTTAACAGTCGATATGGTAACAAATGAATGCGGATCGTGGTGCGACAGATAGCGCTTTATAAGGAAGCTCTCACGAGGTGTGCACAGTATCTTAAGGTCTTTCCTCTTAACTCCCGTATACTCTCCGGTCACCTCCATGCCGGATACTCCTCTTCCTAGCTCAGTAATTACGAAATGGGCTAAGTCCTTTGGGTTATCCGTAATAATCTCTAGCTCCACTATTTTATTGCTCAGACCGTACATCACAGCCTCTCCGACCTTCATCGTCGTGTACGTAATAACTACGGCATAGAGGCCGATTCTGAGACCGAATACAACTGCACCCGCAGCTACCACAGCAGCGTTAATGGCAAATGTTATATCGTTTATCCCAAGGTGCGGCAGGAATTTATACTTAATTACCTTTGCGAACGAATCCGCACCGCCGGATGAAAAGCCTGCTTTAAATGACAAGGCATTGCATATGCCGAACAGCACTCCGCAGAACAGAGATACAAGCAAGAGATCGTCGCTTTTCAAAAGCACTACATCATTCGTCTCAAGTAGGAACATAACTACCGGATATGCCAGTGACATAAACAGTATCTTTTTAACCTCCTTGAATCCGAAGGTAAACCAAACGAGCACCAGTATAACCATGCAAAATGCATAGTATGTCAAGGAGAAATTGCAACCCGTATACTTTTGAAGGATTCTGACTATTCCCGTCACACCGCCTACAGTAAGGCCGTTTGGATTCATGACAGATACCGTGCCAAGCGAACCCAGAATTACAGCTATTGACGCAAGTACATATTCCTTGGCAGTTGCCCTGATTTTGTTCAATCCTTTTGGAGGCTCGCTGTCTCCCATAGCCTCGACATTGGCTTCTTTTACAACTGCATGCTCTTTCATGAGCATGTCGTCCATGTCTCGTATAAACTGATCATCAGCTTTTTTATGCTTCATTTTCTCTGTCATTTTCATCCGCCTTCATTGATATTTCAAAAATGCACAAGTGCTAGGATAGTCCTATTAAAATGTCATGTCAACATCCGCGAGGTATTCTTTTCCGAACACATCGCAAGCTACGATCTTAAACTCGTTACCGGCGATAAAACTGATATTGTCAAATTCATCGGAGATGAGATAATCGCATGCAAATCTCTCTCCTCCCCCTGCGTCTACCATGATATAGTCGGCAAACTGTAGCCTGTTTTCTTTTCGTGCCCTCTCTACATGCTCTCTATCCTTCATCTGTATGCTCCCGGTCTCTATGTCCGGTACAATATCCGTAAGCTCGCATTTGTAGAGATATCGGCCATCTTCGAGTGCATCCCTGCTCTTAAGCTTAAGGCTCACCCTTCCTGCCTCCGGTTTTATATCATCGAGCTGAAGATAGGCAAACTCCGCACCTGAACCCATAAGCCTCTTCCTGCTCATTGCCGTGGCAAGCTGCTCGCTGTCGCATCCTATCCATCGCCTGCCGAGAGACTCCGCCGCCTCAAGCAGACTACCCGATCCGCAGAAGAAATCTCCGACCAGATCGCCCTCATCAGTGCAGCATTCAACTATTCTCTTCATAAGCTCTAAAGGCTTTTGAGTGGCATAGCCTGTTCTCTCAGACGAAGTCCTGCCCACCATGTCTATATTCCAGACATCCTTCATATTGACCATGGTATACCAGCCCACTTCGTCCCTGTACTCTTCCACGCCTTTAAATCTGTAAGGCTTGTAGTCCCTGTTGTATGACTTCTCCATCGGAACCGTGAGCTTGTAGTTCTTGGATTTTGCATAAACGAGTATGCTGTCGTGCTTCCTTGCGAAGTGTTTCTTACCGGAGCCCCCGGACTTATAGCACCAAATTATCTCGTTGATGAAATTCTTCTCACCCATCAGCTCATCCATCACGAGCTTGATATAGTGGGATGAATGCCAGTCGAGGTGCACCCACATAAGTCCGTCATCTGCGAGAAGGTCCCTCATCATCAGGAGGCGCACTGTCATATTCTCAATATAGAATTCGAGATTTCTGTCGAATTTATCATCGTACGCAAGATGATGCACCTGATGTTTCTTACCTTCCGCATCTTTGAGCACTATCGATGCGTTGAAGCTCGAACGCGTAAAGAAAGGCGGGTCTATGTATATTAGATTGAATTTGCCCGCATAGCCTCGTCCCATCAGCTCCTGCATGTATGCCAGATTATCTCCACGGCAAAGCTCAGAGCCTTCAGACTCGATAGCCTTGACCTCTCCGTCACTTGTGGCCAGTCGCTCATAGATTGCCCTGCCAGCTTTTATTCCTTCAAGTATTTGTTCAATTACGCTCTTTTGCATATCTTTCAAAAAATAATAATATCCCCGAGCATGAGCCCGGGGAATTTCCGGCTTATTAGTTGAGGACTTCCATGTTCTCGAAGTCTACTCCTATCATCTCCTCGAGTTCAGCACTTACGCTGATTACGAAATCGATGCCTGTCTCCTTGGAGATAACTTTGATCTTCTCAATGAAGCTCGGCAGTATGTCGAGAGCGAAATCCCTGTGGCTCATGATGCCGTCCAGGAAGATAGTCTCGATGTCGTTGTCTGAGCTCATGATACCGAAGAGAAATCCTATATATTCGTCCTCGTTAGTGACATGCGGGAAGTCTTCCATGCAGATGACTCTGATCTTGTAATCGAGATCGTAGATGAGTCTGGAATTCTTGTTGATGAATACGATGCTGCCCTTTGCATCCTGAACCTGGGTGTTAACCAGATCGATCATCCTCTTAGTCTTACCGCTTCCTTTATGTCCTATTAACATCTTCACCATTGGTGGAGGTCCTCCTTAATTCTTTATCAAATCTTTCGACAATTGTACAACAATTCTCAGCATCCTGCAATGAAACAATTGGCTTTTAGCAAGTGCATTACTCTTTTGGCATGAGGCCGATTTCTTCGGCGTACTCCTCCATTCCGCGTATGCAGATTTCGGCAACTTCCTTAAGCTCCATGCCTAGACGTGCGCAGCCGTCCTTGATGAGCTCGCGGTCGCATTTCTCTGCGAATCTCTTGTCCTTGAACCTCTTCATGAAGCCCTTAGCCTCCATGCCGATGATGCCTTCAGGTCTCAGGCGTCCGTATGCCTGCACAATGCCGGTCATCTCATCGAGTGTGTAGAGAGATTTCTCCATATTGGTCAGCGGCTCCACGTCGTTTAGGAGGCCGTAGCCGTGCGAGAGTATGGCACGTACGTCCTCAGGGTCTACTCCTTCTGCAAGGAGCTCCTTTTCTGTGTGCTGGAGGTGCTCATCGGGATATTGCTCATAGTCATAATCGTGCAGATAACCGACTGCCATCCAATGCTCTTTATCTTCTCCGAAGTGCTCAGCCATGGCTCCCATTGCAGCCATTACGTTCAAGGCATGCACTCTGAGATGCTCTTCTGTTACAACAGCATCATTTAATTCCTTGGCTCTCTCAAGTGTCAGCATATGTCCCTCCCTTTCTCTATTTCAGTGACTCGAGTCTGGCGACTACAGTAGCCAGCATCTCCTTATATTTCTCACCCTTGGCGCGCTCCTCGTCTACGAGTTTTTGCGGCGCCTTGTCCGTAAATCCTTTGTTGGCAAGCTTCTTCTCTACGCGCTCAACCTCGGACTCCAGCTTAGCCTTCTCTTTGGTGAGCCTTTCGATCTCAGCATCCTTATCTACGAGGTCATCGAGGGCAACGGCAATCTCAGCGCCGTCTATAACAGCAGTCATTACATTCTCAGGCATCGCAAAGTCTCCGCCTTTGATGTCTATATCTACTACGTTTGCAAGATTTCTGATGTGAGCTGCTACTGCATTGATCTCGTCTGCGAGAGCGTCGGTCTTGATGATGAGGTTGAGTTTTCTTGATGGCGCAGCCTCGGCCTCAGCCCTTATATTACGAACCGCCTTGATTACATCCATTGCCACCTGGATTCTCCTTGCGGCATCTTCGTAATTGATAGCAGGGTCATATACCGGCCAGTCAGCCCTGATAAGCATGGCATCGCGTCCGGTCTTTCCTTCATCCTGTGGCAGGAATCCCCAGATTTCCTCAGTGATAAACGGCATGAACGGATGGAGGAACTTCAGGAGGTCTTTAAGGACCTTGGTCAGCACGTATCTTGCGACCTTCTTATCCTCTTCATCATCTCCGTATAGTCTGCCCTTTACGAGCTCGATATACCAATCGCAGTATACGTCCCAGATGAGCTCGTATATCCTCTGGCCTGCGAGGCCGAGTTCGAACTTATCGAGCTGCTCCGTGATATATTTCGCGCCGTCATTGGCCATCTGGAGTATCCACTTATCCTCGTCTCTCAGAGCGGACTCATTGAACTCCATAGGAAGCCAATTGCCGTCCTCGCCCTGTAGATTCATGATGGTAAATCTCGAAGCGTTCCAGAGTTTATTTGCGAAGTTACGCGAACCTTCCATTCTCTTTGGGATGTAACGTGTATCGTTACCAGGCGATATACCCGTGCAGAGCATGAATCTAAGTGCATCCGCTCCATACTGGTCTATTGACTCGAGTGGGTCCACACCGTTACCGAGGGATTTACTCATCTTGCGTCCCTCTTCATCTCTTACGAGACCGTGTACGAATACATAATCGTATGGGGCATCTCCCATGCACTCGTATGCTGAGAATACCATTCTTACTACCCAGAAGAATATGATGTCGTAGCCTGTGACCAGTACGTTATTCGGATAGAAGTATTCGAGGTCCGCTGTCTTATCTGGCCATCCCAGAGTCGAGAAAGGCCAGAGCGCCGAGCTGAACCATGTGTCGAGTACGTCCTCATCCTGAGTCAGATGAGTGCATCCGCACTTCGGGCATTTCTCAGGCATGTGATCTGCCACTACTATCTCAGCGCAGTCATCGCAGTAATATGCAGGTATTCTGTGTCCCCACCAAAGCTGACGGCTTATGCACCAGTCGCGGATTTCATAGAGCCAGTTGAGATATACCTTGGAGAATCTCTCAGGCACGAATTTCATGCGGCCCGACTCAACTGCCTTGATTGCCGGCTTGGCGAGTTCATCCATCTTAACGAACCACTGATCTGACATCATAGGCTCTACAGCGCTGTGGCATCTGTAGCATCTGCCTACAGGTATCTCAAGATCATCAGTCTTTACGAGGAAACCCGCAGCATCGAGATCGGCAACCCAAGCCTTGCGGCATTCATATCTGTCCATTCCCGCGTATTTGCCGGCGTGCTCGTTCATGGTAGCATCGTCGTTCATGCAGGATATTATCTCGAGATTATGTCTCTGACCTACTTCGAAGTCGTTAGGGTCGTGAGCAGGAGTAATCTTAACAGCTCCCGTTCCTTTTTCAGGATCAGGATACTCGTCTGCGATTACAGGAATCTCTCGATTAACTATAGGGAGAATTACTGTCTTCCCTACCAAGTCTTTGTATCTTTCATCACTTGGATGTACTGCTATAGCGATATCTCCGAACATAGTCTCAGGACGGGATGTTGCAACAGTGATGCCCTCTCCACCGTCTGCGGCAGGATATCTGAAGTACCAATACTTTCCGTGCTCATCCTCATGCTCTACTTCGGCATCTGAGAGTGATGTCTTGCAGTCCGGACACCAGTTGATGAGGCGGTTGCCTTTGTAAATCCAGCCCTTCTCATAGAGATTTATGAAGAACTTGACTACGGCCTTATTGCACTGATCGTCCATTGTGAAGCGCTCGCGGTTCCAGTCGCAGGAATCGCCAAGCTTGCGGCACTGCTTGGTGATGCGTCCGCCGTATTCCTTCTTCCAAGCCCATGCGTGCTCGAGGAATTCTTCTCTTGTGAAATCTCTCTTGTCACGGCCTGTCTTCTCGCGAAGCTCATTTGCCACCTTAACCTCAGTTGCTATGCTGGCGTGGTCTGAGCCCGGAAGCCATAAAGCTGCGTAGCCCTGCATTCTCTTCCAGCGGGTCAGCACGTCCTGAAGTGTCTGGTCGAGTGCGTGACCCATGTGAAGCTGCCCTGTGATATTTGGTGGCGGCATTACGATTGTAAAAGGCTTCTTGTCCTTATCTATATCTGCGTTAAAGGCGCCTTCCGTCTCCCACATCTCATAGATGCGATCTTCGAAATCCTTTGGATTATATGTCTTTGCTAAATTCTTCATTGCTGCTCCTTAATAATCGCTGTATTTGTTATCGTCTTTGAGCACCTCGTGGCGCACCTTGGAAAGTCTCTCGTCTATTGAGTGAAGTGACTCCGCGCATTCTTTTAGGCTATCTACTATGTCCTGCGTGAGTTCGCCCTTATTTTTGTATCTGAGCTCATGCTCGAGAGATGCCCAGGCGTCCATCACTATGCTTCTGAACTGTATCTCTACAGGTACCTTTTTCATCATGCCCACCAGGTACACGGGCACGGCCACAACGACATGGAGACTCCTGTAGCCGCTCTCTTTCGGTTTATCGCAGTAGTCCTTTACCTTAATCATGTCTATATCTTCCTGATCGAGCAGGAGATTGGACATAGTGTGGAGGTCCTCCTCATAGTTGCATATAACTCTGATGCCGGCTATGTCGAGTATCTCACGGCGCACCGCATCGAGGTTGTTGATGGGATCCTCTATTTCATATCTGTTCGCCTTCTCCATTATGCTCTCGAAAGTCTTAAGACGCGAGTGCACGTGATGAATAGGCATATATGAGTGCTTTTTATCGAAGTCGTCGGATATTATACCAAGTCTGGTCTCCAACACTTTGAGGGCCGAACTGTACATGAGGCTCATGCTGTCTATAGCCTCCTGCAGCTCCTCGTCGGTGCCTTTAAATCCGGTGAATTGCTCTCTTACTCTATCTGCGTAGTAATACCTGAACGACATTAGCTGTATAATCCTTTCGAATTGTTATCAAATTACAATGCTTCCAATGTGAGATGTCTGTCCGATCTGCTCTGCCTGATGTTGACGATTATCAGGACGAGAAGTGCCACGACGAATATTATCGTTGAGAGGGCAAACAAGCTCGGTCTTATTCCTATCTTGACCTCGCTGTATATGAGTGTCGAGATGGTGTTGATGCCTGCGCCCCTCGTGAAGTACGTGATTATAAAGTCGTCTACCGACATCGTAAAGCTGAGCAGGAATCCCGTTGTGATGCCCGGCCAGAGCTCCGGCAGCACTATCTTTCTGAATGCATATCTTTCGGAGGCTCCGAGATCGAGCGCCGCCTCGTATAGACTGTTGGTCTTCTTGTTAAGTCTCGGTCTGACGGATAAAACTACATACGGAATGCAAAATACCGTATGGCTGAACAGCACAGTCGCATAGCCTCTCGGCACTCCTATCATGAGGAAGAAGAGCATCAGAGCTATACCTGTTACTATGTCTGCGTTCAGCATTGGGATGTTGTTTAGGCCCAGGAGCACGTTCTCGTTTCTCGGCCTCATAGCCGCCAAGCCGAGAACTGCCATCGTCCCGACGATGGTCGCGATCAATGCCGCGAGTATCGCGATCG
>CACWIO010000050.1 GCA_902760855.1 uncultured Eubacteriales bacterium
TAGCAACAGTTACGAAGTCAACTCAAACCAATGCAGCAGCTGCTAAGGAAGTAGCAAAAGCAGAGAAAGAAGAGAGCAAACCTAACAGAGATAAGAAGGTTACTCCTAAGAAACTCGGTAAGAAATCCGAAGCCGAAAACGACACAACTGCAGACGCAGAAAATGCTGAATAAGCAATAACGGACCCGCAGTCAATGCGGGTCTTTAATTTAGTACAAAATTTGATATTAAGAACTGCGTTTTTCATTGAAATTGCAAGGAAAAACGAGTAAAATAGATTGGATAATTTGTTAATTGTCGCTTTTTGCGATTTTTTGAAAATTTATATTAGTGAAAGGTAGTTATTGTAATGAAAAGCGGAAGAAGAAAAGTTATTGCAGTACTTATCATCCTGCTCCTTATTGCCTCATGGGTAGTATCATTTACAGGTGCAGGTGAGAAGTTCGAAAACCTCGGTAAGCAGCTCAAATACGGCCTTGATATTAACGGCGGTGTATACGTGCTGCTCGAAGCTGATTCGCCTGAGACAGGAACAGAGCTCCAGGCTATCATGAATCAGACCAAAACAGTTCTCGAGAATCGTGTTAACGCCATGGGTATAAGCGAGCCTCAGGTATCCATCGAAGGTACCAACAGGATAAGAGTTGAGCTCCCGGGTGTTGAGAACGCAGAAGAAGCCATCGCACAGATAGGACGTACGGCTCAGCTCCAGTTCTTCTTGGCAGACGGCACACTCGCTCTTACAGGAGAGGGAATCAGCGATTCTCAATTAGCAACAGATTCTCAAAATGGTGGTTACAAGATCACGATTGATTTCACAGGCGACGGAAGCAATCTCTTTGCTGATGCAACAGAGAAGGCCTTCTCAGGAAGCGTTACGCCTACTATGACAGATGAGGCCGGTAACACTGTCGATGCAAAATCTATAGTTATCGCTCTTGACGATGAGGTTATTTCAGCCCCTGTTGTCAACGAAAAGATCAATTCAAGATCTTGCGAGATTACAAGACCGGGTGGATTCAGCGAGACAGAAGCTTCTCAGCTCTCCGCTCTTATCAGAGGCGGTGCTCTTCCTGCTAACCTGACTGAGATCAACTCCTCGGTTCAGACAGCTACAATCGGAGCCAATGCTCTCAATCTCAGCGTAAAGGCAGGAGCCATTGGACTTGCACTTGTAATGCTCATAATGCTCATAGTATACGGAGCGCTCGGACTCGTAGCAGATATCGCACTTCTTCTCTACGTACAGTGCGTGCTTTGGATAATGGCTTTCATGGGATCAGTTCTTACATTACCGGGTATTGCTGGTATCATCCTATCCCTCGGTATGGCGGTTGACTCCAACGTTATCATCTTCACTCGTATCAGAGAGGAGATTGCCAAGGGCAAATCCATTAAAGTCGCAGTAGACATGGGATACAGAGCAGCTCTTTCAACAGTTATCGATGCTCAGACCACTACACTGGTCGCAGCATTTGTGCTTTATCTGTTCGGTACAACTTCTGTCAAAGGTTTCGCACTTACACTGATGATCGGTACCGTAATGAGCGTTATCACAGCTGTATTTATCACTCAGCTCTTTGTTAACCTCATGGCAGACAGCAAGACATTCGGAACGAATTCAATGTTCGGCGTTAAGGAAGACGGCACAGCTAAGCTCAAACTCATGGACTTCAACTTCAAGTTCGTTGAGAACCGCAAGAAATTCTACGCAGTCAGCCTTGCTGTAATTCTGCTCGGATTCGGATTTGCTGCTATCAAAGGATTTAACTACGGAATCGACTTTACAGGTGGTACGATGATGCAGATTGAGCTCGGTAAAGAAGCTTCAATCGATGAGGTTAAAGACACGATTGCAAGCTATGACCTTAATCCGACAATCGTATATGCATCAGGAAATAACTCACAGGTTATCATCAGAACAATTAAGGACCTTAAATCTGCCGAGCGTTCTGAGGTAATCGATACTCTCGCTGCTAAATACGGATTCAATCCTGCTAAGGACGTACTCGCATCTGAGGAATTCGGACCTACGGTAGGTAAGGACCTCAGGCAGAACGCAATCAAGTCCATAATAATTGCCGCACTTGTACTTCTGGTTTATATCAGATTCAGATTCAAGACATGGCAGTACGGACTTGCTGCTATTGCAGGACTTGCACACGACGTACTTGTTACACTTTCACTTTATGCAATATTCAGAATTACTATAAACAACCCGTTTATCGCTGGTATTCTGACAGTAGTCGGTTACTCTATAAACGATACAATCGTAATTTTCGACAGAATCAGAGAAAACACGAAGTTCTTCAAACGTAAGCAAAACGTAGAGCTCATCAATACGAGTATCAACCAGACTCTCTCGAGATCATTGATGACATCACTTACGACATTTGCCGTAATGATTCCGCTCTTCATTATGTCGAGCCACGAACTGAGAGGCTTCCTGATTCCTCTGATCATCGGAGTATTTGTCGGTACTTATTCATCGGTATTCCTCTGCAGCCCGGTATTCTATGAACTGACTAAAAAAGAGGGCATATCGAAGTACGAAGATAACAAGGCTAAGTCAGATAAGGCCAGAAAGAAATCCGCAAAGAGAAGAGACGACGAAGGAATCAGACTTTAATCCTTTAAACAGGGAGAGTTAATGGCTAAGAAAGAGACGGTAGATCTGAGCACCGAAAACTTCATAAAAGAAATGAGCGAGATCAATCCGAAATACGATGACTCGGTCATAGTGCGAGCTTACGAGATTGCCCGTTCTCTTCACGAGGGACAATTCCGCAAAAGCGGAGAGCCATATATCATTCACCCTGTAGCCGTAGCCAAGATACTCGCAAACTTCGGAATGGATAACGAGACTGTCGTTGCAGGTCTTCTGCATGATGCAGTAGAGGACACCAGCTATACCCACGAGCAGTTGGCAGAGGACTTCGATGATAAGATTGCCGCTCTTGTAGACGGAGTTACCAAACTCGGTAATATTTCGTACGACTCATCCGAGACCGTGCAGGCCGAGAATTTCCGCAAGATGTTCCTCGCTATGTCCAAGGATATACGAGTTCTGATTATCAAACTGGCCGACAGGTTGCATAATATGAGGACTCTTGAGTATATGTCTTCGGAGAAGCGTATCACAAAGTCCATGGAGACTCTTGAGATATATGCTCCTTTGGCAGGCAGGCTCGGAATATTCAGTATCAAATTTGAGCTCGAGGATCTCGCGCTCAAATTTCTTCATCCATCCGAGTACAAGAACCTCGAGGCCACGGTTAAAAAGAAAAAAGAAGATTACGAGAAGAATCTGGATGGTCTTATCAGCGAAATCTCAAATGAGCTCGATGAGGCGGGTATACAGCATGATGTAAAGGGAAGATCCAAGCATATTTACAGCATCTACCGTAAAATGGTCATCCAGAATAAGCAAATTGATGAGATATTTGATTTGCTCGCTGTCAGAATTCTCGTTGGCAGCGTTAAAGACTGCTATGCGGCTCTCGGACTCGTCCACACCAGATGGACGCCGATTCCCGGCAGATTTAAAGACTATATCGCAATGCCTAAGCCTAATATGTATCAGTCTATACATACTACGGTAATAGGAGACAACGGAGAGCCTTTCGAAATACAAATCAGAACTTATGAGATGCATAGGATTGCCGAATACGGTATCGCAGCTCACTGGAAGTATAAAGAAGGGAAGATGTCCGGAAGCGAGGAGGAGAATGAGCAGAAGCTCGCCTGGCTCAGGCAGGCTCTCGAATGGCAGAAAGAAGCTGACGACTCAGTTGAATTCCTGCAGACTCTCAAAGTAGATCTCTTTGAATATCAGGTGTTCGTATTTACGCCGGCAGGAGACGTTATGGAACTTCCTGCAGGAAGTACGCCTCTCGATTTCGCATTTAAGATTCATACCGACGTAGGAATCAGATGTGTAGGCGCGAAAGTCAACGGTAAAATGGTCACTATAGACCATCAGCTGAATAACGGAGATATTGTCGAGATTGTCACATCCTCTAACTCTACCGGTCCAAGCGTGGATTGGCTTAAGCTTTGCAAGACTTCACAGGCCAGAGCCAAGATACGTAACTGGCTCAGAAAAGCTGATAAAGACAGCGATATACACAAGGGTAAGACTCATATCAACAATTACATTAAGAAAAAAGGCTATGAGCCGGCCCTGGTAACCAAGAATGCATACATACTAAAGGCTGCTAAGGACCTAAACTGCTCCAGCGTAAATGAGCTTTACCTCCAGATATCAAGAGGCGGCAGCACAGTATCGAAACTCGGCCAGAAACTCATTGAGTATTACGAGGCCGATAATCAAGATAAGGAAAAAGCTAAAGAACAAGCTCTTATAGAGGCCGCCAAGAAACCTCAAGTAAACAGAGGCAAGGAAGGCTCAGATTCCGGAATCATAGTAAAAGGATCGGATAATCTGCTCATCAGAAGAGCCACATGCTGTAATCCTGTTCCGGGCGATCCGATAATGGGCTACGTCTCAAAGGGTAAAGGGATCACAGTTCACAGAGCTGATTGCACGAACCTTAAGAGTCTGACCGAAAAGGATAAGGGCAGAATGATGGAGGTCGAATGGGATACTCCAAGCAAAAAGCTCAAGTATTACGTGGATATACAGGTTGTATCCGAAGAGAGAAAGGGCCTGTTTAAAGACATATCTAAGATCTGCGACGATTATGACATAGAGGTTGTAGGTCTTAATCTCACTGACGGAGAACCCGGCACAACCAATACTTTACTCAAGGTTGAAATTAGCGATATGCATCAGATACAGAGACTTCTTACAGGTCTCAGACAGGTAGAAGGCACAATCAGAGTGTTTAGACCCAGATAGTTGACGATAATTTATTGAGGTAAATATATGGGAATTACAATCAAATGCTACCCGTATGGGATGTTTGAAGAGAATACTTACCTGATTACTGATGAGTCTACAGGTCTTAAAGCTATAGTAGATCCCGGATATTACTCCGATCAGGTAGCAAATGACATAGGAGATGCATCAAGTCTTAAATATCTCTTACTTACTCATGGACATCGCGACCACCTAGGCGCCGTTTCGGAATACCAGAGCATTTATAAAGATGCTGTATATGCGGCTCCTGAGGCAGACCTAGGAATTATGTACGAAAGAAACAGCCCGGAACCGACGATGCTATTAAAAGGCAATGAAAGCATTGAACTCGGAGACACCAAGCTCAAAGTTATAGCTACACCGGGGCATACAGCAGGTGGCCTGTGCTTTTGCACAGATAGAGAAATATTTACCGGAGATACGCTATTTAAGATGAGTGTAGGCAGAACGGATCTTCCGACAGGTGATTGGAATACACTTCTGAGCTCAATTAAGAATAATCTCTTTACCCTAAATGAAGACCTCATAGTATATCCGGGTCATGGTCCTACTACCAGCATAGGCTTTGAGAAGAAGGCGAATCCATTTGTATAGATTTTATGTAGCAGATGCTTCAAATGAATATCACTATGCAGAGCTTTGCAGAGTATTTCTGTCAGAAGATGAGTTTGAGATCATAACTATTGATCGTTTGCCGGAGCAAGATCTTCTCGGAAGAGGAAGTTATGTGCTTGGAGCCAATACATCTGACAGAGATGGCATCAAGCGCGAATTGTATAAGCTTCTCAATGATTTAACAGGCATGAGTCCTGAGTGGGGCACATTAACAGGTGTAAGGCCTCTTAAACCTGCTCTTGAGATATTAAACAAGTTCGGCAGCATAGAGACTATGAAATATGAGCTCTACTGCAGATATCTATTGGCTGAGTCTAAGCAGAACTTGCTCGCAGAGATAGCAGAATACCAGACTGCTCATGTTATAGATAACGGGCCGGATTATATATCTATTTATACGGGTATACCATTCTGTCCCACAAGATGCGAGTATTGCTCATTTGCATCCAATGTAGCAGGGCCGGATGCCATTGATAGATATCTCAGAGACCTGTTTCGTGAAATTGAATTTACAGGAGCTCTTTATAAAGAGGAGCCCAAAGATATAGAAAGTATATATATCGGAGGAGGCACTCCGACCACACTGAGTACATTGCAGCTTGGTTCATTAATCGATAAGATCTCGCAATCTTTTAACATCAATCCATCAGAGATTGAGTTTACTGTTGAGGCAGGCAGACCTGACACGATTACAGAGGAGAAATTGATTGCACTTCGTGACAAGGGCGTTCGAAGGATAAGCATCAACCCTCAGAGTATGAAAGACGAAACTATGAGCATCATCGGGAGAAATCACAGCGCCGATGATATCAGAAGAGCGTTTGCCCAGGCTAAAGAAGTCGGATTTGATGTAATTAACGCCGACCTTATAGCAGGGCTTCCGGAGGAAAGTCCTGAAGATTTCAAGAATTCCCTCGACGAGATTATATCTCTCGGAGCCGAGAACATCACAGTTCATACGCTTTCCGTAAAGAGAGGGTCCAGACTTCATGAGAATGACCCTGAGTATTACAGGAGAGATATCGAAAGAGTAGCAGCCATGCTGGACTACTCACGTATGAAGCTTAAGGAATGCGGGTATTACCCTTATTACATCTACAGGCAGAAACACCAGATGGGTGCTTTTGAGAACGTAGGATATTGTCTGGAGGGCAAGCATTCAATATACAACATCAGAATCATGGAAGACCGCCAGAGCATAATTGCTCTCGGTGCGGGAGGCGTAGGCAAGATCTATTATCCGGATGAAGACAGGATTGAGAGGGTTGCCAACGTCAGCAATTATGAGATATACAGCGAGCGTTTCGATGAGATGCTCGAGCGAAAGAATCAATATTTTGGAGGATAAAATGGCTATCCAAGCGCCAAAAGGAACTAAAGATTTGTTGCCTCAAGATGCATATAAATGGCAATTCATCGAGGCAGAATGGAAGAAGATATGCAAGGAATACGGATTTAAGGAGATAAGGACGCCTATGTTCGAGGCGACCGAGCTCTTTAATAGAGGCATAGGTGATACGACTGATGTAGTTCAAAAGGAGATGTATACCTTCGAAGACCTCGGACAGAGAAGCATTACTCTTAAACCGGAAGGAACAGCATCTGCTGTAAGAGCATTTATTGAGCACAATCTCTACGCTGAGACTCAGCCTACTAAAATGTTCTATGACATCCCTTGCTTCAGATATGAAAAGGCCCAAAAGGGAAGGTACAGACAGTTCCACCAGTTCGGAATCGAAAACTTCGGTACAGATTCTATGCTGGCTGACGCTGAGATTATCGCACTTGGCTATGATTTCCTGACCAGAATGGGAGTTGGGGATATAGAGCTCCACATTTCCAGCGTGGGATGCAGGAATTGCAGACCAAAGCACAGAGAGGCTTTGCAGGACTTCCTGAGGCCTAAGTATGATGAGCTTTGCGAGACTTGCAAGTCAAGATTCGATAAGAATCCAATGAGAATACTTGATTGCAAGTCAGATAAAGACAGAGAGCTCGTAAAAGGAGCACCTATGATGCTCGATTATCTCTGCGATGATTGCAAGCAGGATTTTGAGGATTTGAAGTCGTACTTGGATGCCATGAATATTAAGTATGTAGTCGATCCGACTATAGTTCGCGGACTCGACTATTATACGAAGACTGCATTTGAGTTTATAACAACTAAGCTGGGCTCGCAGGGCACCGTATGCGGAGGCGGCAGATACGATCACCTAATCGAAGAGATCGGCGGACCTGATATGCCGGGAGTAGGATTCGGACTTGGCAAGGAAAGATTATTGATGCTGATGCAGGAATGCGGATTTGATTTCGGAGAAGCACCCGCACCTCAGCTATTCATTGCATGGATAGGCGATGAAGCAAAGTCATATGCCGTTATGCTTCTGCACGAACTTAGGTCGCAGGGCATCAGTGCAGAGATAGATACAAAAGAGCGAAACTTCAAAGGGCAGATGAAGTTTGCCAATAAGACCGGTGCCGCATATACAGCTGTTATCGGTGAAGATGAAGTAAAAAGCAACGAGATAACCCTCAAGAACATGGAGACGGGTGAACAAACTAAAGTAAAAAGGGAGGATTTGGCAAATGCTTTATAAGAGAACTCATATGTGCGGAGAACTCAGAATCTCCGACGTAGATAAGGCTGTCGTTCTGAACGGATGGGTTGCGAAGGCCAGGAGCCTCGGTAGCCTTGTGTTTGTCGATCTCAGAGATAAGACCGGAATTACTCAGATTACATTCAATGAGGATGTAGCGGATGAAATACTCGATAAGGCCAAGAGCCTCAGAAGTGAATACTGCATCGGAGTAAAAGGCGTTGTTAAGGAAAGAAGCTCTAAGAATGCCAATATTCCGACAGGAGATATCGAAGTATTTGCTGATGATCTCATCATATATTCTGCTGCTGAGACTCCTCCGATTTATATCAAGGACGATGATAACGTAGACGAGGCGCTAAGGCTCAAATACAGATATCTCGATCTCAGAAAGCCCAAGATGCAAAACAATCTGAATGTAAGACACAGAATCGTAAAATGCATCAGAGATTATTTCGATGAGAACGGTTTCATGGAAGTCGAAACTCCTATCCTCATCAAGCCTACACCTGAGGGCGCAAGAGACTATATCGTACCGAGCAGAGTTCATAATGGTGAATTCTATGCACTTCCACAGTCACCTCAGATGTTCAAGCAGATACTCATGGTATCGGGAAGTGACAGATACATGCAGATTGCCAAATGCTTCCGCGATGAGGACCTCAGGGCCGACAGACAACCTGAGTTCACTCAGATAGACCTTGAGATGTCTTTCGCCGGAGTAGATGATGTAATCGAAGTTCAGGAAGGCTTTATCAAGAGAGTTATGAAGGAGATTAAAGGGGTAGATATAGAGACTCCGCTTCCGAGGCTCACTTACGACGAAGCAATGGAAAGATACGGCTCAGATAAGCCTGATACGAGATTTGATATCGAGCTCATAAAGCTCAACGATTTCTTTAAAGATTGCAGCTTTGAGGTATTCACCAATGCTCTTAAGGATGGCGGAGATGTAAGAGGAATCTGTGTTCCGGGAGGCGCTGCTGAGTTCTCAAGGAAGAAGATAGACAAGATTACCGAGGAAGTTAAGCACTATGGTGCAAAAGGTCTTATCTATGTTAAGTCTGACGATAACGGTATTTCATCTTCCATCGGCAAATTCTTTACAGATGATGAGCTGCAAGCTCTTATCGAGCACTGCGGTGGCTCCAAGGGTGATATCGTATTCATCGTAAGCGGCACATCCAAGGTAACTTATGACTCTCTGGGATTCCTCAGGAGAAGAGTCGCCAAGGAGCTCGGACTTCTCGACGATAATAAGTTCAACTTCCTTTGGGTTGTTGACTTCCCGATGTTCGAAGAGGACGAAGAGGGCAGGCTCAAAGCCATGCACCATCCGTTTACACAGCCTAAACTCGATCAGCTCGATAAACTCGACAATGACATACTGGGCCTTAAAGCCAATGCCTACGACATCGTACTTAACGGCGTAGAGCTCGGTGGAGGTTCTGTCAGAATTCACGATCAGGAGCTACAGAAGAGAATGTTCAAAGCCCTCGGACTATCCGATGAGGAATGTCAGGAGAAGTTCGGTTTCCTTATCGAAGCATTCAAATACGGAGCACCTCCTCACGCTGGTCTTGCATACGGCCTGGACAGACTCGTAATGCTTCTTCTCGGAGAAAATAGCATCAGAGAGGTAATCGCATTTCCTAAGAATGCAGCCGCTGAGTGCCCGCTTTGCGAGGCGCCTGCACCTGCAGATCCGGAAGCTCTGGAAGAACTCGGAATTGCCGTTAAGTGATGAACAGAAGATATGCAATTTACGGCGGGACCTTTGATCCCATACATATCGGACACATCGCCGTGGCTGATGCTGCGGTAAGAGAGTGCAATCTTCATAAATTGATATTTATGCCTGATTACATCTCTCCGTTTAAGCAAGGACAGGCTACGGCATCCGGCGATGACAGATATGCCATGATTAAATCTGTGCTTCACTATAATGATGCATTTACACTTTCAAGCTATGAGATTAATAAAGAAGGACCGTCATACACCATTGAGACACTGGAATTCTGGGACGATATCGTAAAGGGAGATTTATACTTCGTGCTTGGATTCGACTCGGTATTGGAGGTAGATACCTGGAGGCGAGGAGAGGATATCCTAAAGAATTATCCGCTTATAACGGCACGTAGACCCGGAGCTGATGACGAGGCCGGAATTGCCAAGATAGAGGCGCTGAGAGCCAAATACGGGGCAAATATAACAATACTTGATATGCCTCCCGTGGATGCGTCATCGACTGACATTCGTAACAGAGTCAGATCGGGCGAGAGCATAAGCGATATGGTTCCTAAAGAGGTAGAGGAGTACATAATTGATCATAAATTGTACAAATAGAAAAAGCCTCGAAGATTTCATGAAAGACAATCTCAAAGAGAGCAGACATATACATTCTTTGGGCGTTGAGAAGATGGCTTCACATCTGGCCAAGATACACGGAGCCGACATCGAGAAGGCTGAGTTTGCCGGCAGATACCACGATATAGCTAAGTGCTTCGATAAAGACACCATGAATGACTATGTCAGGAAATACAAATTGCCGGATGAGTACTTAG
>CACWIO010000051.1 GCA_902760855.1 uncultured Eubacteriales bacterium
TCGCCGGCAGCAGTTCCCGGCAGATCATCAAAGGTCTGCTGCGTAGGAGCCGCTTGGGCTGGTGCCTGCTGGCTCTGGGCACTGTTTGCAGGAGCCTGTCCTGCCGAAGAATTGCCCTGGCCTCCGCCTCCGATAAACTCAACGTTTCCGGCTATTATGTCTGTTGTATAGACTGTTTTGCCGGTTTCCCTGTCCTGATAGCTTCCTGTCTGAATTCTGCCATTGGTGATTGCGCACTGGCGTCCTTTCTTAAGGTAGCGATCACAGTTTTCTCCCTGCTTACCGTATACGACAATGCGGATAAAGTCAGCGCCCTGGCTTTCGCCGTTGCGTCTTGGTCTATCTACCGCAATTGTAAATTTGCATACAGCCGTCTGGGTGTTTGGAGTGTAGCTAAGCTCCGGATCTCTTGCAAGTCTTCCGATAAGTACTACGCTATTCATATCCGGTCCTTCCTTTCTGCTACTCTTCGTCCTGGCTGACGATGATATGTCTCATTACGTTTTCGTTGATCCTGAGTCTTCTGTCAAGCTCCTTAGGAAGCTCGGCATCGGCCTTGAACGGCAGTACTACGTAGTAGCCTGTGGACTTCTTGTTGATGCTGTAAGCGAGCTTTCTCTCACCCCATACATCAGCCTCACCGGCTTCTCCGCCCGCATTGATAACTGACTTTACAGTCTCAATCAGTGCGTCTTTCTGCTCTTCGTCCAGGCTAGGATCAAGCACGAATAGAAGTTCATAATCTCTCATCTTGACACCTCCTGTGGTCATAATCGGCGCAGGCTCTCCCTGCGCAGTAGGCATGCGCGCCCGAATTGACGCGCTCGGATATTATATACTGCTACGCATTCAAAAATCAATACTTTTTTGCATTTACGCGGCCTCATCCAAAGCTTCAGAATCCTTGCCTCGCTTAAGATATATTACTGCAGGTCCACTGGTTTCTTTGGCATGGTATTTGCTGTCTATAAGCCCCTCGTCAATGCCTCCTTTGAACGGGTTCTCTGCACCTGCCGCCCCGAGTACATGATGCCCGTTTGCATCATACCTAGCTATCTCAATTCTATCCTCATACACTTCGCAAACTGTCGCCGTTAAGGCCTCATCCGCAGCCGCGAAGTCTTCCGGATTCTCTCCCGGTGCGCAGTTCATATAGTAGCCCGTATAACCCGCGTTCAGATACGTGAAGTGCAATGTCTTTTCTTCAAAACTGTCAGTATTGGCATCGCCATCCTTAAACGCCGGAAGGAGCAGGGACTCTCCGTCAGCCCTGTAAACCGCAGCTCCGCCCATATAGCAGTCCCATCCTTTTGAATGATTGTGCCCATACAGATATACGATATCCAGGGACTTTGCTGCCTCATTTACTGCATCGAAGACCAGCGATGAGTAGAGATTGTCTCCTGTCGTATGGCGGCTTGAAGTGCGGGCTGTAAAATGCAGCGGCACATGTCCCGCTATGAACACGGGGCGAGTCTCCCCTTTGGCTGTCAAAGCATCGAAACACTCCTTCATCTCTGCAGCCGCAGCCTCGACCTTGTCGTAAGTTCCTGAGACCTTGCCCTGTCTCCACGGGAAATCGTTTTCCGTATTAAGTACGTATAGAAGGTAGTTGTCTTGCTCGTGCAAGCCGCTTTCGGCAATCGACTCTGTCAGCTTGTCGTGGTTACCTTGGACAAAGAGCATGTCCTCCTCAGTTATCTGCGAAGCTTCCTCTCGCACCACAGTCTTTATCTCATCAATAGCATCCTCCGGGCTCAGCTGATAGTTATACTGAGTAGCATCATTGGTGTAATCACCGCATAGAATCACCTTGTCCGGAATCTTCTCGTCAGATACTACCGCCCTAAGCAAGGACCCGAGCGTTTCCTTTGGGGCATCGAAGCCGCTCTCAGCCTGATAATCCGATGAGAAGAACAGGGTGCTATGATCGGTCTTTGCTGTCTTAACCGCCCTGTATTTGCGCTCGAGTTCGAGTGCCAGCGCAGTTTTATTTGTAAAATAAGCATCCGCACCGATTGAAATAGCATTTCTGATATCCGCCTCGCTGTCGAGCGTCCATCCTACGAATTTCTTCCCTCTGTCGTGGGCCTCCTTGCAATTGTCCGCATTTACGAACTGTACTCTGGCGCCCACCATGTCCACGTTGTCGCTACTCATAGCTGTGTCAAGGGCATCTGCCGTTTTAACAACCAATAGCTTGGGCATGTCAGGATACTGCTCTTCGAGTTTATCAATTACACTTAGTTCAAGAGCTTGCGCTGTTACGAGATCTGTTACTCCGTGCTCTTCAATTTCTTTTTTGAAAGCATCGACGGTAGCATCATCGGACGACTTAAGCTCTATCAGATAATGCACTCTCCGGCCGTAACGCTCGAACACCTCGCTGAGTCTCAGGATTTTTCCTCCCGAATACCTGGTCAGAGCATCTATCTCAGCATCGCTCATTTCGGAGTATGCTCTGTCGTCCCCTGTCATGTCGGCAGCAGTCAGGTTGTGAGAAACATAGAGCGTTCCGTCTTTGGATATGACCACATCCTGCTCTATATTATGAGATCCCGCTGCAATAGCCTCGTCATAGGCCTCGAAAGAATGCTCGCTCCGCCCTGCGCTGCCACGGTGGGAGTAAACTCTGTCAGCAATAGCATAGTCATAGTAGATATCCGATAATCCGCCGGACAGCGTAGCGCAGGTATTCCCCAATTGATCTGATAATGCAGATAACTTCTGAGTTTCTTCGGCTTCCCTAATGCGCAATCTTTCCTTGGATTTCAAAACTATCACTGCAGAAGCAAGGACACACATCAGCAACAGAAATGCAAATATTATTAAGGTTTTCTTCTTTTTATTTTTCTTGCTCACGTCTCAAGTTTAATCCAGTATGTCTTCTCTTGCAAACAACTATATATATGAATATACTGAAATTGGTCTTAAAAGTTCTAATATCTGAAAGGAATAGCCGATTTGTACACTATTATAGAGAATCTCAGAAATGTAGCAAACAAGCACCCTAACAAGGCTGCTTATATCAGCAAGGACAGTCAGCTCACATTTGCGGAGCTCGATTCGAAAGTGTCTTCTGTAGCTACAACAATAGCAAAGGCTGAGCAGCCTAGACGTCCGGTTGCAGTTTTGGCATCCAGGAGTTTTCTAACGCCTGCTTGTTTTCTCGGAATAGCAAAGGCCGGTTGTTTTTATGCGCCTATGGATCCCGATGCACCGGAAGCCAGACTCCGCCAGATACTCGATGTGGTTAACGCCAATATTTTGCTGGCGGATAAAGATCATCTCGCGCAGGCAGAGTCTCTGGGCTTTAAAGGCCGCATTATCCTGATGGAGGATGCCGTATCCGAAACTCCGGATGAAGAACTCGTAGCGAAGGCTTACGACGAGATTACTGATGATTCGCCAATCTACGTTCTCTTTACATCGGGTTCGACAGGCAGGCCCAAGGGCGTGCTGACATCCCACCATGCCATGCTCTGCTATTTGGATGGCATCAATACTGTAATCGGACTGAACGAATCGGATATTATAGGCAATCAAGCGCCTTACGACTATATAGCTGCGATTAGAGATCTGTATCTGCCTATTCTGACCGGAGCGACTACAGTGATGCTCAACCCAAGCGAATTCGCAATGCCTACTCAGCTCATCGAGAGGCTGGCGGATGCCGGAGTAACTACCCTGTGCTGGAGCTCGACCGGGCTTGAGATTCCCGCCAAGCTCGGCGCCTTCGATGTAGATGAAAGCGGTAAGATGGGAGCCTCGAAGCTGCCTCCGCTGAGACGTGTCGTATACTCGGGTTCGGTTATCTCAAACCCGCTTCTCAGGAAGTGGCAGGATGCATTTCCGGATACCGTATTCATTAATCAGTACGGACCTACTGAGGCTACAGGTTCTTGTTCATATTTTGTGATAGACCATCCGGTTGAAGCTGACGAAGTCATCTCGATCGGAAGACCCTACAAGCACTATCAAATGATGCTATTGGACGCAGATGATAAGGCTCCGGCTCCGGGTGAGACCGGAGAAATATGTATCAAAGGCCCGGCACTTGCCCTGGGATACTATGACTCGCCGGAGCAGACTGCTGCCGCTTTCGTAGATAATCCGCTTGAGACGCATTACAGAGAGCGCATCTACAGGAGCGGAGATATCGGCAGAATCGATGAGAACGGCAATTACTACTTCCTCGGAAGAAAAGACAGGCAGTTCAAACATCTTGGACACAGAATTGAGCCTGAGGAAATCGAGCAAAAATCTATGCATATCGATGGTCTTAATGACTGCATGTGCGTATATAATGAAGGTGCTAAAATGATATACTTGTTCTACACCGGCACCGCAACCAGCAAAGACATCGCGCTCGCACTTCGAAAGGAGTTGCCATCGTACATGGTGCCGCGTAAAATAGTATACTTGGAAGAGATGCCAAGGCTTCCGAATGGTAAAATAGATCGAAAAGCCGTTGAAGTCATGGCGCAGTAAAGGAGATTTAGAAAATGAACGAATTAATGGAAATTTTGGAAAGCATGAGACCGGACATCGACTTTGCCAATGAGACTAAGCTGGTCACCGACAGATTGCTCGAATCCTTTGACATCATAAGTCTGGTAACTGAGATAGGTGATGAGTTTGATGTAAAGGTTAAACCTTCAGATCTCGTACCTGAGAACTTCGATTCAGTAGAGGCCATGTGGGCCATGATAGAGCGTTTGCAGGATGATGACTTCTAGAGATCTCAGCAACATAAGAAATCAGATACAGACCCCCGCCTACGTATTTAGCGGAGAAGAGTTTAAAAGCAGAGCGGCCGAGGCAGTAGATATACTGGGCCCGGACGTCAGGATTTGCTATTCAATAAAGGCAAATCCATTTTTGCTGTCTGTACTTCCGAGCGAATTCTCCGCAGTGGAGGTATGCAGTCCGGGTGAGCTCAATATCTGCAAAGAGCTCAAAGTGAATCCTTCGATGATAATCTACTCCGGACTCAACAAAGGCCGCGACGATATTGCAGAGGCTCTGGAATACGGAGCCGGAGTTCTGACAGCAGAGAGCCTGCTGCACCTGGAGATGATTAACGAGGCCGCATCGGAGCTGGGTATCAAAGCCAGTGTCCTGGTAAGAGCCTCTGCCAACAGCCAGTTCGGTATAGACAGGAAGTCTCTTCCAAGCATATTGGCTGAGCATAGCAAATACCCTGCCATAGAATTTGAGGGTATTCATTTCTTCACAGGAACTCAAAAGCACAAAGCTAGAGAAATCATAAAAGAACTTAATTTCCTCGAAAGATACATCGGAGAGCTTCGCGAAGTCTCAGGCCTCGAGCTTCCGCGCATCGAATACGGCACGGGCCTTCCTGCCTTTATGTTTGCCGATGATGAAATATGCACATTGGAAGACGCAAGCGCCACTGAGCTTTCTATGCTGGAGGAAATAGCTCCTCAGCTCAGGCAGCTCGCAGCTCATGCAGAGCTCACGATAGAAATGGGCCGATTCTTCGCCGCATCATGCGGACACTACTTCTCTGAAGTCGTAGATGCCAAAACCAACGACGGTATCAATTATGCGATTATCGACGGGGGTTCACACCAAGTCCGCTACTACGGACAGATGCAAGGCATGCAAATTCCTTTGATGGATTCTGTTAAGTGTGATGACGCTGATAAGGCTCAGGATCAAGCCATAGATGATAAGTGGACTATCTGCGGAAGTCTATGTACTACCGCGGATGTTTTAGCCAGAGGCGTGAGTTTTGGCGGAGAGCCTTTAAAGATAGGCGATGTTCTGGTATTCCACCAGGTCGGTGCATATTCATTATACGAGTGCATGTCTCTGTTTTTGAGCAGAGATTTGCCAAGCATATACCTTTTAGGTCCTGATGGATCCCTCATTTGCGCGAGAGATAAAATTGAATCTGCAGGATTTAACATGCCTGCTTCAAATTCATTTAATGCTTAATGATATAGCATCCCGCTCTATTGGAGCTGTCTGTCGCATTCCCCAATAAATCTAAATCCAAATCTACAACACGAACTATTCTTTCCGGTTCTTCCTTTTGGATGCGATAGAACTCATCCAAATCTTTTTGATTGAAGATAAATACGCTTTCTACGGCAAACGGTTCACAAACGACTGTGAAATCGGGTTCCTCACCGCATGCAACTTGTATTACCATCTTAACGAAATCATAACCGGTTGAATACATAACCAGGTCGCTTCCTATGCAATCGCCACCCATTCTCGCTCCGATTTCGATAATTTTGATATTACCGTCATCGTCTATTTTTATTTCTGAATGCGATGCTCCGTATTCAATCTCAAGAGTGTTGAGCGCATGCTCTACCACTCCTTTAATCTTATCTCTCATCTCATCCGATATCGGAGCAGGCTCGAGGTGACCTGTCTCAATAAAGCGCGGAGCGCCTGTGGTATATTTCTCTGTTACAGTCAGGAATGTATGCTTACCCTTGTATGAAATATACTCAACGCTGTATTCGTCTCCCTCTGCGAACTCCTCTATGAGAGCTTTCTTTTCAAGGCTTTGTTCAATAGCGCCGGCAACAGCATCGGCAATTTCCTCTTTACTGTTAATCTTATATACGCCTCTGCTTCCGCTTCTGTCCGTTGGCTTTACAATAGCCGGAAAGCTAATATCTATTGTTTCCAGATCGCTTTCATTATCAAGCATGATGCTCTTAGGGCTTGGGTCTCCCGCCAGCTCAAAAGCCTTTCTCATCAAATGTTTGTTAGTACTCTTCTCGGTGCTGCTCATGCTGTTTGCAGTAAGGCCCATTGCATTAGCTACGTAGTTAACGGTAACTACTGCAAGATCGGATGCGATGCTGCAAATACCTGCTATGCCTATTTCTCTGCACTTTGCAAGTATCTCTTCTTTTTCGGTGATGCTTATAGGATAGAAAAAGTCTGCCTCTCGCTCTCCTATGTCATTAGCTGCCCATGCAAAAACATGCGTGCAGTAACCCATTTCTTGGGCACGTTTGATTAATGGTAATTGGTGGTAGCTAGCTCCGATTATTGCAATATTCTTCTGCATCTATATCTCCGCCTTGTTTAAATTTATAGAGTGTATATTAATATTCCTGCTATTATAACAAGATTTCCCAATAGTTGTCTTTTGGTGAACTGCTCCTTTAGCAGCAGATAGGAAAAAACCATAACATTTACATAACTAAACGCATCGATTATGGAAGCGTATTTTATCTCAACCTCTGTGTATGCATAAGTATTAACCATCAGGACGGCAAACACTATTCCGTATGCCGTTATTACTCTCCAGTTTAAATACTCATAAATCCAGCTTTTATGTTCTTTCTGCGCGCTCGTTTTCATCAGGACCTGTGAAAACGCCGAGAAGAATGTGGTTGCAAAAAGGATCAGCATATATGGATGCATATCATGCCACCTCCTTCTTCTCATCACCCGTCGAGACCAGTATAACACCGGTCATTACAACCAGCATGCCGACGATATTCTTGAGTGTAATCGTCTCGGAGAAAATCAAAGCTGCCCATATTTGGCTCCATACCAGATACATTGCTCTGTTGGCATAAGCTGTATGGAGGTCGAAGTGCTTTATTATCTTCTGCCAGCAAAAAGCATAGAACATGCACACTGAAAGCATCAGTGCCAGGTAAATATATAGCTTAATGCTGTGTATCCCCTGTGCCTTATATGATATAGCGGCTAGCTTTCCGAATATTTCAGTTAGCGTGAATACTAAAACGCAGAGATGGAGAAAGAAATAGCGCTTTATGTTGCTCATTATTCTTTATCCTCCACGTTTATGGATTCTCGAACTATATATTGAGGCGTTTTGTTTAGAATCAATATCGCTTTACCTAAGTATTCTCCTACTACTCCGAGCACCATCAGCACGGCTCCAAAGAGAAGTGTCATCAGACACAGTGTAGATGCCCAGCCCATTGGGAGCACAGGGTCTGTTATCTTTTTATAAACAACCCAAAAAGTTACTACGATTCCGAGCGTGGCTGACAGGAATCCTATCAGAAATGAGATTCTCAGAGGCATTACCGAGTAGTTCCAATACGAGAGCCAAAGTCTTACCAGTTTTCTGAATGTATAGCCGGATTTGCCGGACTCTCTTTTATAGTGCTCTACATCTACTCTGCCGAAGTTATGAGTTACCTGATAAAAGATTGCATCCAAGACAGGATTAAAGCAACTGTACTTTATCACCTCGTCTCTCACTTTATCGGTAATAATCCAGAAGTTGGTAGCCACGATTTCCGCAGGCATATCCAGCAGTATTCTTGATGTGAATTTGTTGAACGAGCTTGATAGTTTCTTGAAGAATCCGTTCTTGGATTGAGGGTATTCTCCGTATACAACATCATATCCCTCTTCGATTTTATGAATCAGCTTAAATACCTGCGACGGGTGTGTCTGCAGATCATCATCCATTCCCATTATGTATTTGCCGCTTGCGTACGACAATCCTGCCATCTGGGCGTTGTGCTGACCGAAACCGCGCATAAGATTAATGCCTTTTACGAAAGGATACTTTTCACATAGACCCTGTATTACATCAAAAGTCCCGTCCTTGGATCCATCATTGACCAGGACGAATTCACACTCGTAGCCCTCTTGATCTTTAAACTGATCTACGATAGCTTCGACTTCTTTTCCTATTGTGTTTTCAGAATAATAGCACGGTATTACAAATGATATTAGCATTGTTACTCTCCTAGCAGAGATAGCTGTGGCCTCTGCATATCATATAGAAATATCGGAGCTGTGAGCCTACATGAAGAATCAGCAGGAATCCCAGTAAGGCGAAATACAATTTTCTTATCAGGGCCTTGTCCTTCAGGAAATCCTTTTCATTCCAGTTGTTAATTGCAATTGCGATACTCGTTAATGTGAGCAAGTAGCATGCCACCTGTCTGCCCCATGCAAAGTTTCCGTGTCTCTCTCTTACTCCACCCTCTCTGAGGACGGACCACTGCAGCACTCCGATCACAAATATTACGATAATAGTTCTGTAGCGTTTTTCTTTCAGTAAGTTGGTATTAGCCAACCAAACCACAATAGAGAATGCCAATCCGCATACTATGGCAGCACCAAGATTCGGGTACTTTTTCAGATGCTCTATTGTGAAGTTCACCGATGCTTGCTGGAGCTCGTCCTCTCCGTTGAAGTTGTACTTGACTATTATCAAGAGATAAATTGCAGATGGTACCAAACTAAGCCCCATCAGGAATCGCTTAACAAACTTGCTTGAGAGCTTCTCTCCGTTACGAACAAACAAATCCATCAGGAACAGCACTACAGTCGCCAGCATCAAATCTATCGCAAATGCCGGTTTCGAGAATGTAGACAGAAATACCGTTATCGCTGTTGCAATCCACCATTTCCAGGCAATAGTGTCTTCGCTGTTCTCATATAACTTAACAAAGCAAATGACTGAGATTATGCTAAACAGAATCATCTCTTGCTGCGTTGGTGAATGCCATGCAAATGATTGGAACGACCAGCGGTAATAGTACTCATGAATAACCGGGACATAAATAGGCCCTATGAATAACATGATTCCGGAGAACAGTTCTCTGGCAGTTCTATTTTTGCTTATATCCTTGGTGAAAAAGCTTATATAAGCATAGTTTACAAGTATTATGCAGGCAATCGTAACTGCAAACATAACGACCATGCCTTTAACTTCGATGCCGTTTCTATACATCAAGTCAAGGGCCCAGCCGATGAGTCTGTGCTTTTCCTTATATTCTGATGTTGGTAGATTTATATACCATTCAAAGTCAGATCTGTATTTGTCGTTAAATCTGATGCACATGCGATAGAATAGCTCGTAGCAAACACCGCTAAACAATGCGATTACAAGCAAATACAGTCCATCAATAATTGTAAATTTCTTTGTATTTCCTTCGAGTTGTATCCTCTTCATGTTCTTGTTATCACCACTGCTGTCTACATGAGTGAGTCTAAGGTTTCTCTCAGTTTTTCTGCACTCATCTTTAGTTTCTGTTTCTCGTTTTCCGTAAGTTTGTCTTCCAGGCGTCTTTCAACACCGTTAACTCCAACTATTGAAGGAACGCTTATTGCTACATCTCTTATGCCGTATTCTCCCTGCAATGTGGATGTGACTGATGCAATTGTAAGTCTTTGATTCAGCACGGCATCTGCGAGAGAGCACACGCATGTAGCAATACCGTAATGTGTCTTTCCCTTGGCCTCGATTATCTCCGCTCCCATTCCTCTGATCTTGTTATCAAGATAGGTCTTTTGCTCGTCTCCCCACGCCAAGCCTACGTTTTCGCAGTACTCATCCATAGGGATTCCTGCTATTGACAATCTGCTCCACAGCGGGAATTGAGCATCTCCATGCTCACCCACTATATTGCATTTGATAGCCTCTATACTAATATCTGTATAATCGGAAATAGCTCTGACCAATCTTGAAGTGTCAAGTATACAGCCTGTCCCAAAGACCTTTCCGTTTGGAAGTCCCATCCATTCATCGACTTTATATGTCAGAATATCTACCGGATTGGAAACCACCATTATTACGCCGTGTGTGTAGTACTTCTTTATATTGTCTACAA
>CACWIO010000052.1 GCA_902760855.1 uncultured Eubacteriales bacterium
ACCGCCGCCTCATACTTAGCGAAAACCCTGCTCAGCACATCTGCGGTTTTTATCAGCGCCCTGTCTCCGAGGGAATGCCCGTATGTATCATTGATATTCTTAAAATCGTCTATATCTCCCTCGAGCAAATATAGTTCCTCAGCATCTTCCGATCTGTATCTGCGAATACGTCCTATAAGGTCCTGCTCGAAGGCTACACGGTTCGAAAGACCTGTGAGAAAGTCACTGGTAGCAAGAGCGTTTTGCGCTGCTCCGTACTGCATGAGAAGCGCCACCAGAATTCCTCCGTGCATCAGCGGAAGCCCCGGAGGAAGCGCCAGCTGGATTGCCGAAAAGATCAGAATAGGCACAGGGAAGAGAGAAGCAAGAAGGAATCTCTTCTTATCTATTGTAAGCAAGGCTTCTCTGCTGCATTGAAGAGCTATATACGATCCGAGCACCATGTATGCGTAATTGACGACAACAGGCACCATATTGAGGTCGCCCCTGATATAAGTTCCGTTTTGATCGACTTGAAATATCTGTCCCGTCTTTATCGAAGTGAAGATAAGAACTATCATGAGCAGCATCGGAACAGACAGCAGATGTCTGTGCTTCCTGAGTTTGAGTTCTTTAGTAGGAAACAGGTCCAGCGTATATAGGAACCAGTCATAACCGGTAAGCGTCATCATCGTAAGATATACGACTTCCAGCACGATATGCGCACTGCGATACTCTACCCTGCCGTCTATCATCATCCAGATGCTGTCGAGCAATGACGTAGCGACAAAGAGCAGATATAGAATATCCAGTTTGTCCAGCTTATTGCCTTTATTGTTCATGCGGTGCAGGAAAAAGTGCGTCAGAAAGAGCACTGCGAATACTATTTGTGCACCTGAGTATACTACCCTGTAATCCAAAATCTCAACCTTCCTACTATTGTCACGGCAACCTTCATGCCGCTACCCATGCAACATCTTATTTAGCGTCATCCAGTTTAAGCACCTCTGTGAACGCCTCCTGAGGCACTGTCACTGTACCGAACTGGCGCATTCTCTTCTTACCTGCCTTTTGCTTTTCGAGCAACTTCTTCTTACGTGAAACGTCTCCGCCATAGCACTTGGCCAGCACGTCTTTCCTGTACGCCCTGACAGTCTCTCTGGCAATTATCTTCTGCCCTATCGCAGCCTGAATCGGCACCTCGAATTGATGGCGCGGAATAATATCCTTTAGCTTCTCGCATATGCCGCGGCCCTTGGCCTGAGCAGACTCCTCCGGCACTATGGTCGAGAGCGCGTCTATCACCTCGCGGTTAAGCAGTATATCGAGTTTAACCAGCTTAGCCTGCTGATATCTTACGAACTCGTAGTCTAGCGATGCATATCCCCTCGTCCTCGATTTAAGAGCATCGAAGAAATCGTATATTACTTCGTTCAGAGGGAGTTCATATCTGAGCTGCACCCTGGTCTTGGTCAGATATTCCATGTCGAGCATCTTGCCGCGTCTACCCTGGCATAGAGTCATGATGCTGCCAACGTATTCGTTAGGCGTCATAATCTCGGCCTTAACTATTGGTTCCTCTATGTGGGCAATCTCAGTAGGATCAGGCAAATTCGATGGGTTCTGTATGTCGAGCACCGTCCCGTCCTTCATGACGACTTTATAAACTACAGATGGAAGCGTCGTGATGACGTCGAGATCGAACTCACGCGAAAGTCTCTCGGTGATTACGTCCATGTGAAGAAGTCCGAGGAAACCGCAGCGGTATCCGTATCCCAGAGCAGCTGAGTTCTCAGGTTCGAAATTAAAGGCAGCGTCGTTAACTTGGAGTTTCTCGAGCGCATCCTTTACGTTTTCGTATTTCTCACCCTCTGCAGGGAATATACCGCAGTATACCATGGACTGCGCCTTCTTGTATCCTTTAAGTGCTGCATCCGCAGGATTATTTGCGAGCGTTATGGTATCTCCCACTCTCGCATCCGCTACCTGCTTGATGCTACCGCAGATATATCCTACCTCTCCTGCCTTAAGCTCGTTAGCAGGCAGAGTGCTCGGTATGCAGTAGCCTACTTCGGTGACTTCGTAATTCTTACCTGTGTTCATCATGCGGATGATGTCACCGCGCTTAACTTTTCCGTCGAAGATTCTAGTATAAATAACTACGCCCTTATAGCTGTCGTAGTATGAGTCAAATATAAGAGCCTTGAGCTTCCCGTCGGGGTCCCCCTTTGGCGGCGGAATCACCTCAACGAGTTTCTCCAGCATCTCCTCTACTCCCTGACCTGTCTTAGCGGATATCTCGGGAG
Source organism: uncultured Eubacteriales bacterium (assembly GCA_902760855.1). GTDB lineage: Bacteria > Bacillota > Clostridia > Peptostreptococcales > Anaerovoracaceae > Crickella. The sequence continues at coordinate 2,286 of CACWIO010000052.1, forward strand.
CCTCGGATGCATCAAGTCCAATTATATCTTCGATCTCTGCCCTTGCGTCATCGGGGCGCGCGGAGTCTAGATCCATCTTGTTTAAAACAGGGAGTATCTCGAGGTCTTCATCGAGTGCGAGGTACACGTTTCCAAGGGTCTGTGCCTCCACTCCCTGCGTGGCGTCGACCACCAGCACCGCACCGTCGCACGCAGCGAGTGAGCGCGACACCTCATAGTTAAAGTCCACGTGACCCGGCGTGTCAATCAAATTCAGGATATACTCCTGTCCGTCCTTGGCCTTATACGAAAGCCGGGTCGTCTGAAGTTTGATCGTGATGCCGCGCTCGCGCTCGATATCCATATTATCGAGATACTGCTCCTTCATATCGCGCGCCTCTACGAGCCCGGTCTTTTCTATCAGACGATCCGCCAATGTGGATTTGCCGTGATCTATATGCGCTATAATGCTGAAATTCCTTATATTATCCAAATAACTCATCTTTTGTTGTTTCTCTCTTTTTACTCATTGGGCAAGCGCCTCAGCACAACCCTCTTTTGACTTATATTAAACTTCGTCCTCTTCTCCGTCACATCGCGGCAGAGGTCAAGCGTCTCTTGCATCTTCACAAGGCCCTTCTCAAGGCCTTTATAGACCTCTTCCTCTTTGCATCTGGCCTCGAGTATAAACGCGGACCTGGTCATCTTGACCTGCTCCATAGCCATGACCTTCTTGTTCTCAAGCAGCGAAACCGCATCCGTAATCAGCCCGATATCAAAGAGTATCATAGGATTCCTCGACGCCGCCACATCTATCTCATCCGCCAGGCGCACCAAAGCCGCAAGATACGGGAGGCAGACTGTGTTGCCGTTAGGAAGCTTGTAATCCGCCGGATACTCCTTCTCATCGTAGAGATCCGTCTTCCTGTGCCCTCTCGCCACCTGCTTGATAGCGAAGACATATTCCTCCGACGGAAGATCGAAGAGCGCCGCATATTTATCTATGAAGAGCCCGCTGAATTCGTTGTGGTAGGTCCTCACAAAGTCAGTCCTTCCGTCATTCGGATGCTCCTTGAAGTACTCCTCAGGATTAAAATTATCCTTGAACTCCTCGTAGTCGGCTTCTCCTATACCCATTCCTATATCGTGCAGATAGCAGCCCATCAGAAGTATGAACACCTCGTCTTTATTCAGCATGTCTATCTGCTGCCTGCCTATTATCCTGTTGCAGGAATCTATTACAGTCAGGCTGTGCAGCTGCGAATGATCTGTGTAGTCCGGGAACATCGCCTTGTACTTGGACAATATGTTCTGGCTGACAAAAGCAGTATTCGTGAACACCTGATGCAAATTCGGATCCTCGCGGCGCAGCTTCCTCTCGAGCAGGAAGTCGTTAGCCTCCATAAGGGCGATGTTCTCCTCATTAATCCTTATGGTAAGTACGTTGAGCCCGAGCATATTCTGGTAGTTAATATCATCTGCGATCTTGCGCACCATTCCGAGACCAATGCTACCCTCCTCGTCTGAACCGGAAGTCATCGCTTCCATTTCCTTCGGATTAAAAGGTCTGCAATCGTCCTTTAGTCTGAGCAGCACCGCATCGTCGAGATATATCGCCCTCGCATTGAGATAGTGGTGTTTGCCATCAGCCGTAAAGCCGTGCCTGATTACGTTTCCTGCCATCTCTTCAAGGCATAGAGCAGCGTAGTATGCCGGTCTCGCAGCCATGTCGTGCTGATCGCAGAATTCCTGCACCGCCTCGGATGTGCCGGCCACGTCCTCCATATTGGCAATCGGAATATCCAGGCAATGCTCCTCGGAAACCCCAAACCCCGGCTTTAGCAGCATCCATTCGTCGACGCCTTTAGGCAGCCGCTTCCAGAAGATTACAGCATATATAAATGACGCTATCGTCGTTATAACTATTCCTATCGGATTGGCAAGCCAAACTCCGAGGGCGCCCATAATCGGTGCGAGAATTGCCGCAGGACCTACGACAGACAAAAGTCCGTCCAGCACGGAAAATACATTTACAAAAGCATTATGTCCGGTTGCTTGCAGATAATTGCTGATTACCTGGACGAGCAGCACGAGCGGTAGGCTCAAGCTGTATATTACAAACAATTGGTAGGTCAGATGGAATACGTTGCTTGTGCTGTCCGGGAAGAAGAGTCCGCAGACCATCGGACTTATGAGAATAACGAAGGCCGCCAGGACGAATGACAATGCCATGCCCTTGGTGAAGACGACTTTCAGCACCTTCCTCATCGAGTTCTTGTCTTCCTCTCCTGCAAACACGCTTATGAGCATGCGGACGGCGTTGCCGTTTCCGACGCAGTATGAGATGAAAAGTCCGTATATCATATTGAAAGCGGAGAGAGCTGAGAGCCCGTCGCTTCCCGCATATGTAAGCAGTATGCGATTTAAAAGCATTGCCCTGATGCCCAGGCAGAATATAAGCAGCGCTCCCGGGAAGCCTATCTTTGTAATTTCTACAAGTTCTCCCCAGATTATGCTGTTCTTATTGTATTTGAGCTGCGCCTTCTTGGTCAGATAATACGGGGCAAGTATCAGGAAATACACCCAGTTGCTCAGGCTGGTCGCAAGGGCTAATCCTCCTATTCCCATCTTAAACACTGCTACGAGCATAATATCAAGGAATACGTTTGCGGCTATCATGCCTCCGATTCCGGCGTAGCCTCGCTTGCTCTGTCTTTCAAGCTGCAGGAATGAGGCAATCTGCTGAGCCAGCATCATAGGGATAATACCAATCGCATATCCCCTGACGTACCGGATGAGATCATCTCTTAGGGCCTCGTTTGCGCCGAGTATATCCGCTATAACTCCCGGCATCAATATGCTTGCCAAACTCAAACATGCAGCGATTGCAAATGTCACCGTTATATTAAGGGAAAATACGCCCGAGGTCTTGTCGACATCACCCCTGCCAAGATACTTACCCGAAAGCACCGTGCTTCCTCCTAGGAGCACAGAACTTACGGCGTTTATAATATTGACCATCGAAAAATAGAGACCGACCACGCCTACCGTGGTTGAGTCTATGAAGCGTCCCGCCATCACGCCGTCCACTATCGTGTTGATGAAGCCCATGGCATAGATGAGCGCCTGGACGGGCAGCAGGGCGAAGAATAGTTTTGAAATTAAATCATTCTTACGCTTAACCATCTCATATATTTTAACATAAAAAACAGCAGGGAGACACTCCTGCTGTTTGCGCATTTAACTTATACGCCTGTGGGGACGGGTGAGATTACTTTGCGCCAAGCGCGTTCAGTTTTCTCTCGAATCTGCTGATCTTTCTTGAGACTGTGTTCTTGTGGAACGTACCCTTAGCTGAGGCCTGCATGAGTTTCTTCTCAGCGAGCTGGAAAGCCTCTGTAGCCTTAGCCTTGTCACCAGCTTCAATAGCAGCGAGGAAAGCCTTCTCTGCTTCCTTTACGTGATTCTTGACTCTGATGTTACGAGCTGTCTTCTTGTTGATTACGCGGATTCTTTTCTTTGCGGATTTAATGTTTGCCATTATTTTACCCCACTTTCATTAACATAATGCATTAATTCGCAAGCGCTATTATATGCCATCAAAGAGATGAAAACAAGCCTAAATTCAAGAAATTTCAAATAATTCAAGGCTTTTCATGTTACAATGAATCGTAATGTCAGAAAGATCGTATTCGAAATTGGCAAATCGCCGAAAAAAAGCTAACGCGTCCGCAAAATCGCAGGAAAATGCGAAGCCTCGGAAGGTGCGCAAGCACGGTAAGAAACGCGCGGGATTAAACAGGCTCACAGTGCTTGTAGTCCTCTTTTTATTGCTCTTAATTGCCATACTCGTCATCAAGGTCATCTCATATGTCGGAGGTATTTCCCGCACCATGCTCAGTGACGAGGGTTTTACGCACAGTGCGAAATACGAGAATTGCCTCAAGATAAAGGGCATAGACGTTTCTCTTTATCAGAATAAGGTGCACTGGAAGAAAGTCAAAAGCTCCGGAGCGGACTTTGTATTCATAAGAGCTGCGTACAGGAAATCAGATACCGGCGAGCTCATGGAAGACGACATGTTCAAAGAGAACATCAAGGGCGCGTCCAATTCCGGAATCATGGTCGGAGCATATATCTATTCGCAGGCGCTAAATGCCAAGGAAGCCGAGGAGGAAGCGGATTTCCTCGTAAGCCTTGTCAAGAAATATGACATAGACCTCCCCCTCGTCATAGATTATGAGCTCTACCCTGGTGGCAGGCTGGTAAAAGCCATCGAAAATGAAGAGCTCTACGCCGCCAGCCAGTTCAACGAGATAGTGACCGTCTTCTGCCGCAGGGTCGAGGATGCCGGCTACGAGTCAGCCATCTACGGCAATTACGACATGTTCACAAATTACATGGATGCCACCCTGATAGACGACAAGTACACGCTTTGGGCTGCACAGTACGGGCCGGAGTGTCATGTCGAGGCAGACTACATGTTCTGGCAAGCCACTGACCAGGCCGCTTGCGGAGGTATCACGGAGGCCGTTGATCTCGACTTCTGGTACATAGAGCCAAGCCGCGTCTATCCGACGCAGGCCAAAGGTAAGAAGAATCAGACATCAATCGGAGATTGTACATTCGAATTCTCCGAGGAGACAGTTAAGCTCAAGAATCACAGAGCAGAGCCCGAGCTAAGCGTCAGCTTAAACGGCAAATCACTCAAGGAAGGCAGAGACTACGAAGTCTCATTCATACAGAACATCGCCCCGGGCACCGGCTACGCCATAGTCCGCGGCATCAAGAAGTATAAAGACTGGACCGCCGTCCCGTTTACCATAGAATAGGAGAGCATAATGAAATTCGTAAGTTGGAATGTAAACGGCTTTCGAGCCGTTCTTAAAAAGGGATTCGAAGATATCTTTAATGAAATAGACGCAGACTTTTTCTGCCTGCAGGAGACTAAAATGCAGGAAGGTCAGGCAGACTTTCACCCGGAGGGCTATCTCGAATTCTACAATTATGCTGAGCGAAAAGGCTACTCCGGCACTGCCATATTCGTTAAGGAGTCCATGGGAGAGCCCATATCCGTGGCCTTAGGCATAGACGGCGCTCACAACGATGAAGGCCGAGTTATTACACTCGAGTATCCTGACTTCTATCTCATCTGCTGCTATGTGCCTAATGCCCAAGATGGGCTGGCTCGCATCGACTATAGATGCGAGTTTGAGGATGCGATGAGAGAATATATGTCTACGCTCGATAAGAATAAACCTGTCATATACTGCGGCGATCTCAATGTGGCACACAATGAGATCGATCTGAAAAACCCGGGACCGAACAAGGGCAATGCCGGTTTTTCAGATGAGGAGCGCGGTAAAATGACAGAGCTCCTCGCCGCAGGCTTCACAGACACATTCCGCTATCTCTATCCGGAGACCGTCACCTACTCTTGGTGGTCATACCGCATGAAGGCTAGGGAGAGGAACGTCGGCTGGAGAATCGACTATTTCATAATCTCAAACCGCCTGACAGACAAACTAAAAGACGCCTGCATACTCACAGACGTCTACGGTAGCGACCACTGCCCTGTCAGCATCGATATCGAATTTTAAAACGGGGTGCAATACCCCGTTTCTCTTTAGAATTTCAGTTTATCGAACTTTGACTTCTTCGGATATGCCTTGCTTCCGAGTTTGTCAGCAAGCTCCTCCACAGCCTTTCTCTGCTTGCGGTCGAGCTTAGTCGGAATTTCGACAGTGACCTTCACATAGAGGTCGCCTTTTCTACCCGTCCTCGGATTAGGTACGCCCTTTCCTTTGAGTCTAAACGATGAGCCGTTCTGCGTGCCGGCCGGAATAGCATAGCTGTAGCTCTCTCCGAATCCAGGCACCTGCACCTTAGCTCCGAGAGCAGCCTCTTCGAAGGTGATAGGCATATCGAGGTAGAGATCGTCTCCTCTTCTCTTGTATGTGCTATGCGGCCTTACATTTACGACGATGTAAAGATCTCCGTCAGGTCCTCCGTTAACACCCGGCTCACCCTGTCCGCGCAGAGTGATGATGCTGTCAGAATCAACTCCTGCAGGAATATCCACTTTAATCTTTACAGTCTTATGTATCCTACCCGTTCCGTGGCAATCATCACATGGAGTCTCTACAATCTGACCGCTGCCATGGCATTTCGGGCAAGTCGTAATGTTCTGGAATCTGCCGAAAGGAGTATTGCTGACCTGGGTAATCTGCCCGGAGCCTCCGCACTGGTCGCAGGTCTTCTTGCTCGTACCCGGCTTCGCACCCGTTCCGTTGCAAGTCTTACACTTCACGTCTTTTGGTATCTCAATCTGCTTGGAGCAACCGAATACTGCCTCGGTGAAATCTATGGTAATGGTCTTCTGAAGGTCGTTACCCTTCTGCGGGCCGCCTCTTCTGGAAGATCTCCTGGCCCCGCCCATGCCACCGAACATATCGAATATGTCATCGATGTTTATGCCGCCTGCACCGCTGCCGCCAAAACCTCCGAAGCCGCCTCCGAAGTTGCCGAATCCTCCGAATCCACCGAAACCACCCTGGCCTGCACCGAAATTAGGGTCCACGCCGGCGTGTCCGAATCTGTCATATTTATCTTTCTTATCGGGATCTGATAGTATCTCGTATGCCTCGTTGGCTTCTTTGAATTTGTCCTCAGCGGCCTTATCACCCGGATTTTTATCCGGGTGATATTTCATGGCCAGCTTATGATAAGCCTTTTTTATCTCGGCATCCGAGGCTCCTTTTGAAACCCCGAGGACCTCATAATAGTCCCTCTTATCTGCCATTTGTTATTACTCCTCGTCGTCAACTACCTCGAAGTCGGCATCAACTGTGCCGTCGTTTGCAGCGCCTGCTCCTGCATCAGCTCCGCCAAATCCTGCGCCCATGTTGCCAGGGTCAAATCCGGCGCCCATGTCAGGGCCTGCACCAGCCGCACCTGCAGCTGCCTGAGCTTCCTGATAGATTCTGGTTGAGATTGGATAGAAGGCATTGGTCAGAGCTTCCATCTTGGTCTTCATGCCCTCTACGTCATTTGCGTCGATTGCCGCCTGAAGCTCTTCCTTAGCTGTGTTAACTGCAGCCTTCTCATCCTCTGTAGCCTTGTCGCCAAGTTCTCCGAGCTGCTTGTCGATTTCGAAAATCAGGCCTTCGGACTGGTTCTTAGTCTCTACGGCTTCTTTCTGCTTCTTATCTTCCTCTGCATACTGCTCAGCTTCCTTGATCTTTGCATTGATCTCATCGTCTGAGAGCTTGGTTGAAGAAGTGATAGTAATCTTCTGCTCTTTACCTGTAGCCATATCCTTGGCGGATACGTTTACGATGCCGTTGGCGTCGATGTCGAATGTTACCTCGATCTGAGGGATTCCGCGTGGAGCCGGGGCAATTCCGCTGAGCTGGAATCTTCCGAGCGTGATATTGCCTGCTGCCATCTCGCGCTCTCCCTGCATTACGTGGATGTCTACTGCTGTCTGATTGTCCGCAGCTGTTGAGAAAATCTGGCTCTTCTTTGTAGGAATGGTCGTATTTCTCTCGATGAGCTTTGTGGCAACTCCGCCGAGAGTCTCGATGGAGAGCGAAAGCGGTGTAACGTCGAGCAGGAGGATGTCATTAACTTCACCTGTGAGTACTCCGGCCTGGATTGCAGCACCGATAGCTACGCACTCATCAGGGTTGATACCCTTGAAAGGCTCCTTACCTGTTACGTTCTTAACTGCTTCCTGAACAGCAGGGATTCTTGTGGAACCTCCTACAAGGATGACCTTCTCGAGGTCTGCGGAAGTAACGCCTGCATCCTTCATAGCCTTATGCATAGGCTCGATAGTTCTGTCTACGAGGTCCTTTGTGAGCTGCTCAAATCTCGCTCTTGTTACGTCCATATCCATATGGAGCGGGCCTGCAGCACCTGCTGAGATGAACGGCAGGCTTACCTTTGTGGTCTGTGCAGATGAGAGCTCTTTCTTAGCCTTCTCTGCGGCCTCTTTCAGTCTCTGAAGAGCCATCTTGTCCTGTCTGAGGTCAACTCCGTTTTCCTTCTGGAAGCTGTCTGCCAGGAAGTTTACGAGAGCATTATCGAAGTCGTCTCCGCCGAGCATTGTGTCGCCGTTAGTAGCGAGTACTTCAAATACTCCGTCACCGAGCTCGAGTATGGATACGTCGAAT
>CACWIO010000053.1 GCA_902760855.1 uncultured Eubacteriales bacterium
CCAGAGAGATACTTCAGAGGAAGGATATGCTGGCGGCAGGCTCTGAGTTCGTTGACAGATATTACGCCAGCGACTTATCCGAAAACTTCATAAACATGACGGATAAACTATTCGAAGATACAGATTTCAAAGTACACTTATTAAAGCTTGAAGAATAAGAGGTTTTCTAGTAAAATCTATGGGCTGCGCATAAAAAGGAAGATAATCAAAGTTGTGCAATGCAAGAGGGAGAGAAATGGAAACAGAATTTAAGTTCAGGCTGGATGATACGAGCGTATTCGACAGGATAGTTGAGAACGCAGAAATCAAAGCCGTCGGCATTGACGAAGTCGAGACAATAGAGATGAAAGCCACCTATTACGATACTGTCGACTACGACCTGAGAAACAAAGGCATAGCTTTCAGGACTCGCATGGAAGACGACAGATGCACTGCCACTGTTAAGTGGGATGTCAATGTCAGCAAAGGACTTCATAAACGCGAAGAATTCAACTTGGTAGTCAGCGACGAGAGATTCGCAGACAATCCTAAGATAGATTTCTTCGTGTCCAGTGACGCATATGATGTGCTCAAGGATGCAGCGGGGGATAAGGAACTTCTGAAGATAATCGAGATGGAGTTCGTACGCCGCCAGTTCAAAGTGGATACAGGTAAATCAATAAGCTGCATATCGGTGGATGAGGGAACCATACATCATCATGACGGGCATGAGATACCTATCTGCGAACTTGAGATAGAGTGGTATTACGGAGACGAAGACGACTTCATGTGGCTTGCCAATATGATAAGAGAGAAGTACGCTCTCGAAGCAGAGGATATGTCCAAACTGCAGAGAGCATTTGAATAAAACAGTAACAGTTATTAACCAACGGAGGATAAATACAAATGAAAGCAACACAGGTTTCAAAGGAAAACGGAGTAGTAAAGTTCAGCATCGAATTCAGCAAGGAAGAATTTGCAGAGGCTCTCAATAAGGCCTATCTGGCCAACAGAGAGAGATTCGCAATCGATGGATTCAGAAAGGGTAAAGCCCCTCGCAAGATTATCGAGATGCATTACGGTCATGACATCTTCTGGGATGAGGCTCTGAATGCGCTCCTCGAAGACGGTTATTACAATGCAGTAAGTGAGATGGGACTTGACGTAATTGCCCAGCCTAAGCTGGATACTCCGGACATTAAGAAGGATGAGCCTGTGGTAATTACAGGAAGCGTAGAAGTATTCCCAGAAATCGATGTCAAGAAATACAAAGGCCTCGAGGTAGAGAAGCTCGAGACTAAGATCGGAGCCAAGGAAGTAAATGAGGAGCTCGAGAGAGTTCAGAAGAGCCAGGCCAGAATGGAAACCGTAGAGGACAGAAAGTCCAAGAACGGCGACACACTCGTATTTGATTTCGAGGGAAGTGTCGACGGCGAGGTCTTCGAAGGCGGCACAGCTGAGAATTATGAGCTCAAGCTCGGATCCGGACAGTTCATTCCGGGATTTGAAGAGCAGCTTGAGGGCAAATCCACAGGAGACGATGTAGAGGTTAAGGTAACATTCCCTGCAGAGTATCACGCTGAGGAGCTGGCCGGTAAAGACGCCGTATTCAAATGCAAGATTCATGAAATCAAAGAAGAGATACTTCCGGAGCTTAACGATGAGCTCGCAAGCGATGTAAGTGAATTCGAAACTCTCGATGAGTACAAGAAGGACATCAAGAAGAATCTCCAGGCTAAGGCTAAGGATACAGATGAGTCCATCATGAAGGACAGAGCCCTCGAGCAGCTTTATAACGCTAACGAGATCGAGGTGCCGGAATCAATGATTCAGAACGAGCTTCAGAACATGCTCTACGATATGAGCCAGAGCCTCCAGGCGCAGGGCATCGGCCTCGAGCAGTACCTCGAGTGGATGGGACAGAAGCCTGAGGATCTGATGGAGCAGTCGAAACCTGAGGCTGAGAAGAGAGTTAAGACCAGAGTTCTCCTCAAGAACATCATCAGACAGGAAGGACTGACAGTAGAGGATGCTGAGGTAATCGATCTCATGAAAGAGTTCGGAGACCAGTACGGAATGAGCGTAGAGCAGGTTAAGACAATGTCAGGCCCTGATACAGAGACTTACTTCAAAGAAGATGCTCTGACCAAAAAGGCAATCGATCTTATCTTTGAGAATGCCAAGCTTAAAGAAGCCAAGAAGTCGGCTAAGAAAGAAGACAAAGAAGAGAAGTAATATCAGCGAGGAAATGCGATGAATTACGTACCATATGTGGTAGAGCAGACCGGTCAGGGTGAGCGCACTTACGACATTTACTCCAGACTGCTCAAGGACAGAATCATATTCATAGACGAGGAGATTACAGATCACACAGCCAGCATAGTTGTGGCGCAGCTGCTCTTCCTCGAGGCCCAGGACCCGGATAAAGATATAAATATCTACATCAATTCACCGGGCGGAAGCGTCATGGCGGGACTGGCCATCTACGACACCATGCAGCTTGTCAGGCCTGATATCAGCACTATTTGCGTAGGCATGTCGGCCAGCATGGGAGCCTTCCTGCTCGCAGGCGGCACTAAGGGCAAACGCTATGCACTGCCTAACGCAGAGCTCATGATACATCAGCCTATGGGCGGTGCTCAGGGGCAGGCGTCGGATATCAAGATTACGGCCGACCACATACTGAAGCTACGCGACAAACTCAATCGCATACTTGCCGAGAATACCGGACAGAAGCTCGAAGTAATTGAAAAAGATACAGACCGCGATAATTACATGACTGCCGATGAGGCGGCCGCATACGGTCTGATAGACAAGGTAATAGACAAGCACTAAGGAGTGAAAATGTCAGATAAGAACGAACTCAGATGTTCATTTTGTGGCAAACCAAGTTCTCAGGTCCGCAGGATTATAGTCGGACCTGAGGATATTTACATTTGTAATGAGTGTGTGGATCTCTGCAAGTCCATCATGGATGAGGAGATTATGTCGACCGTACGCAACACTCTGGAGGGCAGACTCCCAAGACCTGAGGAGATTAAAAGAGAGCTTGATCAATATGTAATCGAGCAGGACCCTGCCAAGAAGAGTCTCGCGGTAGCGGTGTATAATCACTATAAAAGGATAAAGCACCTCGAGAAGAATGCCGGAGGAAAAGTCGCAGAGGTGGAGCTCGCAAAGAGCAATATACTCATGCTCGGACCTACAGGCTCAGGCAAGACACTTCTCGCACAGACGCTGGCTCGCATACTTGATGTGCCTTTCGCTATAGTCGATGCGACTTCGCTTACTGAGGCTGGCTACGTAGGAGAGGATGTTGAGAACATACTACTCAGGCTATATCAGGCAGCCGACGGCGATCTCGAAAGAGCGCAGAAGGGCATCATATATGTAGACGAAATTGATAAGATTGCCAGAAAATCCGAGAACATGTCCATTACAAGGGATGTAAGCGGAGAGGGCGTGCAGCAGGCGCTGCTTAAGATAATCGAGGGTACGGTGGCAAATGTGCCTCCGCAGGGCGGACGCAAGCACCCGAACCAAGAATTCATTCACTTCGACACCAAGGACGTGCTGTTTATATGCGGTGGCGCGTTCACGGGGCTTGATAAGATAATCAAAGTCAGACTGGGATCCAAGGTCATAGGGTTCAATCAGGACGAGACCAAGCTCGATTTCGATGAGCATGATGTGCTGCTTCAGGCGCAGCCTGAGGATCTACTGAAGTTCGGCCTGATACCCGAGCTGATCGGGCGTTTGCCGGTTACGGTAGCGCTGTCAGAGCTGAGCGAAGAAGCGCTGGTCAGAATCATCAAGGAACCTAAGAACTCAATCGTCAGGCAGTACGAGACTCTCTTTGAGATGGACGGTGTGGAGCTTGTTGTAGAGGAAGACGCGATTCACGCAGTGGCCGACAAGGCTCTTTCCCTTCATACGGGAGCCAGAGGCCTTAGAGGCATATTCGAGGGCATTATGACAGATATCATGTACGAGATACCGTCGAGACCTGAGGTCGAAAAATGCATTATCACTAAGGATGTGGTGGAGGGCAAATCCGAGCCGGTGCTGGTGCTGAGAGGCGCTGACGACACAAGCAGGAAAAGCGGAGCTGCCAAGGACCGCAAATTAGAAAAGGAAGCATAAATGTCAGAATTTGATAATAAAACAGGAATACCGTATATACCGCTGAGAGGGCAGGCCTTCTTTCCGGGTACAATAGTCGGTTTTGATATAGGCAGGGACAAGTCTCTGGCTGCGGTTGATGCTGCGATGAATTCCGACAAGTATATTGTCGTGTCAGCTCAAAGAGACCCGGCAGTCAATGAGCCCGTGCAGGATGATTGCTATATGACGGGCGCCCTTATCAGGGTGAAGCAGGTCGTCAAGAGAAATGACGAATACGTGCGCATACTCGTTATAGTCGAGCAGAGAGTAAGGATAGAGAGCATATTCGAAAGGGAAAGCAAGGATATGCTTATGTGCACTTACACCGCCGCAGAGGATTATGATGATGATCCGAGCGATATCAGCATGCAGGCTAATATAAGAGTCTTGAGACAGCTCTTTATCAAGTACCTCGAGCTCTCCGGGCAGGGAGAATCCGCCGGAATGGCACTTATCGAGGGCATAGACGATGCGTCGCTGCTCTGCAGTTTGATTGCCAATGAAATCGATGTCAACTTCGATATCAAGCAGACACTTCTCGAGATAGACTCGGTTAAGCTGAGAGTCGGACATCTCATAGATATAATAGGTAAAGAAAACAGCATACTCTCCATAGCCAAGAGGATTAATAACCGCGTGGTCAAGAACATGAACCGCGGCCAGAGGGAGTATTATCTCAGAGAACAGCTCCAGGTAATCAAAGAGGAACTTGGTGAGGACGAGGACATAGATGACGAAGTCCGCCAGTGGAAGGAAAAGCTGGATGAGCTGAAGCTCGAGGAAAAGACCGATACTAAGGTAAGAAAAGAGATTGATAAATTCGCTAAGATGAATCCTATGAGCCCTGATGCGAATGTATCGAGGACATATATCGAGACTATATTGGAGCTGCCTTGGCATAAGTCGAACAAGATAAACAGAAGCCTGGAAAAGGCCGAGAAGGTGCTCAATAAAGACCACTACGGACTTGAGAAGGTCAAGGAGAGAATACTCGAGAACCTCGCAGTGCAGCATCTGACCAAGGAGAATAAGGGTCCTATCATCTGCCTGGTCGGACCTCCGGGAGTCGGCAAGACTTCAATCGCTCGCTCTATCGCAAGAGCCACTAACAGAGAGTTTGTAAGGATGTCGCTAGGCGGAGTCAGAGATGAGGCTGAGATAAGAGGCCACAGAAGGACTTATGTGGGCGCTATCCCGGGCAGAGTCATAAATGCGATTATAGAGGCGGAATCCAACAACCCGCTCTTCCTCTTCGACGAGGTAGATAAAATTGGAAGCGATTTCAGAGGAGATCCTGCATCGGCTCTTCTCGAGGTGCTCGACCCTGAGCAAAACAGCACATTTACAGATCACTACCTCGAGATACCATTCGATCTCTCGGGCGTGATGTTCATCACTACGGCGAATACGACTTCAACGATTCCTGCACCGCTGCTGGACAGGATGGAGGTCATCGAATTATCCAGCTACACCGAGGATGAGAAGGTGCGCATCGCGACGGACTATCTCGTGCCTAAGAAGATGAAGGAAAACGGCCTCAAGAGAACTCAGTTCTCAATTACTACGGCTGCGATCAGGGATATCATCGAGTATTACACCCGCGAGGCAGGAGTAAGAAATCTCGAGCGCGAGATAGGAAATGCTTGCCGTAAGGCTGCAAGGAATATCGTAAGCAAGAAGAATAAAAAGAACAATGTGACGCCGAGGAATCTCAAGAGCTATCTCGGTAAGAAGATATACATAGATGATATAGGTTCGCTCGAGCCTGAGATTGGTGTGACTACGGGAATGGCCTGGACTTCGGTAGGCGGAGTTACCCTGACTATCGAGACTGTCAAGATGCCGGGCACGGGTAAACTAGTGCTGACCGGTCAGATGGGTGAGGTCATGAGAGAATCTGCGACCACGGCTATGGGCTATATCAAGTCGATATCCACCAAGTATAAGATTGGAAAGGACGTATTCAAGGATTACGACATCCAGATACATATCCCTGAGGGTGCGACTCCTAAGGACGGCCCGTCGGCAGGAATCACCATGTGCTCAGCCCTGTTCTCACTTCTGACTGACAGGAAGGCGGACAAGACCGTGGCCATGACAGGTGAGATTACTCTGCGCGGTAAAGTCCTCAGAATAGGTGGCCTTAAAGAGAAGGTGCTCGCGGCCTACAGGCAGGGCATCAAGAAGGTAATCATCCCTAAGGAGAACACACCGGATCTTGAGGATATACCGGCATCTGTCAGAAAGAGCATAGAGTTCTTCCCTGTGGAGGACTTCGAAGAAGTAATACCACTGGTGATTAAATGAAGATAAACACTTCAGAACTTGAGGCGGTGGCTGTCAAGGCATCGCAATATCCGCCTGAGGATTTGCCTGAGATTGCGTTTGCCGGCAGATCCAATGTAGGCAAATCATCGCTTTTGAATCTCATTACGGGACGGAAGGCGCTCGCGCGTGTGTCGGGAAGCCCCGGCAAGACTCGCACGATCAACTTCTATCGCTGCAATGACAGATTCAGGATAGTTGATTTGCCCGGATACGGATATGCCAAGATAAGCAGGAGCGAGAGCGAGAAGTGGGGCGCAATGATGGAGGCCTACCTTGAGGGCAGGGAGAACCTCATCAAGGTGGTGCAGCTCGTGGACATCAGACACAAGCCGAGCGAGCAGGATGTTCAGATGTATGAGTATCTGAAGTATTTCGAACTCGACGGCATAGTGGTTGCAACCAAGGCTGACAAGATAGGAAGCAATGAGCGCGCAAAAGCGCTTAGGATGATAGAAGATACGCTCGGAATGAGCGAGGACGACATAGTAATTCCCATCTCTTCGCTTAAGAGAAGCGGAGATGATGAACTGCTCGACACTATAGAATTCCTGCTCGAGCAATGGGATGAGTTTCACAAGTAAAAAGGGAGGATGACATGTCAAAACCAAAGATACTCGGCAAGATTCTTTACGATTATGACGATATACAGAAGAGAGCGAAGGAGCTGGCTGCCCAGATAGATAAGGACTACGAGGGGGAGGATCTAATCCTCCTGTGCACTTTGAAGGGCTCGGTCCTTTGGTTTGCCGATATATTAAAATATATGGAGCACGACTGCAGGATAGACTTCATATCCGCAAGTAGCTACGGCTCTGCCACCAGCACATCGGGTGTTGTAAAAATCAATTTCGACCCGAACATCAATATGTACAACGCTCATGTACTCGTAATTGAGGACATCGTAGACAGCGGCATCACACTGAAGTATGTAATGGACAAGCTGGCAGAGCGCGGACCTAAATCCGTAAAGGTCTGCACGATGCTGAATAAAGAAGCCCGCCGCACTGCGGATTTCCATGCAGACTACGTGGGCTTTGAAATCGACGACCTTTTCATAATCGGATACGGCCTCGATTACGATCAGAGGCTCAGAGGACTTCCGTATATAAGCTATCTTGAGGAAGACGATGTTGAGTCGCTTTAATGCGACGTCTGTCTAAAGGGGCTGGCACTTGAAGAGATATAAGGAATTTGACAAAGAGAGCATAAGACGAGTGATCGAGTCGGGGCTCAAGAGAGACCTGCACATGCATACCTACTATTCGGATGGTTTGCTTAGCCCGAAGGAGATAATAGATCTCAGGGTAAGTCAGGGATATGAGCTACTGGCTATAACCGATCACGACGGAGCAGAGGGCTCAAGGGTCGGGATGGAATATGCCGAGACAATCGGCTTGCCTTACATCTCGGGTATTGAGTTGGACTCTGAGGATGAACTCGGCAAGGACCTTCACATACTCGGCTACGGATACGACTATAACTATAAAGGCTTTAAAGATGTGCTCTGGGAGATCAGACAGGCCAGGGCCAACCGAAACGACAGGCTCATGGCTGCATTAAATGAGCTTGGCTACGATATCACTCTCGACGATATAGGGCGCATCAACGACGGCAGATATGTAGGGAAGCCGACATTTGCCCAGATACTCGAAGAGCGAGGAGTGGTAGAGAATTACCATGATGCGTTTAAGAGCATATTCAGGCAGGACAGCATCAGGGCAATTAAAAAGGTCACGCTCTCATCGCTCGTGGCCATAGTCACCATACAGGAGGCCGGAGGCGTGGCTGTGATGGCTCACCCGATGGAGCAAAGGCATCTCGGAGAGAGCTTGGATGAGTTCATTCCGAGGATGTATAAGATACTGGATCGCATGCGAGACTACGGAATAGACGGCATCGAATGCATGCATCCGTCTGCAAGCGAAGAGCAATCCGAGATGCTCATGGAGTATGCGGATAAATACGGGCTCATAGTGACGGAGGGATCGGATATACATTCACCGTATAAGGTAAGAGATTACAGCAGGTACTATAAACCATGAGGGAAGCGTACCTGCTTTTCATTTGGCGAATTTGTATGAAATCCTGCAAAAAATGCACTAATTTCGACACTCAGTGCACTCATCACAAAACGACCATAATCCGCAGGCGCTCAGATAATACAATCTGATAAATCGTTAGTCTTATGCGGAGAAAGGAGCGAAGTATGTACCGGGCGAGTAGACTGAGATTGCCGAAGGCTGTGTATTATCAGTGCACGTGGATAGTGAAGGATATTGACAGACTATACAGGCTTGACGCCATGAGGAGGCATGTGCCCAAAGATGACGAGCTTGTATTCTCGGATGATGAGGATCTGGCATCCATGAGCGATGAGGTGATGGAGGAGGCTTCGAGGAAGCTGGCTTGCATAAAGGAGGCTCTCAAGGCGATACCGGAGGAGTATAGGATGCTAACTGTCGAATGCATCTCGGATGCAAATATGCCTGCCGGAATTGCCCATGAGAACACCTGGAAGAAGTGGCGCAGAACTTTTATAAAAGAATTGGCTTGCAAGCTCAATTTGATATAGCCTGCCGGACTGACTCTGTGCTAAAATCGAATCAGATAAATTAGTTATTGTAAAGATAAGGCATAGATATGGCGTTTGAAGAGAAGACTAAAAGCAGCAAGATAATATATGAAGGGCCTGTGTTTAAGATCAGGCAGCATGTTGTAGAGACGGTCGCAGGAGAGTCCATACGCGATGTGGTAGAGCATGTAGGCGGCGGGATTATTCTGGCGGTGAAGGACGATGGCAAGATCCTGATGGAGAGGCAGTTCAGAAAACCTTTTGAGAAGGTGCTCCTGGAGCTTCCTGCCGGAAAGGCGGATCCGAACGAAGATCCGGAGCTTACGGCTGTGCGAGAGCTTGCGGAGGAGACGGGATACAAGGCCGGTTCGATTAAGCATCTCGTGTCTTACTATCCGACCTGCGGTTACTCTTCGGAGTTCCTTCATATCTATATATGCAGAGATCTTGTGCCGGGCGAGAGGAATCTCGATCCGACCGAATGCATAGACGTCGAGGAATATGATGCTGACGAACTCATCGACATGATCATGAGAGGTGAGATCAGAGACAGCAAGACGATTATTGGAGTTTTGTTTGCCCGCCAGGCGGGTGAGATTTAGAGAAGTTTACGCTAAGGTGAAGTCAGGAGAAACGGTATGCGTGAGTTTTTAGAACATCTGAGAAATGATAAGAATAAAGCCGAGAATACGATTATAGCTTACGAGAGGGACATCGCGGCTTTTGAGAAATATTTGAAAGAGCGCGGGAAGTCATTGGGACGTGCCAATGAGAGTGACGCGGTCTCCTACGTGCTTGAGCTGGGCAACCAGAGCAAGTCTAAGGCCACGATTAACAGGAAGGTGTCGTCGCTTAGGAATTATTACGACTTCAGGATCGCGGGAGGCGCGATGACTAATAATCCGTTCGCCAAGATCAAGTCAGTGAAGGGCGATAGGCGCCAGGTGGATTTCCTGACTATTGATGAGGCTGCACGCCTGATGGATCTGCCCGAGGGCGACAAGAAAGGCATGCGCGATAAGGCTCTGCTCGAGTTCATGTACGGCACGGGCGCGAGGGTCACTGAGGTGGTTCGTCTGAAGTTCTCAGATTTGAATCTCAATATGAACTTCGTGACTTTGAAGGATGCGGACGAGGAAAACAGACTGGTGCCGCTAGGCAGATATGCCGCCGAAGC
>CACWIO010000054.1 GCA_902760855.1 uncultured Eubacteriales bacterium
CGTTTACGACTGTGGCGAGTTTTCTCTTGAACGATTCACCGATGGGCAGACCGAAAATACTTGATCCTTTTAAAGGCACATTGTTTTTAGCCACATATGCTGTTGTTATGACCATACTGTTTGGAACGGGGATTATCGGGAGCGAGAAAGCACCGTATTCATTCCTGGATTTTGATCATACATCCATGCTCTTTAAACTGATTAGCCTGATCTTGATCTTTGTGACAGGATATATCGTATCCTGGCTGCTGATACGCCTTAACATGAAGCTGTCTTGGATTTGGTTTTACGATATTAAAAGGGCTAAGAAAAGGGGATAGACTATGTTTACTTGGAGACATCTGCTGTGGCTTGTTATATGCGCGGTCATAGTCTTCATGATTAATCGAGATTACAGCAAGAAGCGTCCTGATCTGGGCAAGGTGCTCACGTCGGCACTGATTGTTGCAATACTATCTGAACTTACAAAGATTATGGGAGTTATAGAGCTGGTTCCGTCGAGCAGTGGCGAACTCTTGCAGCCGTATCTGCCGCTGAATCATCTGCCGCTTCATTTCTGCTCGATACAGATTGTGCTTATAGCTGTAGCGAGGTTTAGTGGGGATGAGAAGAGGCGCAAAGCTTTGCTGGCGTTTATGGCGCCGACCTGCGTAATAGGCGGGCTTCTGGCGCTTGCCATGCCATCGATATTTACAACTACTATATCCGTAGAGCAGGCATTTACGAGCCCGATTTCGTACCAATTCTTTATCTTCCATTCCATGATAATCGCGCTTGGGCTTATCATAGCGCGCTCGGCTGAGATAGAGTGGAGCATGAAGCACTTCAGAAATACGACTCTGGCGGTACTCCTCCTCGGCTTTATATCTATTTATCTGAATTCCATCTTTGCGAGTCCGACTTATGTAGATGGCAAATTGGTCAGCGTGGATTTTGGGACGAACTTTTTCTTTACGTACCGAAATCCCCTGGGCATCAATATAACTGAGCTTTGGCAATGGTACCTGTATCTCTTGATTATTGCAGGTCTTGCAGCGCTGACGCTTTACCTGTTCCATCTGCCGCTTATTAGAAGAAAGAAATGAAAAACAAAAAGATTATTACATTGTTAATACTGCTTGTTACTGCACTTGGACTTTGCGTGCTCGGCGGCTGCAGGGCTGATAAAAAGGAGGCTATATCTTCCTTTAGTCAGTTCACTGAGCCCGGCGTTAAGGTGGGGGTAGGAATCAACTGCCCGGAGGAGAAGAGCCTGCAGGAAGATTATCCTGAGCTTGAAGTCATAGGCTACTACGATACGAAGCTCGGCTACAAGGACGTAGCCGAGGGCAGAATTGACGCCTTTGTCTACAGCAGGAGGCAGCTCGAGCTCGCGATAGAAGAGGGCACTACGGGCGTGCGCATCCTGGATGAGAACTACATGTCTAACAGCGTCGCGGTAGGCATATCTCCGGTAACAGAGATACCGAATTTCACAGAGAGGCTCAATACCTTTATTGCTGAGATCAAGGCCGATGACACAATTGATGAAATGCTCGATCGCTGGGTAGTGCGCGGAGACGAGGAAATGCCGGATATACCGGAGGCTGAGAATCCGAAGATTCATCTTACGGTAGCCACGGCAGGCACGGAGCCTCCGTACACTTACTACAGGAATAACGAGCTGAACGGATTTGATATAGAGCTTGCTAAGAGATTCGCCTATTGGATGGATGCGGATCTCGAGTTCAAGATATATGATTACGGCGGGATCATTGCTGCTGCTCTGAGCGGAGATGTCGACTGTATCATGGCGGATCTTTACTACTCGGAGGAGAGGGCGGAGTCCCTGCCGTTTTCGGACATGCTTTTTGATATCGATGTGACGGCACTGGTCCGCGATGAGAATGCGAAGTCTGCGCTCGGCTTTTGGGAATCTGTAAAGAACAGTTTCGAAAAGACATTTGTAAGGGAGAGCAGGTGGAAGATGTTTGTATCGGGCATCGGAACTACGCTGCTCGTAACATTTATGTCTATCATATTCGGAACATTGCTCGGCTTTATACTATTTATGATCTGCCGTAACGGTAATCCATGGGCCAATGCCATTACGAAGTTCTGCGTATGGCTGGTGCAGGGCATGCCGGCGGTAGTGCTACTTATGATTTTGTATTACATAATAATGCTGCCGCTTAATTTCTCGGCGACGAGCGTGGCTATAATAGGCTTTATGCTTATATTCGGAGCCGGCATTTACTGCGATCTTACGACTGCCGTCGGAGCGGTAGACAGCGGACAGCTCGAGGCTGCATATGCGCTCGGCTACACAAATCTCAAGGCCTTCTTTAAGATCGTGCTCCCTCAGGCCATGCCACATTTTATGCCTGTGTATAAAGGTGAGATAACCGGGCTTATCAAGGCCACGGCTATAGTAGGCTACATAGCCGTCCAGGACATTACGAAGATGGGAGATATAGTGCGAAGCAGAACTTACGAGGCGTTCTTCCCGCTTATAGCCGTAGCTATCATATATTTCATACTCGCTGCGCTGCTTATAGCCATAGTGAACAGAATAGAGCCTCGCATCGATCCTAGGAAGCGAAGCCCGGAACTGATTAAGAAGGAGGTAGAAGGCAAATGATTGAGCTAATCCACCTCGAAAAGAAATATGAAAACGCAACGCCGCTTAAGGACGTGAACGTAACTATAAACGAAGGCGATGTCATCTCCGTCATCGGACCTTCCGGAACGGGCAAGTCCACACTGCTTCGCTGCATCAACATGCTCGAGCGTCCGACGGGCGGACAGATTCTGTTCAAAGGAACGGATATAACAGACCCTAAGTATGACGTGACAGAAGCGCGCCGCCACATGGGCATGGTGTTTCAGTCATTCAATTTGTTTAATCACCTGACTGTAGTCGAGAACGTGATGCAGGCTCCGATGGATATCCTAAGGGTACCTAAGAGCGAGGCGCATGATAACGCCGTAGAGCTGCTTAAAAGAGTGGGCCTTTCGGGCCGCGAATACCAGTACCCGGACATGCTCTCGGGCGGACAGAAGCAAAGGGTTGCCATCGCGAGGACCCTGGCTATGAACCCCGAAGTAATACTTCTAGATGAGCCCACAAGCGCCCTCGATCCTACTATGGTCTGGGAAGTGCAGTCGGTCGTCATGGATCTCGCTGAGAGCGGCAAAACCATGATGATAGTCACTCACGAGATGAACTTTGCAAAGGCTGTAGCGAACAGAGTCTTCTATATGGACCAGGGCGGAATCTATGAGGATGGCACACCGGAGCAGATCTTCGATAATCCGCAGAGGGAGCTGACCAGGCAATTCATACGCGGACATAAAGTGCTCGAGATCAGCATGGATGATGCAGAATTCAACTACATCGAGGCAAGTGCTGAGATCGACCGCTACTGCACCAGAAATGAAGTTCCGTCCAGGATTAAATATTGCATGCATCTGGTATTCGAGGAACTGGTAGAGCAGATGCTCGCAGTTGAGATAAAAGAGCCTCGCGTCCTCTTCACTGCAGAATATATTGCGGATGAGAATAAGGCGGATATAGTAGTGCTGTATAACGGGGAGCACTTCGATCCTGCAGATTCAAGCAATGAGCTCTCGTATAAGGTGCTCAGAAGCGTCACGGGCGACTTGCGCCACTCAGCTACTACGGAAGGCGAATACACTAACAGAATAGACTGCATAATATCCGATTAAAGGCTGATTCATCAGCTATGGAGTTGTGCACAATCACCGCAGACCTATGGATAAGCACATGGACGGCAGAATAAGCGCCGTCCACCTGCTTACCCACAGGCCTGCATTTTTCTTGGATGGGTGATTGCACACAGCCTCCACAGCTGCTACTGCTACACCACCACTCAGAAGTCTATCAATAATAATACGTCTCAACGCACGACAGCGAGACCCCGTATCCATCCAAACGCTCCATTTCAGATGAAATGCACCCATAAATTAGATTTCAAATCTCATTTGTGGATTCAATCTGCTCATCTCACTGCTTGTGAATGGATAACTGTCGAGAGATTTTTCAGGTTATCCATTCAGCCTCGAGAAAACAGGTTGTTTGAATGGATAAATTGAAGAAAAACGAAGAGCTTTTTCTCTGTCTGTCCATTCAGAGCTTTTGTAAATATCGATTTGAATGGATAAATCACTCGAGGAGCTTGAGAATACACCTTCAAATGAGGCTATAGAGGGTCTTTGAATGTACATTTGTTGATATTGAAAAGGTAGTAGCAGGGGCGGTGGATTATGTTGATAAGTGACAGCAAGCAGTTCGGGGCGGTGGGTAAGTCGGAGGATAGATGCGCAGCTATCCTTGGACTTATCCATGGCCCCGCACTTATCAACATAATCCATGGCCCTTATAAGATGAGAAAAGCCCGGGTTTTGAAGCCCGGGCTTTGTCTGCAATTGATGTGATTATTAACTCTTTGATTATAGAGGTAATTCGCGGCCTTCCTTTTTCCAGGAGTAGAACTCAGCTGTAGCAGTGAAGATTGCATCTCCGGAAGAATTCAGAGCCGTCTCTACTGAATCCTGAATTACGCTGATGATGAAGCCGATTCCTACCATCTGCATTGCGATGTCTGTCGGTATGCCGAACATTGCGCATCCCAGAGGAACGAGGAGCAGTGAGCCTCCTGCTACTCCGGAAGTTCCGCATGCAGAGAGCGTAGCTACTATGCTCAGGAGGATTGCCATAGGGAATGTTACTTCCACGCCGGTAGTCCAGCAGGCAACCAAAGTAAGTGTTGTGATAGTAACTGCAGCTCCGTCCATATTGATGGTCGAGCCGAGAGGAATGGATACTGAGTACATATCCTCATCGAGACCGAGGTCTTTGCAGAGCTCCATGTTTACAGGAATGTTAGCTGCCGAGCTTCTTGTGAAGAATGCTGTTATAGCACTTCTCTTGATGCAGTACCACATGAGCGGGTACGGATTACGCTTGAGAGTAAGAGCTACGATGATGGCGTTGATTCCAAGAGATGTGAGGAGCATAGTGATTACCAGCAGTGCTACGAGCTGACCGTACTGCTTGAAGATTGCAAGGCCGCTTGTAGATACTGCGTTGAATACAAGACCCATGATTCCGAAAGGTGCGCAGTTGATGACCCAGCGCACTACCATAGAAAGGGCTTCTCCCATATCTGTGAAGAACTTCTTGGTTCCGTCACCGGCTGCCTTCATGGCAAGTCCGATAACAACAGCCCAGAAGAGTATAGCTATGTAATTCGCATTTGCTATGGCGCTGACCGGGTTAGTTACAAAGCCCAAGCAGAGATTCTTGAGAACCTCAAATACAGAGCCCGGAGGAGTCAGATCCTCAGCGACATTTTCAACACCTGTAAGAGGAACCTGCACCTTGAATGCAAAGTTCATGCAAACTGCGACGAAAGCAGCGATGAGAGTACTTACCATGTAGAGAATGATAACGACTCTGAACCTGTCAGCATTGCCGCCCTTTGCGTTTGCAAGTGATGATGCAACCAAAACAAATACGAGAATAGGTGCGATACCTTTGAGCGCTCCTACGAACACATCTCCGAAAATGGAAATCCATGCTTGTGAGGGGATGAGTAATCCGAGGATTGCTCCGATAACAAGACCGACGAATATCCTAAGCACGAGGCTGATATTCATCCACTTTTGAAATAGATTCATAATAACTCCTTAACATAAAATAAAATCTAAATCTGGGAATAAACGGACTTGACAATTATATAACAACCTAAGGAAGCTGTCATCCGTTGTATATGGTATTATTAAAAAAACTGCAGGCTGATTTGCGGGAGGCAGGAGAAATAATGATTAGTAGAGATCTCGCCAGGAAGTTTATAGAACAGGTCACCCAGTACACGGAATTCAATGTGAATATCATGGACGGGGATGGCACCATCATAGCGAGCCGTGACCCCGAGCGCGTAGGCAAGTTCCATGAGGTGGCATATAGGATAGTCAAGGGCAATGAATCAATAGTCGTTACCAGCGACAGCCGCGATTATTCCACGGTGCTGCCGGGTATTAATATGGTCATAGAAGATAACGGCGTGCGAGAGGGCGTCGTCGGAGTAACGGGAGATCCCGAGGAGATTCGCTCTGTAGCGCTGATTATTAAAATGGCGATAGAGACTATGCTGAGATACGAGCGAAGCGAGCAGGAGCTTAGACTACGCAGGAGCCGCAAGGAGAGATTCGCCTATCTCTTGATACAAGATGAGCAGAGCGACCCCGCGGAGCTACGCCACATGGCAGAGGAGCTCGGATACCATGAGGATATAACCAGAATTCCGATCTTGATTCGCACTAAAAGGACGGATATCGAGAATGCTCTCGAGGGCATACGCTCAGGCTCGACTCATACCAAGGAAGACATAAGCTTTAAGATAAGCCCACACCACTGCATCATATTTAAGACTCTTCCGATGGCGACAGAGTATCTCTTCGCGGAGTACAAGGACCATATACTGGATTATCTCTCGCCTTTCCTCAAAATGACTCAGGATGATGTGAGCATTTATGTAGGGAGCATACAGAATCGTTTCTCGGATTACTACTCGGCGTACAGGCACTGCAAATGGCTGGAGCAGAGGAATACAGTCGAATGCCCGGTTTTCTTCCAAGATTACATTGGGGAGTATCTGCAGGCGACAGTTCCTATGAAGGAGCTCCACCGGATTTATTATCTGTTTGAGAAGAAACTTCCGCCCGAAAAGCGCGATATGATACAAGAGGTCGCGGGTGCTCTTATGAAGACCAACTTCAACTTCCCGAAGGCGGCGGAGCTCCTCTACATTCATAAAAACACTCTGGCATATAGGTACGGACAGCTTAAGGAGCTCTTAGAAATCGATCCGGTCGCATCCGCAGAGGATCGGGCCTTCCTCGGAGGATTTTGCATGTACCTTAAAAGGAGCAGGGAGAAGGATTCTGAAGAGCAGGGGCATGGATAGGGCATTCTTGTGCTGACGACACAAAAATAATGCGTATATTGGTGTAATCCAGCCACAGATATTCCTCAAAACTATGCTATTATCACAACAAGAGGTATGAACTCAAGTTGAATATAGGAGGAATAACATGACAGGCTTACCACTTATTCTGGTTTTCGTACTGGCCATCGTACTGATGATCGTTATGATTTCCAAATTCAAAA
This sequence comes from uncultured Eubacteriales bacterium, assembly GCA_902760855.1. GTDB lineage: Bacteria > Bacillota > Clostridia > Peptostreptococcales > Anaerovoracaceae > Crickella. The sequence goes on from CACWIO010000054.1 coordinate 7,175, forward strand.
TCCATCCATTTATCTCGATAATGCTGATCTCACTCGTACTCGGCGTTATTGCAGGTATACCACTGGTTGACCAGGCTCAGGCTGACGGAACTAAGATCAGCGGTCTGGCAAGCGTAATCGGTGCCGGATTCTCCGGAACATTCTCAAGCATCGGTATCGTAATCATACTCGGTGCTCTTATCGGAAGCATACTGGAAGTGACCGGAGCTGCTCTCAAATTGGCAGACATGGTCATCAAGCTGGTAGGACAGAAGAACCCTGTTCTCGCTATGGAGCTCATGGGATGGGTTGTATCAATCCCTGTTTTCTGCGACTCAGGTTTTGTAATCTTGAATCCTATCCGTAAAGCTCTCGTGCAGCGTACAAGAGAATCTTCGGTATCCATGACCGTAGGTCTTGCATCCGGACTTTACATCGCTCACGTATTTATCCCACCTACACCGGGACCAATCGCTGCAGCATCCACTCTCGGCATCGGCGACAACCTGCTCCTCGTTATGGGACTCGGCGCAGTCTGCTCCATCTTCCCGCTGATTGCAGGATTTGCCTATGCAAAATACATCGGTAAGAAAGTTAAAGCAGACGACGAAGCTGACAGTAGCGAGATCGTTAAGACATATGAAGAGCTCATCCAGGAATACGGCAAACTGCCTAACGGATTCTCATCACTCGCACCGATTATCGTGCCTATCATCCTCATGGCTCTTGCATCAATCTTCGCAATGGCTAAGGTTGAAGGCGGCGTCGCTTCGCTCGTAGCCTTCCTCGGAACACCTATCATCGCTCTTGCAGTAGGTACAGTATGCGCTGCAATCCAGCTTAAGGGTGCAGGTAAGATGGGAGAATTCTACGATATCTGCAATGAAACACTGAAGACAGTCGGACCTATCCTTTTCGTAACGGCTGCAGGCGGAGTGCTCGGTAAGGTTATCGCTGCATCCGACATGGTTAACTACATTTCATCACATGCAGAGGTGCTCTCAACTATGGGTATCTTCTTCCCATTCCTGCTCTCGGCAATTCTGAAGTCCGCTCAGGGTTCTTCAACAGTTGCTCTCACAACTACTGCAGGAATCGTTGCACCGCTGCTTCCTGTTCTCGGATTCACATCAGCTATTCAGGTAACACTGGTATGCATGGCTATCGGAGCAGGCGCTATGACAGTATCCCACGCGAACGATTCATATTTCTGGGTTGTTACAAACTTGGGAGCTATGTCACCTGACCGCGGATACAAGACACAGACAATGAACACTCTCGTTATGGGAATTGCCGCAATTATCGAGATTGCAATCCTAAGTTTTATCTTTCATTAATTGCTACTGATAGAGTATAAGGAGCAAGTAATATGAAACTATTATGTGCATCTGACTCATTTAAGGGGAGTTTGACTAGCGAGAAAACCGTGGAGCTTTTAAGCAAGGCTGCTCGTGAGGTCTTCGGCGAATGCGAATGCTCGGGCGTTCCTGTCGCTGACGGCGGTGAGGGGACCGTCGAGGCTGTAATTGCAGCAGAGCAAGGCGAGTATATCAGGCTGAAGGTTCACGGACCTCTTATGGAGGAGGCTGAGAGTTTCTACGGAGTATTCGGAGGGGATAAGGCAGTCATTGAGATGGCGGCTGCATCCGGTCTTCCGATGGTGCCGGAGAAGCTCAGAAATCCTCTGAATACCACAAGCTACGGAACGGGAGAGCTCATACTCGATGCACTTCAAAGGGGCTACAGGGATATCTCAATCGCAATCGGAGGCTCGGCTACCAACGACGGCGGCATGGGCTGCGCGAGGGCTCTCGGAATAAAGTTCCTGGATAAGGACGGAAAAGAGCTCGAAGGATTCGGAAGAGATCTCGAGAATGTAGCGTCAATAGATGTCTCCGGCCTTGATGATCGCATTAAGGATACGAAGATCACAGTTATGTGCGATGTCACCAATCCGCTTTGCGGAAAGGACGGTGCCACTTGGACTTTTGGCAAGCAAAAGGGAGCGACGCCTGAGATCCAGGAGGAGCTCGAGAGAGGAATGTGCAGCTACCGCGATGTTATAAAAGAGGAGTTCGGCATAGACTGCGATGAGATATCGGGCGCAGGCGCTGCCGGCGGACTCGGAGCCGCACTTAAGGTATTCCTAGGCGGTGAGATGAAGTCCGGAATCGAGACGGTGCTCGAGCTTATACGCTTCGATGAGCGCCTAGAAGGTGTCGACCTCGTCGTTACCGGAGAGGGACGCACGGATTGGCAGAGCTGCTTCGGTAAAGTAATGCAAGGAGTAGGGCAGCACGCTAAGGCTAAAGGCGTACCGGCGCTCGGACTGTCCGGCTCGCTCGGAGATAGAGCCCTAGATATATGTGACTGCGGCATTTCATCTTTGATGACGACGGTTAATGCACCTATGCCTTTGGATGAGGCACTGGATAGAGCAGAAGAGCTCTACTACGAAGGAGCAATCAGGATGTTCCGCTTCGTTAAGACAGGCATGGAAATGAAATAACTTAATCTATTTCGTAGATAATTCATGAGAGAACGACTGTTGAAATACACAGTCGTTTTTCGTTGATATAAACGGCGCTGGGACTTATAATTATTGAGATACTATGAAAGACAATTACGGAAGAAATATCGATTATATGAGGCTGTCCATTACGGACAGATGCAATATGAGATGCCGCTATTGCATGCCGGACGGCATAGAGAAGATCTCTATGAGCGAGATTTTGAGCTACGAAGAGATTCTCAGAGTTGCCGAGGCTGCGACAGGGCTTGGCATCACCAAATTCAGAGTCACGGGAGGAGAGCCCCTAGTCAGATTGGGCTGCCCATCTTTCATCAAGGAGCTCAAAGATCTGCCCGGGGTGGAGCACGTGTCTATCACCACCAACGGCATGGAGCTTGCAAAGTATATAGATGAGCTACGGGATGCGAAAGTCGATGCTGTTAATATAAGCCTCGATACGATGGATGCCGAGAAGTTCAGATATATCACCCAGTGCGGAGA
>CACWIO010000055.1 GCA_902760855.1 uncultured Eubacteriales bacterium
TTAAAGACCCGATATCTGTGGATAGCTGCCTCGCATTTCAAAAGGAAGTGCACGATGCCATAGCCAAGATGACGGCATTTACCATAGACAGCGTAAACGTAAGGATATGCGATATCGCAAACAGCCAGGCAGATCTGCAATCAAGGAAGCTGCACGGTCAGTAAATATAAGATAAGATTCGGATGAACTACAGCGACTTTGAAAGAATAGTATTTAATAATATTGAAGACTTCGATTCTGTCCACATCTTCGAATGCGGGCAGGTTTTCAGGTGGCTTCCAAACGGCAATTCCTACATAGGAGTTTGCGGTAGCTATGCCGCAAGAGTATCTTATGAAGACGGAATGCTCGTCATAGAAGCCAGCGGAGGCGACAGAGAATTCTGGAGTAATTATTTCGACCTTGAAACAGACTATTCAGAGATAAAAGAGGCAATCATTAAAAATGAGCCTAAAATAAGAGCTGCTACAGAGTACGGATGCGGCATCAGGATACTCAATCAGGATCTCTTCGAGACCATCATTTCTTTCATCATCTCACAGAATAACAACATCCCTCGCATAAGGAAGAATATAGAGTCGCTTTGCGAAAGATACGGAGAGCCAATAACAGAAATAGACGGAAGGATTATCTATGCCTTCCCGACTCCCGAGACCCTGGCAAATGCAAATGTGGACGATCTCGCAGCTCTCAAACTCGGATACAGAAGCGCGTATATAAAGGAAAGTTCGCGTGAGTTCATGCAAGACGGCTGCCCGAAATGCCGTGAAGATCTCATCAAGATGCACGGAATAGGACCGAAGGTCGCCAATTGCATCATGCTCTTCGGCCTCGGTGACGTCGCGGCATTCCCTGTCGACACCTGGGTCCGCCATATAATGAACGACATGTACGGATTCTCCGAGAGCGACGCAAAGGGAATGATGGAGTTTGCCCATGAGAAATTCGGAGACTACGCCGGCTATGCCCAGCAATATCTTTTCTACTATTACAGAGAAAAAGGCAAATGATAATGTTGACATAGCACGTACAGGCGAGTAGAATAGGCATTGGTGATTTGGCACTCTAAAGGTTAGAGTGCTAAAAGATAAAGTATTAAAACGGAGGCATATTATGAGTATCGGAATTAAACCACTCGGAGCTAGAGTAGTAATAAAGAAGATGGAAGCCGAGGAGAAAACCGAGGCAGGCCTGCTCCTTTCGGGCAGCGCTAAGGAAAAACCACAGCAGGCAGAGGTACTTGCTGTAGGTCCCGGAACTAAGGAAGAGCCAATGGAACTCAAGGTAGGAGATATCGTAGTATTCAGCAAGTACGGCGGATCAGAGCTCAAATACAAAGGCACTGAGTACACAATTATTAATCAGAAAGACATTCTCGCAACTATAGAGAAATAGTGCGAGCGTATATATAAGGAGGAATCACAAATGGCTAAAGAATTATTCTACGGCGAGGATTCAAGAAGAAAGCTCCTTGCAGGAGTAGACAAACTCGCAGATACAGTAAAGATCACGCTCGGACCTAAGGGCCGTAACGTACTTATCGAAAGATCATACGGATCGCCGCTGATCACTAACGACGGCGTATCCATCGCAAGAGAGATCGAGCTTGAAGATCAGATGGAGAACATGGGAGCTCAGCTCGTTAAGGAAGTTGCCACCAAGACTAACGATGTTGCAGGCGACGGAACTACTACAGCTACATTGCTCGCACAGTCCATCATCAGAGAGGGCTTCAAGAACGTAACAGCCGGTGCCAACCCAATGATTCTCAAGAAGGGAATTGCCGAGGCAGTAGAGGCTGCAGTTGAATACCTCAAGGGTTCATCCAAGCAGGTTAACGACAAGGCATCCATCGCACAGGTTGCATCCGTTTCGGCAAACGACACAGAAATCGGTGAACTCATCGCCGAGGCTATGGAGAAGGTCGGTAAAGACGGCGTTATCACAGTTGAAGAGTCCAAGACTATCGGCACATCTCTCGACATCGTAGAGGGTATGCAGTTCGACAGAGGATATCTCTCACCATATATGGCTAACAACGAAAAGATGGAAGCTGTAATGAGCAAGCCATACATCCTGCTCACAGATAAGAAGATCAGCAACATTCAGGACATCATTCCGCTGCTCGAGGGAATCATGAAGGCAGGCTCAAGCCTCCTCATCGTAGCAGAGGACGTAGACGGAGAGGCTCTTGCAACTCTCGTTCTCAATAAGCTCAGAGGAACACTCGACGTAGTAGCTGTTAAGGCTCCGGGATTCGGTGATAGACGTAAAGCCATGATGGAGGACATCGCGGTTCTCACAGGCGGAGTTGTAATCTCAGAGGAACTCGGATATGAGCTGAACGAGGCTACAATCGATATGCTCGGTCAGGCTGAGACAGTTAAGGTTAATAAAGAGAATACAGTAATCGTAAACGGAGCAGGTTCTAAAGAGGCTCTCGAAGCCAGAATCGGACAGATCAAGGCAGAGCTTGAAGAGACCAATTCCGACTACGATAGAGAAAAACTCCAGGAGAGACTTGCCAAGCTCGCAGGCGGCGTAGCAGTTATCAACGCAGGCGCTGCATCCGAGACAGAGCTCAAGGAGAAGAAACTCAGACTCGAAGACGCACTCAACGCAACTAAGGCTGCAGTTGAAGAAGGCATCGTAGCAGGCGGCGGAGTATCGCTGATCAGAGCTATCGAGGCTGTTAAGAAGTATGCCGAGAAGCAAGAAGGCGATGTCAAGACAGGTGCTAAGATCGTAGAGCGTGCTCTCGAGGAGCCTGTAAGACAGATTGCCGAGAACGCCGGATTTGACGGAAGCGTAGTAGTAGCTGCCGTTAAGGACGCTAAGGGCGACACAGGCTTCAATGCTGCAAACGAGAAGTATGAGGACATGATTAAGGCAGGAATCGTAGATCCTGTAAAGGTCACAAGATCCGCTCTTCAGAATGCAGGATCAGTCGCAGCCATGCTCCTAACTACAGAGGCAGGCATCACTCAGATCAAGGAGCCGGAACCACCTATGCCGGCTAATCCCGGAATGGGCATGATGTGATGACTCGCTACAAAGCAAAATACTTCACGAGTAAAGTTATGGTATAATAGTAACGCAGGGGAGAAATCTCCTGCGTTATTTAGTGATTAACAGAATCGAAAGGGGAACGTAAATGTCGAATGTAAGACCGGAAACTATGGAAAGAATTACCACTCGTGAGCTCGCAGATAAGTTCATCGAAGAGCAGATTAAGGAGATAAGAGAGCAGGTAGGCGATGGCAAGGTGCTGCTCGCGCTATCCGGCGGAGTTGACTCCTCCGTAGTTGCAGCCCTCCTTATCAAGGCCATAGGAGACAGGCTTACATGCGTACACGTAAACCACGGGCTTCTCAGAAAGGGTGAGCCTGAGCAGGTTATCAAAGTATTCCGCGAGGAGCTTGGAGCCAATCTTATCTACGTAGACGCCGTGGACAGATTCCTCGACAAACTCGCAGGCGTTGCAGAGCCTGAGACCAAGAGAAAGATAATCGGAGCTGAATTCATAGATGTATTCGCAGAGGAAGCCGCAAACCTTGAAGGAATTGGATTCCTCGGACAGGGCACCATCTATCCGGACATCCTGGAATCCGACGGTGTTAAGGCTCACCACAATGTAGGCGGACTTCCTGAGGACCTGCAGTTCGAACTCGTAGAGCCGGTTAAACTTCTCTATAAAGATGAGGTAAGAGTTGTCGGATCCGCACTCGGACTTCCTGACAATATGGTATACAGACTGCCATTCCCGGGACCTGGTCTCGGAGTAAGATGCGTAGGCGCTATCACAAGAGACAGACTTGAAGCCGTTCGCGAGGCTGATGCCATCGTAAGAGAGGAAATCGGTAAGATGGATCCTGCTCCATGGCAGTACTTCTGTGCAATTCCGGACTTCGTATCGACAGGTGTTAAAGACGACAAGAGATACATGGGATGGGCAGTAGTAATCAGGGCAATCAACACAGTCGATGCCGTAACAGCAGAGTCAGTTGAACTTCCATGGGACATGCTTTGCAGAATCCGCGACCGCATCATCGAGACAGTTCCGGGTGTAAATAGAGTCCTTTGGGATATTTCAGATAAGCCTGTCTCCACAATCGAGTGGGAATAAGAAATAACCGAAAAATTATTAAAAAAGTGTCAACGCTGTTGACGCTTTTTTATTTGGAGAGAAGAGATGATTAAGTCCTATAGTTATGAAAGAGGTGAGAAACATTATTTCAAACTTTATACATGAAAAATGGCACTAATATATATAAGCGTTGATTATATTAGGATGAACACAGTAAAAGGAGGAAAAAATGAACGAACTAAACTATAGAGTAATAATTACAGAAAAAATGTATAATTTAGAAAGCAACTATTAGGGGGAGATGATATGAAAGAGTCGATAAATACAAATAAGGCATACCTGACTAAGAAGGTAGAAGCTTTTCGAAATGGTGATGAATCGGCATTCGGAGATGTTTATCACTTAATTGCCGACAAGCTTCTCAGATATGCAATGGTAATGACAAAGGACCATATGGAGGCTGAGGATCTGCTACAGGATACGATGGTCGAAATTGTCAAATCCATCGGAAAACTGAGAGACTCATCTGCCTTTACATCATGGAGTGTACAGATAATGAGGAATCTGTATTCTCATAAGATGCGCAAGACATCTGAAGTGGTAGCGCGAGACGATAGTGATTTAGAAATCTTCGAAAACATCATTGATGAAGATATGTCGTATCGTCCGGATCTGGTTATTGAAGATGCCGGAGTCAGGGACGTCGTCAATTCTGAAATGGACAGACTGCCGGAGGCTCAGCGCACAGCAATGGTTGCGTATTATTATGATGATATGTCTGTCAAAGAGATTTCAGAAATGATGGGCGCCACTGAGAATACGACCAAGTCCAGGCTTTTCGCCGGCAGAAAAGCAATGAAGCAGGGCATCGAAAAGTATGAAAAATCGACAGGCGTCCGCATTCACGAGTTTGCACCGGCTTCACTCATTGTTGCATTTATGCGCACTATTTTCGAAGGTGCGGGAGTTGTCGAGTCAGATGTACTGATAAATATCTTCAGAAAAGTAGTCGAAGAAACAGGCATCTCGGCAAGTTTGCCTTCCGACCCATGGAGAATGGATGCGCCAGAATCAGAAGCAGAGACAACGGCTGATGAATCAGCGGATGCGACCGAGCAAGAAACTGGGCCGCCAGAAGAAACCACGGAATCTTCTGGTGAGGAACCGGAAGTACCGGAGGAGGAGTCGGAAGTGCCTGAGGAAGAACCGGAGCTGCCTGATGAGGAAATGGAAGTATCAGAGAATGAGCCGGAACTGCCTGAAGAGACACCAGATGAAACATCTTTGAATGAGAATCGAAACGATATTCAGAATTCGCACGAACAGCCTACAAGACCATCTGAACCTTCTACAGCAGATACGTCAACTGCGCCTAGAGTGGAATCAACATCAGCGCCTACAGAAAAAAGCGAACCGATGCCGGAGCCGAAAGGAGAGCCAATACATGAACCTGTTTCGAAAAACCCAAATAGGTCTGTCAAGAAACAGGAAAGCATAGCAAAAGAGGCTCAGCGCCAGGAACGCGCAAAAGAGGTTCAGCGCCAGGAACGCGCAAAAAAGAATGAGAGCAGGGCAAGGAGATCCGCCAGTGCTGCAGAAATCAGAAAGAAAGCAGAACGAAGCGAAAGAAAGACAAAGCTCAACAGGAGGGCGTTATTACTAAGAATTATTGGCGCATTTTTTGGTGTATTTGTAATAATGGGAGTTTCTTTTAAATATGTCTTCCCAGATTTAGTGAACTCTATTTTCAACAATAATCCTATGTTTAGTATGGAAGATAACACAGATGCATATGCAAAAGCCTATATTTCGACATTGCATCTCAATGAAGAGCATATCCGTGAATATACCTGGCAGTGGCAAGGATACATTTCCGACGAACCGGTGTCGACAGATATAAGGCCTATCGCTCTCAAAGATATAGATGGTGATGAAATACCGGAACTGTTTTTCATGAGCGCATCAATAAATGACGCTGTGTCATATATTCATTGTGCTGATTTACACATTCTTACGTTTAAAAACGGGAAACTCCAGGAACTGAAATATGAATACGAATATCCGAATGAATATACACCGGGATACTATGAACAAAGGCTTGGACAGCACTACGTCAATCACGATGGGCGTATGCTGAATTTCAACGCAATGGACCCGAATGACTCATATGCTGTATTTACAGGCAAAACCGCTGGGACGTTTTATATTTTAAGCTACAACGCAACCTCCGAAGCCGGAGGCTATCGCATAGTGAAATACTCTATGGAAAACGTCGGAGATACAAGCAAGATTGCAATAGTTTCTGATACATACAGCATTCTTACGGGTGAGGGATATTTTGAATCTGCCAATCCGAATGAGGAACTCCAAGCTGCTATAGATGACATGAGCGAAATGCTATTGTTTGGAGGATATGGAGGCGGCCTTGGGTATCCGCCGGTGGAAAATATAAATGCACTTCCTAATGCTGAAGAATACGGATGGAGAGAAATTCAATACATGGGAAATGATAGCAAACCTGAAGGAGCAGATATTGCACCTGAGATATTTCAGAGAGGCTTGCTTATGTCATTCGATGGAGCGGTCGCTGCGCTTAAGGAATTAATTATAGAACCCATAGATGATACAGAAATAATCTCTGCAGATTATATTTCTATAAAAAATGATGGGAAAACTTATCAGTTGGGGAATACTCTATTAGTATACGACGAGGAGGAAGACACTCTAAAGGAAATACAGGTAGGGGATACGGAGTATAAGAGGCATGAATTAGGAGCGTTCGGATCGTACAATCAGAATTATCATACGAATGGTAATAGCATGTTATATCTCGACTATAGCGAGTATGACACTATGGGAGCGTCATATTCGGTTCCGTTGGTAAAATACAATATGAACGATGGCGAGAAAAAGATACTTTACGAGTTTGAGGGGAGTTCGGATCCGAATGCTGCTTATCACCTGGGAGCAGTACATGACGGCAATGCATACATTACATTCAGCAGCGGAGATGGTTTAAAAATGTGGTCATGCGACTTGGATGACGGCGAGGTCACTGCTTTAGAGGAACAGGGATATATAAGAGCTAAATCCGGGAGCTATGTGCTCACAACTTCTCGGCACAGTTTGTCAGCTCTTGATGTTGCGCCAGGGGATATCTATGAGCTTGAGAATGGAGAAATGAAGCACATCGCCAAACTGGGAGATAATATTACTGCTGCTGTCGATGTGATAAACGATAAATTCTATTATTCTGAAAGCATTAATAATGACAACCAGGATGTAACTATTTACAGATGCAACGCTGACGGCACAGAAAAAGAAAAGCTTGCAAATTTCTTGGGTAATTACGGTTATAATGTGTCGGTAGAAAGATATACTGAGAATTACTGCATGTTGAGAGTAGGTCCTGACTTGTATAGATTCGAATATGAGACAGAAAAACTGCTCTTTACGAGATAAAAAATTTTTGAGTTCCTTCAAACCTAGCGACTTAAAAATGGCACTAATATACAGAAGTCATTTTAGCAGCGAGGTTTTTCGCAGGAAGGAATACAGAAATGATAAACAGGATAAAAAACATTTTCTATAATTCTTTGGTAAATTACGGGGTTGTCAGCTATAAGAGCAATCGAGGTAAGGATTTGTTTAGCATGTTGTTACGCATAGCTTGCGGATGCTGGATAGTACCTTACATGGAGCTCAATAACAAAGAGGTGAGCATGGGAATGCAGATTCTCTTTGGTATATCAATATTGCTGGTTTATGCTGGCGCTTATGCGGGATCCATTGCCGGCCGTAGAATTCCTCAGGTCGGCAAATATACGATTTTAAACCATGTCGTTACCTTTGCAAGCGGGCTTGTTACAGCTATAGTCCTGTTCGCTATAACCGAATTGGTAATACATAGGAGTTTTTCAATTCATTACTTACCACACTGGTTTTCAGTATATATTGAGATTCTCGTTTTCTCATCCGCATTAATGTGGATCTCCGGGCTTTTTAAAAGCTTCCGTCTGCGCAACGCCCTTTACAAGATAACCGATGATGATGGAATTGAAGAAGTAGAAAGAGTATTCGGATATGTAGCAAAGCCAGGTGTTTTTTCAAACACTGTAAATGTAAGACGGATCGGATGGACTGAGAAAAGATGGACAGCGCAGACATATAATTACTATTTTGGGCTCATTGGCTTATCTGCAAGACTGGCGTTCGCGCTTTGCTATGGAATAACAGTGGGATTTGTACTTGCCGGAATAGGAACGATCGCATCTATAGTCAGAACAGCAAATTCGTGGGCCCCTTTTGAAGGTCTTAAAGGTGTTTATACTTCACAAGCTTTAAACCAGTCATAAAAGTGGCATTAATATATAAAAAGGAATTAAGCATAGATTTCTCAATATGCAAACAAATGGACACTTGGAGGTAACAATTATGAAAAGAATTTGTGAACTAAGACAAATGGTTATGATTCTGATAATTCTAATGCTGATTACAGGACTATCCGCATGCGGCAACAAAGAAACTGATACTTATGAAGAACCAATTAACAACGAAGTAGAGCAGACGGAAGATAGTCAAGATATTTCAATTGAAGAGGAAGAAACTACAACATCTGATACTATTGAAACGCAGATAACAGAAGATGTTGAAACTAAAACAGTCGACATAATCGATATGCGGACAACAGTCAAAGGAAGTGGAGAATATAAAGATGCTAATGAAGGCTACAATAGAGGGTTTTCTTTTACCAGCAATCAAGCTATAAAGCTTGTTGACTACAAGCTGTTCAAAAGCAATAAATCAGATAGCAAAGAGGGACTCATAGTTATGCATTTTGTAAGAACTATGGATAATAAGTTCAAAGATGCAAATGACAAAGATGCTGACCAGCTAAGGGAAATAATATCAGTTATTGATGCGTTCGACATGGGGTTTTCAAAACATACTGTAAATAATATAGATACTGGAGCAGAAGAAAACTTGGAAGATATCGGAGGCAGAATATATCCAAGCGAATATGAGGGATTCACTGGTTGGCTTAGTGAAGTAGGGGCGTGGGATGAAGAACGAGATCGATTAGCAGATTCGCCTACCTGTTACATTTATCCACTCACTGTCATTGACTGTGTAGCTTATCAAGACCAATTCGAAAGGGCTGGAAATAATACGATTGATTTCTATTATGCAGCAAAGGTAGATCGTATTAAAGGAACCTTGGAGTTCTATTGCAGGAATACTGCACTTGATACTAATTATTTCTATATTAATTATTACCAAACTGCTGATTACACAGTAGAATACTATAATGATAAGAAACAGCTTTTGACAATAAACCTTGATTAATTGATAAAGAAGTTTTTATGAACTGCCGAAGGTAGACAAAGAATTAAGGGTATGTCATAATTCTTTTCAAGTGATTGCTACATAATCCATGAAATTCTTATGCTAAACAGTATATGACAATTACATCTGACAGTCATATGATGGAAGATTCAAACGGCTCCGTTGAGGAGCCGTTTTTTAGTAAAAATGAGAGTATTGCACAGAGATAGTATATATAATAAAATTGCGTTAATAAAATAACAATCATTCATTGATAATATGCATTTCGAAGAAAGGAGTACGCTTATGACTAAATATGATGTAGTCGTTGTCGGTGCTGGCAACGCGGGACTCAGCGCGGCGGTATCCTGTGCCGTACAGGGCAAGAAGACGCTCCTGATCGACCAGCACAACCTGCCGGGCGGCGTAGCTTCGAGCTTCAGCCGCGGACGCTTCGAGTTCGATCCGAGCGTGCACGAAATATGTGATTTCGGCGAGGATGACGACAAGGGACATGTCCGTCTCATAATGGAAAAGAACGGCGTCAATGTTGACTGGGTCACAGTTCCGGACTGCTACCGCGCCATCTCCGAGTTCTCGGACGGAACGCCTATGGACGTTACCATACCGGCGACGAGAGAAGGGTATATAGCAGCCATCGAAAAATATGTACCTGGCTCTAAGGAACCGCTGGAGAAGTTCTTCGACCTAATCGAAGAGATTAGGACATGCGGCTATGACACGCTGAAGGTCCTCAAGGCGCTCAAGATGCCGCAGAAGGCAATTGATATCATCGGTGTCTATTGGCCGTATCTCGGAGTGCCTCTGGACGAGGTCAACTTCTTTCACTTCGGCAACATGATAGACATGTATGTAACGAGAAGAGCGGTCATACCTCATCACACTTCACACGAGATCACGATGACGTTCATGAACAGATTCTACGAGCTTGGCGGAGAAGCCTGGTTCAACTGCAGGGCAGAGGAGTTACTATTCGACGGCGATAGGGTTTGTGGTGTAAGGACGAGCCTCGGGGATGTTTCGTGCAAGCAGGTGCTCGCCAACATTAACCCTAATATCATATACGCGAATATGATGCCGAAAGAACTCGTTCCCGAGAGAGAAAAGAAGCTCGCGACTGCACGCAAGAACAACATCAGCACCAGATTCTGCATGATTTACTTTGCGCTTAACAAGACTGTAGAGGAGCTCGGACTGACAGATTACTGCGTCTTCTTTGCAGGCACGTCAGACTCACGCAAGGAGTACGAGAACCTCAAGAGCATCGATAACGATTACAACATTCTTATAAGCTATAACAACCTGATTCCGGATTTCTCACCAGAGGGCACCTGTGTAATCAGCTTCACCAAGCTGTTCAGCAGTGGCGACGACTGGTCGAAACTTACACCTGAGGAATACTATAAGACCAAGG
>CACWIO010000056.1 GCA_902760855.1 uncultured Eubacteriales bacterium
TAGAACTCCACGGTGTAAGGTTGACGCTTCTCTGTCCGAAGACGATGGCGCGACCTTGAACCACGCGGCTCTGCTGGCCGTTCTCATCTTCGCGGACTTGCAGACCGCAAAGGTCGTTGGGTACAAATCTTACCTGTTTCATATTCTCGTTGTACATTTGAAAATGTTATCTACTTATCGGGCGTTTTAGCGTCCTGGGTTTACTGCGCGATGCACACGGCTTTCGCGCTTCTTTCTCTGCTGCTGAATCTCGCGCTCAAGAGCGTCGATTTCCTCTTTTGTCGGAAGTGAGGCAATCGCTCCTTTACCTGTGACGCATATCGCACCACTGACATTGCCGTATGATGCAGCCTCTCTGATCATATCCGCAGTAAGGTCGGAAGTGCTCTTGAGGCCTAGCATTACGAGTTTTGAAAGGAACCCTCCCCAAAAAGCATCTCCGGCGCCGGTCGTATCCGCCACCTGCGGGACCTTAACTCCTTTAACAGAGAACATCTCTCCGCCAAAGTGGCAATCCACGCCATCAGAGCCGCGGGTTACAGCGACAAATGCGATATCGTTTTCCTTCATGAGTGCTGCGATATTATCCTCTCCGCCCAGCATGTCTACTTCCTCGTCAGAGACTTTTAGCAGATCTATGCAAGGCAGAAGTTTTTTGACTTCATCAGCACAGGCATCCTTGTCGTCGTTCCATGCGACATTTCGGTAGTTTATATCAAAGCTCACAATCTTACCCATCGAGTGAGCCTTTTCTATCGTGCTGACAGAAGTCTCCTTTGATATTCCTCCGGAGAGTCCGAATGAGCCCGCGTGCAGTATGGTAGTCTGCAGTAAGTCCTCCTCGCGCACATCCTCAGGTCTGAGGAACATGTCCGCTCCCGGCTTCCTTCCGAACACAAAGCTTCTCTCACCTTCCTCTGTCAGTGTCACAAATGCAAGAGTCGTAACAGCTTCATCACACATCTCAGGGGAGAGGATCTCTACTCCTTCCTTCCTGAGGACATTGAACAGGAAGTGACCGAAGTCGTCATTTCCTACCTTGGTAATCATTCCGGATCTGAGCCCGTTTCTGGCTGCCGCCACTGCTACATTAGCCGGTGCGCCTCCCGGATATTGTATAAAAGTGTATGCTTTGTCACCGGGTATAAAATCGATGACCATCTCTCCCATGCAAATTACATCTGTCATGTTACGTATATCTCCTTATGTTTTTTATTATTCTATCACAGCCGTCGCATAGAGATAGTCGTCGATCATATCACCGATGTGATCGAGCAAAATGCTCTCAGGATCAGGCTTGATGACTCCGTCTCTGACGCGCGTAGCTTGAAGCGGAAGGTACTGACTGAGTACAGGATACGGAATCGAAACGCCGGCAAGATTCTTTAGGAGCTTTTCGGCTGCTTGGACGACTGCAGGAACCGACATATAGTAGCGCGAGCGGTCCGAAAGGCTGAACGCTCTCTGATAAGCCTGCTCTTCGTCGCTTCCCGGATAATACTTCTTCCAATAGCCATCCGATGCAAGCATTTCACGGTCTAAGACAGCACGGAACTCGCTTGGCTCCATATCAACGCCTCTGGCTATTAATTCCTTCTCTACATTCTCAAGTGCATAGAGGCCCTCTCTGTTTGCAAATGTAAGTGCAGGTCCTACCTTTAGGATGCCGACTCCGTCTTCAACCATTCTCTTGAGAGCTTCCCTCGGCTGATAATCCGTCGAATGTCCCTCAAGTACAATATGAGGATAGTTCCTGGCAGCCGCCGTTATGGCTTTGGCATTCTCGCGGTCGTAAACAAATACCGTCTCACTGCCGAACTCAACACCGGGCTGCACAACTACGCCTATAACTCTCTCAAAGGCATCAGCGAGGCCCTCCTTTTCAAAAGCAGCCTCGAAAGTGCGATAGGTGTGTTCGAGATCTTCCGGCCTGGTCGGAGTAATTGATGATGTTTCTTCCTGCTCTCCTCCCGGGATAGGTACTTCACTACCTATTATATAAACCGGAGCTATGGCATTAGGCTCAGACTTCTTCCGTTCGGCATATCCTTCTTCTGCTTTTTTGCAAAGCATGGCGCCACGCCTTGCGATTACCTCATCGGATAGTCTTGAGTTTGTATCATCATCTGCAACTCTCATGCTTGTGTCCAGATGAATCTTTGTAAAGCCGGCCTTAGCATATGCATATACCAGCTCACTCGCAAGCGTCATAGCCTCGCTCTCGGGTTTGTCTGCAAATGTAAGCGGTCCCAAATGGTCTCCTCCCAGAATAAGAAGCTCTTCCGGAAGCCCCATCTCCTCCGCCAACTCTCTGACCCACACAAAAAACTGATCAGGTGTCATTCCCGTGTATCCTCCGAATTGATCGACCTGATTAGCTGTAGCCTCTATCAGAAGTGGCGTGTTGTGTTTAATCGCACGTGCCATTACCGCACGCAATACATAATAATTAGCGCTGCAGCATGAATATATCCCCGTCCCTTTACCTTCTCTGTTGTCTTCTACTATTTGTTGGAGTATATGTTTCATCTGCTTTCCTTTCTTAAGCTCGGTCATTGTCGAGCTCCTTTTCTTTTCTTGTCCTCGTAAAGCGCCTTGTCTGCCAGCTCTATATACTGCCAGCTCTTCTCTCTTCCTTTAGGCGTGTCGTTATATATTCCTCGAGAGAACTTAACATCTGACTCCTTTCTTAAGGAGTTCAGGGACCTCTCGATTTCCCTCGTCGTGGCATTGTCGAAAATAAGCATAAACTCATCTCCGCCATATCTAGCTGCAAAGAACTCTCCCGCTTCCATATGTTTGGTTAGCAGCTCTCCTATTCTGATAAGGCAAGCGTCTCCTGCGAGATGCCCCTGCGTATCATTAATAAACTTCAGGCCGTCCAAATCGAGATATACTACACCGAGCTTTGTGCCGTTCTTATATGCTTTTTCGAAGACCTCATCCAAATACAGGTTTGCGCCGTATCTGTTCGGAATGTTTGTGAGACCGTCGATCTTGGCAATCTGAGTGAGCTGATCTTGCTCGCTGATTGCTATTTTCCTGGTTCTCCTGATGTTACCTGTGAACTTTGCGAGGTCTGTTACGTAGCGATATATATCTTTTCGATCCTTGATATAAATAGCCAAAGCCCTGTCATGCTCCCTGTAAGCAGCCTCAAGTTCTGCGTCGTCCTTGACAGCCTTATAGTATTCTATCTTGATTTCAGCAAGCAGTCTCAAGGCTCTCGTCGCTCCGTCCTCAGGTTTGTTGCGCTCTAAAGCGTCTATTATCTGCTTAACCCACTTGCGTTTTCTCTTCTTGATCAGCTGCTTGCAAAGTCTATACAAATCTCCTGTATATGAATAAATATTCGGAGTGCTTTGAATGGATTCGCACAGTTGCTTCACTCTGCTGGGCTGGATATTTGCGGCCCTGTCAAGCATGTCCATTCTGAGTTTTGTTATCTCATATTTAAGCAGAGTAGCTCCGGTGAGCAGCTCTCTGTGCCTCGCTACATGTCTTTCCGCTGTATTCATAACCTTTCGGGCTTCATCGACCTTACCAAGTTCTATGCATATCAGCACATCCTCCATATACAGAGTTGTCAGATTCTTGTAATGGTAAATATGGCTCTTGCTGCCTCTGATTGCGCTAATGCTGGATTTAACGAACTTTCTCGCGTCTTCGAAATAGTCAATGCGCATCAGCACCTGTGCGATGTTCAAATCCATGATTGCCGCGGCCAGCCCGATACCTATCTTGCCTGCAAGAGACCTCGATTCCAAAAAGAAACGGTGGGATATGTCTATCATGCCCTTATTCAATGCATCAAGTGCTATCAGGTAATAGATATGCGTCAGCTCCGTCGGGTCGCCGCTCTTAGTTATATATTTTGTAGCTTGTCTTAGATATTTTATGAACAAGTTGTATCTGCCGGTAATAAAGAACTCAGCAAATGACATTGTATGATAAACATATCCGATTAGTCTCGGATCATTTGTCTGCATGGCAACTTCAAGCATCTCGTCCAGAATCGGAAGAGCTCTCTCGTCCAGAATGCTTAAATACTCATCCTGTCGTCTATCTAGTTCTTGGATTTGTTCACTGTACGGGCTTAAGTCCATGTATCATATACTCCGCTTTTCTTCTTATTTTTATAAAGCTCCTGATCTGCTTTAGACAGATAGTCATAGATTTTTGACTCAATATCAGGCACAGCATTGTAAAAACCATGCGTGACGCTGACAGATGTAGCATTCAAAATATTGCTCTCGATGCTTGCGATTTCTTTGTTTGTATGATCATAGTAAATCAGAACAAACTCATCGCCTCCATATCTGGCTACGAAAAGATCGTGCTTTTTGGCTATTTCTTCAAGGGTCTTCGCAACATCGATAAGACACCTATCACCCTGTATGTGGCCATAGTTGTCGTTGTATTGTTTGAAGCAGTCTATGTCTACTATTCCCGTGCCTAGGCAAACTTGATTCTTCTTGGCCTCAGAAAAGTAGTAGTCAAGATGCCTGTCCAGCGCATATCTGTTAGGTATACCTGTCAGTGAATCCGTCTCTGCGTTCTTCTGTATTGCGATATTATCGAAACGAATCTTCTCCTCTTCTCGTCTGAGATCTTCCAGCATCTCCATGAGAGTTATGGATTCGTAATAGATGAAATTCTGGACTTCAAGATGTTTATGCAGATAACGAAGTCTTTCCTCGTAGCACTCCATACATCTGTCTCTATCTCCCACTGCATCGTAGTATTTTATCTTTAGCTGTGCGAAAAGCAATCTGGCGTAGTTATTCATCTGCGTCTTATTTTCCAGAGTATTGAGCAGATGATTTGCATTTTTGAAATCTCCGATTTCAAGTAGCTTATCGAAAATATCCAAGATTTCCTGGATGAGTTCACTTAAAATCGATCCTCTTGATAAATCTCTTACGAGTTCTTGCACAAGAGAGTCTATCTTCTCATGCTCGTTTGCGGCTATAGCCAACCTTACCTTGAAAATCAGATAATAGAGTTCTATCACCTCGCCGTATTCACGAATGGTAGAAGCACCTATCTCCTCCAGCACAGCCTCTGCCTTGAGAGCTTCTTCATATTTATTGCTATTTAGGGCAATTAGCCCGAGGTTTACATACGACAGTGCGATATTGACAGGATTTACAGCATGCTTTTTCTTTTCAAATAACTTTATAGCTTGTTTGATGTACTTAGCATATTGGTAGGCTTTTTTATACTCTCCCATCTGAGCCAGCAAATCAGCGATATTTGCTCCTGTCGGTGCATATGACATCGAATCCTTCTCATCCTCCATCAGAGTGTGAGCTGTAAGATAGTAATCCAGCGCCACCTCAAAGCAGCCGTTGGTCTTGGCCTCGACCGCAAATACGTTATATGCAGATGCCAATATGTTTTTATCATCCTGGCCGACGAGATAGCTTATGGCCTGCTTTATATAGTGAAGAAGTTCCTTGGACTTTCCCCTGGAATAATATGCCAATGCGTAATTATAATAAACAAAACCCAGCAGTTCATTGCTTTCCGCTCCCTTGGCAATTGTTTCCAATTTCTTTAGGCGCGAGAAAACATGACTGTTGGGGTCATATACTGTCGCCGATATTTTTTCCATTAGTTTGGCAGTACCACCGCCGTACTTAGAGAATTCCACTAACTCACTCCGACTGCTCGTTGTAACGAGCAAATATTAACCGTGTAACGAAACTGCATATCAATTCTACCACAACAACAGCAAACGTTAACCATTTTAACATTAAAGTTTTCTTAAACGCACGAAAGTTGCTCTGCTTCACCTATCCCAGCGCCACGTCCAGTGCCATCATTAGCGTAAACCCTGCAGAGAAAAGCAGCACTCCTATATGAGAATGCTCGCCTTCTGTCATCTCCGGTATCAGTTCTTCTACAACTACGTACATCATAGCACCGGCCGCCAGGCTTAAAAGATACGGCATAACAGGGACTACAAATCCTGCTGCCAGTATAGTCAAGATAGCAGCTATCGGCTCCACCGCGCCTGAGAGAGCGCCATCAAGAAATGATTTAGCCTTGGTCTTTCCCGCAGCGAAAAGAGGCATGGAGATAATTGCGCCCTCCGGGAAGTTCTGAATGGCAATTCCCAAAGAGAGTGCGAGTGCACCGCCAGCTGTAATCGCAGCAGAGCCTGTGACATATCCCGCATACACCGCGCCTATGGCCATTCCTTCTGGGATGTTATGAAGCACTACAGCCAGCACCATCATGGTAGTACGAGCCAGATTGCACTCAGGTCCTTCACACTCATCTGAATTCACATGTAAATGCGGTATGATGTTGTCAAGCACGAGCAGCACTACCACTCCAATCCAAAAGCCTATAAATGCAGGCATAAAGGCCCAATTTCCCATATGCCCCGATTGCTCCATTGCAGGAATAAGAAGACTCCAGATAGACGCAGCTACCATAACACCCGCAGCGAAACCGCTCAGGGCTTGCTGAAGTTTCGTGCTCAGCTCCTTACGCATAAAGAAAACACAGGCACTTCCTGCAGAGGTGCCTATGAGAGGTATTAACAATCCCAATATCACATTCCTATCCATCATTTAATCTCTTCCACTCTTTTCACTTT
The DNA here is from genome assembly GCA_902760855.1 of uncultured Eubacteriales bacterium. Taxonomy (GTDB): domain Bacteria; phylum Bacillota; class Clostridia; order Peptostreptococcales; family Anaerovoracaceae; genus Crickella. The sequence goes on from CACWIO010000056.1 coordinate 6,611, forward strand.
CTCGTTATACAATCTGATTTTAAAGTCTATCAGCCTTTTGCTTGTTTTACTGTCTTTTGAAAGAAGTTCCGCAAGCTTATCATCTGACGGAAACTTATCCGTTTTAAGGATATCTCGACTTCTTACCAATTCAAGCAGATCTCTTTCATAATGTTCGAAGCTGTTGACCTCGACATTGTTTATTTCATCTTCGGTATAAGGCGTAACAAAGCCCGTTGCAAATGCTCTGCCGGTGTCAAATATAGGGGCCATCCGAATATATTTCAAAGTTTTTGCGTCCCTAAGCACACCTATATTATCCATATGTCTGTCTACATTAGTTAAAAGATAATCAGTGAGTATCTGATATTCAAGGTCCCTTCTGAACTCTTCAGCATTGATTCCATTCTCTGCCGCGACTTTTATCAGATGCTCATAATTAGACACTCCTCTGTCCTTCTTGCGAGAAGTGATTATCGCATGAGCCGATACTAATTCGAGCTCGCTGTTGGTAAATGCTTTCGAATAGCAACCGTAATCATAAGGTTTGCCCTTTATTTTCAAAAGCTTGTATTCGGTGTAATTATCGTATCCCTGTTTTTTGTGAAGCTCGCAGGCAATGACTTCGTTTATGCTCTCAGCAGATGAATCTCCATGATTTCCTTTTATGAGAACTCTGCTTCCGTTTTTAATCGCCCAAGTCTTCTCTAGTTCTCCTTTAAGTGAGCTGTTGGGTGAGTAAGAAAAACTGCGATCTGCACTACCATCCCATTTGTCCGAAAGGATATTATCTTTAAAGTCGTTATCATAAAGGTTTACATCCTTCCATTTAAGGTCCGAGTCTATAGGTTTCATCCAATAATAATCAGTAAGGCTTAATCCGAGATTTCTGAGCATGTAATCAGACGAGTCAAGCATGCCTTTGTTCTTTAGCATTTCTTCAACTCTTCCCTGCCTAAGAGGAATCTTCCTGTCCGCCCACCATTTTTTTAAATAGTCCGGATAAACCCTGTATCCCAAAGGCATGAGCTCAGGCTCTCTGAACCTCTCTGAATAGGCAATCATCTGTCCATTATTTGTAAAATCGCATAGCGTCAGGACTTCGTCTTTTCGCATCAGATAGTATTCCATACTCTTATCACCTACTCCCATTCAGTCATACGTTTGGCGCGTATATACTCTTCAGCGCGCCATGAGGCAATCTCATCTATATAAAAGCTCGAATCTTCCCTAACCTTACATAGTTCGAGATCCACTATTTCTTCGTCATATACAAAGTGCGCATGATAAGACTTATTCTTTACAGAAATCTCTATATCTATCCCCTGTGGAGTATGCATCGCTATTACTTCTGAACTGCATATGCTGATGGCTTCATCCAGCGTTAAACCAAGCGCAAGTGATAAAGATCTAAGCAGCGATACCTTACATTGATTAATATCTACTTTTCCGTTGACTAAATCATTGAGAGTGCTGTATGCCACGCCGCTCTCCTTGGCCAGTGCATATATTGATTTGTTGTTTTTCTTAAGATAATCCTTTAGCATTGTTGCACCGTAATACCATTGCAGTCTTGTCGATATCATTATACCGCTGCAGCGGTATATAGGTCAAATACAATCGGTAGCAAAAAGAACCGCTGATTTCTCAGCGGTTCCTCGTTCACAGCTTGCCTTCCCACTCCGCTTCTCTAAATCCGGTCAAGACGAAATCATCTCCTATGAGTAGCGGCCTCTTCACCAGCATGCCGTCTGTAGCAAGCAATGCAAACTGCTCATCCTCACTCATGCTAGGAAGCTTCTTTGCAAGTTCCAATTCTCTATACTGCATGCCGCTGGTATTGAAAAATCTTTTCAAAGGCAAACCGCTCTTTGCATGAAAAGCGCGAAGATCAGCTTCACTCGGATTATCTCCTTTGATATCTATTAGCTCATATTTTACGCCCTTCTCGTCAAGCCACTTTATCGCTTTCTTACAAGTCGAGCATCTGTCATAACAATATACTCTAATCATCTCATTTCTCCTTTTTATAACAACCACTCTGGCGTATTTGTAATGATTCTATGATATATTATTCCACCATGTCGTATTTTACTTATAGACATCACTACGATGCCCAAATGTGAGGACAAGTACTATTAGGGTATTGTCTCGGATTTCAACAATCAGTCTATAATTAGCAATGCGGTATCGCCAAAGGCCTTTTTTGTCTCCAATTAATGCCTTTCCTCGGGCTCTGAGGTCATTTGTGTTTTCGAGATTGTGCTTGATATACGCTGCAACAAGCCTTTGAACTGACGGGTCCAATTTTTTAAAAATCTTCTGGAAATCCTTTGAGTATATTATTCTATAGCGCTTCATAATCGATTCCTGCTTCTGCGCACATATCTGCCATTGTCGTCGTATCGCTCATATCCACGCTATCATAAGCCAGCAATGCCAGCTTATAATCGTAGTCATTCTCGAGTTTTTCTTTTACAGCATCCAGCACTATCTCGGAAACTGTTTTTCCTTCCAGCCTCGCATATCCTTGAAGAACACTCTTCAGTTCCTCATCGACACGTATATTAATGTTTGTGGACATAAATCTCACCTCCGACTAGAGTGTAACACAATGTTTTGCGCATTGCAACACATTGTGTTGCAGCAATAAAAATGATGGGCACAAATAAGCAGCCAGCTTCTTTTCAAAACTGACTGCTTAGCTCCTATCATATTATTATTTATTTGCTATACTTTTTTCTTCTTATCATCGTGCATACGAAGCAAAGAAGAGCTGCTATAAGCATGATTCCCCAGAGGGCAATAATGCTGTTGTCTCCGGTCTTCGGGGCTGTGGTCGTTGCCTTGCCGGCGGTGGTTGCTGCCTTTGCCGGTGTTTTTGTCGGCGCTGCATCCTTCGCCTTCACAGTGAAGGTCGATGTGGCTTCCGCGCCGTCATCGAATTGTGCTGCTATCTTATGCTCTCCGATAGAAAGGGTTTCCAGATACGACGATTGCATTTCGATGATGACACTGCCGCTCTTTGCCGTCCAGTTCGCCTTGCCGGAAGCATCTTTTTCGGGAACGGCCTTGCCGTCTACCATGATGCCTTTGAAGTGGCCAAACGTCGTCTCGTCATCCGCGGAACGCTTATAGGTAAAGGTAAGCGTCTTCTCCGATCCTTTCGTGTAGGTTCCGCCGGAGCCGGATGCCACTTTGTAGACAGGCTTTTCGGTGATCGTGAAATCGCCTTTGTTCACGGTCACGTCATAGTTGGGATTATCGGTAAAGTTTGCGGTCAGCACGCCTTTGTAGGTGCCGGGCGCTTCGTCGTTACCCGTACGGCTGTAGGTGACCTCGCCCAGGTCGCCATCGGCAATAAGCCCTTCCACCGTTCCGGTAAAGACCGGATCCGCTTCGCCTTCCACTTTGGATGCATTATCAACCGTGATCGTTGCCTTCGCAGGCGCGATC
>CACWIO010000057.1 GCA_902760855.1 uncultured Eubacteriales bacterium
ACGGACTCTCTGTAGGCGGCAACCATCTTCTCTCGCACTACTTCCTCTCCGTAACCGGCCTGCTCTAGCACGTGAAGCGCTGTCCTATCTCCGAGGTCGTGTATGCGAGACGATGTAATCTCATGCACCATATCCGCGCCCTTGCCTTCGATGAATTCCTCCATCTTATCTCCGACGCTTCTCATGATGCGCTCTATCAGGCGGTCGGACACCACTATGCTCAGCAGTGCAGACTCAGACACTTGCTTTTCGAGCATCTCCGTCCCTTCCTTCTTAATTACTTCCGTAAGATTCATGCGCTTTATGGCATCTGTGATCTTAAAGGTAAGAAGCTCGGAGAAATTATGCTCGAGCTCATCATATTTCTCGGGGCTTCCCGCAAGCAGAGCCCCTGTATCACGTATATTTTCGCCTAGCACAGCCATCGCACGGTCTATGAGAGGCTTCTCCACCTCATCGGTCAGCATGCGGCTTGAGATATCCTCCTTGGTAATGAGATCCTTCTCAACTATGGCTCCCGCCGCCTTGGCCAGACGGGCTTTACCCTTGGGAATAGCTCCCGGGGTAAATGGCACGCGGCGCCCGAATATCCTCTTCTCCTCATGCGGGAAGAAGAGCATCTTAACCGCAATCAGATTAGTAAAATATCCTATGACAGCACCAATTAGAGGCGGAAGTATGAACTTGCTCACAACAGCCCAGCTCATAAGCCCTCCGCTCCTACTATCTCAGGGACATCTTCTATGCTGCAGCATTCCTCGCTTCCGTCTGTTCCGACAGACTGCGCAGCTATGCGCAGCAGATTGTCACGTGTTCCTACGAGCCAGAGAATATCGCCTGCGGCTATAATCATATTCGCATCAGGCATTCTCGTCGCATAACCATCTCTTTCGATTCCGAGTATCATGCAGTGCCCACGCGCGTTGATTCCGCTCTTTCTTATCGGTTTGCCCACATAGCTCTCAGAGCCTCTGACCTGCACTGCCGTGCAAGCAAGAGCATGCTCTTCATTAGAATAGCCGACCTCCAAGAAATCTCTGAGCGTCCTGATAGGTTTCTGCCTTGTGGTTTCTATAGTTTTAAAGAATGTTTCAAGCGAATTCTTATCTCCAATTACATGCACCTTATCATCCGCCAAGAGCTGAGTCTTTGAAGAAGGCATTGCAGTATTCTTTCCGTCACGTCTAAGCTTAACTACGTATACGTTTTCGTTCCTGCCCCAGCCCAGTTCCTCTATGCTCTTACCTGCATAGCTCGCGCCTTCCGGCACACGGAAACTCGTAATATGATAATCCTCATCGAACCAGTGCTGAGGGCCTGTTCTCCTGCCCTTTTGGTCGATAATCTTCTGATTCAGGTTAACTAAAAATCTCGTCTCAAGCTGGAGATAATAAGAAGATATGAAATCCATCCTGCCTATTACATAAAGCACGGCCGGAATGGTCAGCAGTATCAGCGGATTCGTAATATCAAAGAATCCCATGAGCGGCACGAGAGCCATTGCGACCAGCACGGCAATCTTCACCATTATCATAGCCACGAGCGGAGTGCGGTTGGCAAGTCTTTCTACCCACAGCTTGGAAAAGACAGCGTCCCTGCGCCCGAGAAAGGGCTTGGCAAATATTATAATGACCGCATATATCATCGCCGTTGTAATAATGCCTGCGGTGGTTCTGCTCTGCGTTGCCCTAAACAATTCAGGAAATACCAAGTTAATTCCCGCAATTATCACAACGAGCATTATGCTGCCGTAGATAGCAAATTGAATGAAATAATTCTTGAGCACTGTCTTCCATTCGGACGACTGCTCCTGCGCGGCCTGGTCTCTGGAAGTATAGCTCCTTATCTTTCTCTGTAATTTCTCAGGAACGATTCGCTTAGCTATTCCCACAAAGCGATCCGACTCCTTGATCATCGTTGGTGTAATCATGATGGTAAGTATGGACGCAGCCACAATTACAGGATATAGGTAGGCATCCATAACGCCGAGGGATATTCCAAGGCCTGCTATGATGAATGAAAATTCTCCGATAGGCGCAAGCGATGCACCTGACTTGATAGCCGTCTTCGCATCCTGTCCCGAGAGCAGCACTCCTGCTGCTGAGAATATAAGCTTGGCAGCTACCGCAATTATGGCTATAGGCACTATTGAGGTCCACCTCGTCGCTATTACATTAGGATCTACCATCATTCCTACGGATAGGAAAAATATTGCGCCGAACATATCTTTAACTCCAGCCGTCACATGCTCTATATCATGCACGTGCCTGGTGCCTGCAAAGAACGAGCCCGCAAGGAATGCCCCGAGCTCCATCGAGAACCCGAGCCATTTAGCCAAAAGCGCCATAAGGAAGCAAAACCCGAGGCTCAGAAGTGTAAGTGTCTCGCTGTTCATAAGTCCCATGGCTCTGTCCAGCACCGTAGGCACGAAATATATTCCGAGCACGAGCCAGATGATGAGATAGCATACCATCATGAAAAGGTGAAGCGCTGCCCCTGATCCGCCTTCCTGGCTGGCGGCAGTCGTAGTGAGTATCACCATCATAAATACGGATATGACATCCTCCATGACGAGCGAGCCCATGACAAGTTTTGCGAACTTCTTATCCGAAAGCCCCATCTCGTCGAAGCATTTTTGTATGACAACAGTCGAGCTTATGGAAAGCATCGCTCCGAGGAACACGCAGTCCATGGTGGTCATTCCAAGCAGCCTTCCAAATGCATAGCCCGTAAACATTACTCCGCCCATCTTGACCGCAGCGGAGATAATAGCCGTGCTTCCTATGTCTGCGAGCTTATGGAAATCGAATTCAAGTCCGATGTGAAACAGTATGATAACAACTCCTATCTCACTCAGAGTCTCGATTGAAGCTTGGCTCTCTACCGTCATAAACAGAGGGAAGTTCGGTCCAATTAAAAATCCCGCGACTATATAACCCAGGATACTCGGTATCCTGAGTTTCTTAAATGTAATGGTGATCACCGCAGCGGTGCTCAACATTATCGCGAGATCAATTATTAGTTGTGGTACTTCCATCTAAAGTAAAGCCTTCTTCTCTTTTGATTTATAAGCCTTTTATGTCTTCTTGAGTTTCTTTCGTATATTCTTCCATCCCGGCATAAGTCGGTCCATCATCGCATAGAACTCCGCGCCGTGATTCGCTACTTTGGTATGCACGAGCTCATGAAGTATCACATAGTCGAGTTCCTCATCCGTCCTTGTGGCCAGCATAAGGCTTAAGTTGATGTGGTGAGTCTTGGTGTTGCAGCTCCCCCAGCGGGTGTGCATATCTCTTACTGTCCAGCCGCTGCAGCTGAGCCCGGTAGCTCTTTCAAACTCAGGCAGCCTCTCGGCAATCCTCTTCTTGAGATCTCTTCGCCTGGCTTCCTTCTCTGCTTTACTTGCAGGCTCCGGGTGAAGAGCCGCCTTCTTTTTTATCAATTCGACGTTCTTATCTATCCAGCGCCTCTTGCTCCTGACGAAATCTACTACCGACGCATCCGGAGTCCCATAAGGAGCACTGATAGCAATACTGCCGTCAGGCTCCTTAATCCTCATGTTCATCCTCTTGATGCGCTTTTTAGTCAGCTCAATCTCAAGCCCATCAATGCAAATCGTCTTACTCATACATAGTTATTTCCAGCAATCGACCTTGTCATCGCTGAGGCCGATATCTGCTGCCTTAAACTCAGGTGCCTTGCCCTCAGCTTTCTGCTTGGTGTAGTCATTGAGGCATTTAACAGCCACACCTCCGAGTATCGCAATAGCAGGAATATTGCAAACTACCATGAGTCCCTGGAACATATCTGCAGTATCCCATACAAGACCCGCTTCGGAAATCGTTCCGAGGAATACGAGTGCTATAGCAATTCCTCTGAAGATGCTTACCTCGATCTTGTTCATATCTCTTTTAAGAATATGTGCGAAGCATCCCTCGCAGTATGAATAGTTACCAACCAGCGTGGTAAATGCAAAGAGGCACATCGAAATTGCAATAAATACAGGACCGAATCCTCCAAGTGTCTCCCTTAGGCAATCGCCCACATATAGAGCAGACTTGGCGCCGCCTGTTTCTGTGAGGAATTTTGAATCTGAAGGATCAACGCCCACTGTGGAGAGGCACATGAATGCCGTAGCCGAGCAGATGAGCAAAGTATCGATAAATACCGAAAGTGTCTGCACGAGGCCCTGCTTTACAGGATGCGCTACGTCAGCTCTGGCCGCTGCGTTAGGAGCAGAACCCATACCGGCTTCATTTGAATACAGTCCTCTCTTGAGTCCCCACATAATGCAGGATCCGGTGAAACCTCCGAAGATTGCCTTGAAATCAAAAGCACTCTTGAAAATAAGTCCGAACATAGTTCCGAGATTCTTTGCATTTATAACGAGAACTATGATTGACATTGCCACATAGATAACTCCCATTGCAGGGACGAGGTACTCGGTTACTTTGACTAATTTCTTAGCTCCGCCGAGAATAGTCGCTCCGAAGAGAACCGCCAGCACAACTCCGATGGCAATCGGTGTAATCTTAGCGTCATAGAAACTAAAGGTCTCGAATGTCGACTGCAGATTGTAAGCAGCGAGCATGTTGTATCCTACCGCATATGTAAAGATAATGAGAATTGAGAATACAACTCCGAGCCATCTCTGTCCGAGAGCATTTTGCATATAGTATGAAGGTCCGCCGTAGAACGTACCATCATCTGCTTTCTTTTTGTAAATCTGAGCGAGTGTGGACTCTACGAAAGCATTCGCACCGCCGATTATAGCAGTAATCCACATCCAGAGGATTGCCCCGGGTCCACCGAGGATAATGGCTGCGCAAACTCCGATGATATTACCCGTGCCTACACGGGATGCTGTGGATACCATCAGTGCTCCGAATGATGAGATGCCGTCTTCATCTTCTGGTTTCTCACTTACCACTCTGAACATCTCTTTGAACAGACGAATCTGCACTCCCTTTGTCTTGATTGTAAAATAGACTCCTACAGCGATCAGAAACAGAGGTACAACGTATGGCTTGTAGAGAATATCAATCATAAAACCAACAAAACTACTCATAATAACTCCTTTTCCATAAATACTTTTTAAGCACGCCCAAAGAAAAAGACGTGCTCTTTCGAACACGTCGATTTTATCAAAATGTTACTTCTTGGTCAAAGTACCGAAGAGGTTTCTGCCAAGGGCAGCTCCTATGTTACCGCCTATGGTCTTGCCTTTCTTACCGAGTACAGCCTGACCTATGGTCTTGCCTATCTCGCGGCCTATGGAGCCTCCTGTGGATCTGACCACCTGGCGTGCGCCGCTCTTTCCGAGCAGGCCTTCCGCCATCTCGCCTATGCCACCACGAGATACTTCTTCTTCGGGCTCGACTCTTGCTTCAATAATGACCTGTCTCGGAGTATCGCCTGCAGGGATTCCGGATACGTTGGTATATCCGCCCTCTGCAGGAACTCCTGCTGTAGCTGCAGCCTGATCCGCCTTACCCGTGATAACCTCATAAGCGGATACATTGTCCACCATCTGAAGATACTTGCTGTTAAGAGGTGATGCGTCAATCGCAGCCGCTCTCTCTTCGTCACTAAGCGCTCCCATTCTGCTCTGTGGAGGAAGCACTGCTACATATTCTGCGACGCTCGGTGCGCCCTTTTCATCGAGAGTGGATACTACGGCCTCTCCCGTTCCGAGGTTCTGCAGCTGCTCTTCCGTATTGAACTCAGGATTTTCTCTGAAAGCATCTGCCGCGGCCTTGAGTGCTCTCTGCTCTGCAGGCGTGTATGCATGAAGCCCGTGCTCTATCTTATTACCGAGCTGAGACATAACCGCTCCAGGTATATCTCCCGGACTCTGTGTTACGAAGAATATCGATACGCCCTTGGATCTTATGAGCTTTACTACCTGCTCGATCTTCTCGAGGAGACTCTTGGATGCATTCTTAAAGAGAAGATGCGCTTCATCAAAGAAGAATACGATCTTAGGCTTCTCAGGATCTCCCACCTCGGGCAGAACTTCGAAGAGCTCTGAGAGGAGGTAGAGCATAAATGCCGAGTAAAGCCTAGGCTTATTAATCAGTGTCTCCGCATCGAGTATGTTGATTATTCCGCGTCCGTCTGGAGCCGTCAGGAAGAAGTCCCTGATGTCTATAGCCGGCTCACCGAAGAACATATCCGCACCTTCTGCCTCAAGCGACACGATGGCTCTGATGATGGTCGATGCCGACTGCTGCGGTATCTGACCGTAATCCATCTTGAGCTCATTATTATGGTCGGCCGCATATTGAATCATGGCCTTCATGTCCTTGGTGTCTGTGAGCACTAGGCCGTAGTCATCGGCAATCTTAAAGATTACCTGCATCAGCTCTGTCTGCGTGTCGTTTAAATCGAGCACCTGGCTGAAGAGCTGCGGTCCCATCTCTGACACCGTCGTGCGAAGCGGCGTGCCCTTCTGAGCATAGATATCGAAGATGGAAACAGGATAACCGTGATAACTGAAGCCGTCTCTTATCTCGAACTTATCGAGTCTCTTCTGCATGCCTTCATTATCGTCTCCGGCAACGGCTATGCCTGCCATATCGCCTTTAACGTCCGACATGAACACAGGCACCCCTATATCCGAAAAACTCTCTGCAAGCACCTTCAAGGTAACGGATTTACCCGTACCTGTCGCACCGCATATAAAGCCGTGTCTGTTGGCCTTATCCGGTCTCATGCAGATCTTATCCGACAGCGTCTCTCCGCTGATCTTCCTTGCGAAATAAATCTGATTGCTTTCTACCATTCTCTCTCCCCTTTTATCTCCTTGCGATGCGTCGTTTAATCATCAACAGGCTTGCTTCGACAGCTGTGAGCAAGGTCAGTAGCACCCATATGATAATATGTGTTCCATCTCCTGTATCGGCAGCCTTTGTCTCGCTTCCTTTGTTGTCAGGAGCGATCTCATCACCTTCGTTCTCAGGAGCAAACTCTTCTCCATCATCATTCTGTTTCGGTTTCTCAGGTTTTTCCTCTTCCGGTACGAACGGTTTAACTGTCACTATATTGGACTTGTAATTGGCTACAGCACCGTTAGCAAACTTTACGCTATAGTTAGCCTGATTCTTCATGCCCTCATGCTTTTCTTCAGTGAGAACCGGCCAATTCTTTCCGTCTCCCGGAATTTTAATTGCTCCGCTTGTGAAGTCGAGCATACGAAGCGTTTGATTGTCATTTGAAAGACGAGCAACGCCGTTATTGTACACCTCTGTTCCTTCTTCTGCTTTTTTCCACTCGGCAGCATTTGTCTTATCGTCGGTGTACCAAATCTCTGTCTTTCCTTCCACGCTTATTGCTTCAAGGAAGACACGGCTACGCCCTTCGGCACCCCTTGTGATTTTCGCACCTATTACGCGTGGCATATCATTAAGCGGTGCTATCAGCGCAGCATCTTCACCCTTTATGTCAAGTTCGCTCTCAGTGTGATTAGCTTCTGAACCTTGGCCATTATATATATTATCAGCAGTTGGCCACTCAGAGCTGCTCTTTGGGATGAATTCCCATGTGCCGGTATCCATACCACTCTTGGTGTAGTAATAATCACCACGTGTAGATCTCGCATAATAGTGGTCCGATGCTTTTACAGCCCAGGCTATCGGGTCAGGTCCTATCTGCGCCATCAAGCCGTCATAATAAAGCATGTCTCCGTTAGCGAATTCTATATCATGAGCATCCGGGCTCCTCTTATCACTATCTGGATTTACCCAGCTGTTCTGAAGCGCCTTCAGCTCATCAATGCTTTTATATTCATCTTTAATACGAGCATTGAATGTGACCTGAATCCAACGGCCTCGAGCGTTCTTCAGGTCGAAAGGATCGTTCCCTCCTTTGTCATAACCCTTTTCATCTATTTTTATCGTCAACGTATCGTCATTAATGCTCATCTGCGGACCGTAGCCATTATTAGGCCAGCCTTTGATATTTCGCTCGGGATCGCCTTTCTCCCATGCAATGAAGTCGATCGGTGTGCCTGCATCACTGTCAGCTCTAACCAAAACATCGTTAGAAACAGTTCCGTCTTCGCCCGGCTCATGATTATTCGAGTACTTAACAGCGACTGATGAAACTGCCTTCCACGGATCTGTAGTCGGATTGCCATCCTTATCGGCAAACTCCAGTCCCTCGAAGAGCTTATCGCTGATGGTGAATTCCGTCGTAGTAATCGGAACATATGCCATTATGTCGTAGGTGAATGATTGATTGATTATTGCAAGCTCAGAGTGAACATTCTTATTCACATACTTTTCTACAACAGCATTAATGTCATTACTGGCCTGAACCTTTAATGGTACACCGAATGTATATACTCCCGTAACAGGTACTGTTGTGATTTTTCCTGTATCCGGATCAGTAACCTGCTGCGTGAGTTCATCACGTGTCACCTCGTATGTCAGGTTCGAAAGATCAACAGCCCCCGGTGTAAACCGATGTGTGGTATACACGATGGGATCTCCGTTGGAGTCAGTTTTAACAACTGTATTGCCGTCTTCGTCCTTAGTTGCTTCAAGTTCTGTATATTTAATGCTTACGCCAGTGACCGGCCTTACCTCTACTTCTTGCTGTTTGTTTTCCTTAACAAGTTTCCCAAGAGTTTCGCGTCCTCTTACAGTATTGATGTCAATTTTTGAACCACTATGCCAAAGCTCATAGAGCTCGATGCTGTTACCGTTATCGTCAGCTATAGTGAGCGGCAGACCGAATTCTCCTGACCATGTAAAGCCCTTCGGCTCAAGTTCTTTCACCGTATCGAACTCTCCGCCTAAAGGATCGTTGGCAATCCCATCAAGAGGAACGTCTGCAATTACAATTTCAGTGCCGTTTTGTTCTGCACTGACACGGATTGCGATAGGCTGCTGCTCAGCCGATGCGCTCCAAAGCTTTGTAACTGTCATCTTGCCGCTTGCAGTTGCAGTGCTTGACACCTCCCCAAAGTAGAACTTTCCGTCAGCAGCTAGGCCGCCGCCTCGGCGAGAGATATTTCCGGATACATCTACTATGTTTTTCGAATCCATAGTAGTTACGTCACCGCTACCAGTTGTACGAGTGCTTATAAGATTTATTCTGCTCGAGTTTACTTCTGTAGTGTACGCTTCTCCTGTGTTCTCATTCTTCCAGCCCGAGTTTTCAAGTCCCTTGATGGTCACTCCACCGCCCTGCTTTCCTGCGTCCGCATGGAAGTCAGAACCGCCTGCGATACCCGAGCTAGAAATAGCAGAAGCCGGAGAGTTGTATTTCGCATCAGCATGATTTCCAAGGTTGTTTAATGTACCTGTAGCATAGTTGCTGTCTATTACAACTTTGTCAACTTGTGTAGCATGAAAATTGACTGCTCCATAAGGACAGAGCCATACTCCGCCTCCCGTACCGTCACAGCCTTTTCCGTCCTGCGAGTCATCAGAGTTCTTAGAGAATGTAGTATCTTTGAACAGGTCATCAGTATCCGGAGTGCCGCATCCGTTGTTGAATTCTTTGAACTCACGCTGAAGCAACGCGTTCGCAGCATCCAGTTCGGTCTTCTCCTTCATAGCTGAGCCCGGAGCTTTTGCTCCGTCACCGGTAGAAGATCCCCACTCTCTGGCACGTTCCTGACCGGAAACAGCTAGGTTGTCATGAATATAAACCGGGTCAATGGCCATGGTGTATGTGTACAGCGGATGGTCGCCCATGACGTAGACAGCACCTCCGATCATGCGTGACATATTATTCGTAAGTTTACCGGCAGTTACAGCTACTCCGTCGGAATCTACGAGAATAGCTCCACCGCGAGTGAAGGCTGTGTTATCGCTAAGCTCACCGCCTGCCATTGAGAACACGCCGTCTTTACGGTCAGCAAATAATGGCGTACCGTCGGCTCCAACCATTTTACCGAGAAGCCAATCGACACCGTTTTCTGTAGCAAATACTGCGCCGCCGCCAAACCACGCGACGTTCTGCTTCATGCTGCCGCTCATCATTGCGATTAATCCGCCTTGTTCAACTGTGGATC
>CACWIO010000058.1 GCA_902760855.1 uncultured Eubacteriales bacterium
GCGCTGCGGAGCCGAACGTGTTCGTCGTCAGCTCCGGCACGATCCTGCCCGGGAAAAAGACGGACGGGAGCGTCCTGCTGCATCTTCCGCCCATGTCCTTTTTCGAATACTGTCAGCTCGCCGCCGGCACGGAGCGCATCGCGGAGGACGCCGACGTTCCGGATCACGGTCTGCTCCGGGCCTCCGCGCAGGAGCTGCGCAATCTCGCGAAAAGCCTCTCGTTCTGCCGCAGCCGCTTTATGAACTACATCAACACGGGCGGCTTCCCCAAGCTCGTGATGGAGCAGGACGAGGTCCTGATCATGCGCATGCTGGAGGGCGGCGTCGTCAGCGAGGGCATCCTCCGGGACATGCCGACCTGCTTTCGCATTCGCGGCGCGGCGGATCTCGAAAAGCTGTATCTGTTTCTCTGCTTCCAGTGTCCCGGCGTAGTCAGCTTCGACGCGCTGGCCAGGCAGCTCGACTGCGTGACGCGGCCGACGGTGGACAAATATATCTCTTTTCTGGAGCGTTCCAGCCTGATCTATACCTGCAGGCCCGTGGAATCGCTCGACAGATCGGAGGCGCAGCAGAAGATCCAGCCGAAAATCTACCTGATGGATCACGCGGTGCGCAACGCCATGGTCGTCTTTGACAACACCCGTTTGAGCTACAGCGACCTGCGCCGGAGCGTGGAGACGATGGTCTACCGCCATCTCCGCTTCTTCGGCCCGGACTCCGAGGAGGGCCGCATCTATTACCAGAGGGAGAAGACGGCCGGAAAGAAAGTATTTGAGAATTGCCTGATAGAGAATAACGATGCCGTAAGGGCTGGCGCGATACACGCTGATCCTATGTCTCGTCTCGAAATGAGAAATACTGTTATCAAAGACAATCACGCAAGCGGAGGAACGACAAGCTCTTCATCAGGTGGTGTTCTGGTCAGTGCCGCGAAGTATGTCCGCGTATCCATGGGAATGAGCGGAGGAGTTTTGGTATATGGACAGAATCCGCAGGAGATCGGATACTTCGCAGGAGAGATAGATATCCAAGGCGGAGCTGTATATAACAATACAAACGATAAAGAAAAGGAAGATGGCGGAGCAAGAGATATTTATATCAAAGATGCTCAGGGTATAATCTACCTTCCGGTATACGAGGAAATGAAGGAGGGGGCTTTTGACTTTAGTAAGCGTGAGAATCATGACAACGATATAATAATTGAAAAGAGCGATTATGAAATTGATGTAATATTCGTCGATCCGATAAAAGGCGATGACAGTAATAGCGGAGCCAACCCGGAAAAAGCTGTCAAGACATGGAATAGAGCATCCGGTTTGCTCAAGAGATATGATGCAAAAGAGATTTGCGTCATAAATACTATTAAGGTTGAGCCTGAGCAACAGACCAGATTCTTACAAAAATCGGCTGCAACTAAAGGCGCGGGAGGCGACAATAATACAAGTAAAGAAGAGAGAACTATCGATCTTGGCGGTAATTCAATCAGCAGATATAAAGATTTCGAAGGGGCTCTTATAAATGCAAGTAATATCAACCTGACTATAACTAATACCGTAATCGATGGAAAGAAAAACCCTGCTTCACAGCCACTTCTCGTTGTAGAAAATGATGCCACCCTGAACTTGGGAGACGGAGCAGTTCTCCAGAACAACGGAGATGAGGATATCAGAACTTCAAGATCCGGTGGCGCGGTTCTGGTTAGAGGAAACATGACGATGGATGAGGGTGCTGTGATTAGAAATAACGCAGCAATTACCGGCGGTGGCGTATCTGTCCTGGGCGGCAATTTCACCATGAATGGTGGCCTCGTTGATAATAATAAGACCGTTCCTGCAGCGAAGACATATAAAGATACGTCTTGCGGCGGAGGAGTATGCCTATCATACGATGGAACTATGACCATGAACGAAGGCAGCATCTCAAATAATAGCGCTGCCAGATCGGGCGGAGGAGTATCTCTTGGTACCCATGCTACTGCAAGCGTAGCGGACGGGGGAGTTAAGTTCACTATGAACGGCGGCAGCATCAGTAATAATACTGCCAATGATGTTGGCGGCGGAATGCTCGTCCAGTGTTCAACAGTGGCTGTAATAAACAGTGGACGCATCGAAAACAATACTGCCAGATCTGAAAGCGGAGTCTTCGGCGGAGGCGGCATCTATGTAAACGGATATCACTCCAGCGTCGAGAGCGTTTACGGAGTGGTTCACGGCAAACTCTATCTTACAAATGTCGAGTTTACCGGAAATGAAGCAGGCTGGGAAGGCGGTGCAATCGGAGTATGCGGCTCCGGGCACGGCAATATAACTAACATAGATGGCACGCTGATTTATGATAATACAGCTCACGGAAACGGAAATTCATATCATAATTCACTGACGGGTATGGACGGATACAATACCACTTGCGATGTATTCTATGACAATGTCGTTTATCCGTATGATTATGAGAATGGCAAATGGATAACAGACGAGAACGGTCACTTCCCGGTTGTAGATGAGCTCCTTTATACGTCATTCTTCTCAGATAAGATGCTCAATGGTGCATCCTACAATTGGAAAGATGAGAACGGTGAGCCGGTAGATCCAAGCAAGCTGCATAATCTGAATACCAAACAGAGATTATTCACAGATGCAACAGCAACGGATGCTGACGTACAGGCTTCTATGAGACTTGCCAAGGTGCATATTAATGGTAATAAAACACCGACTAACGGAGGCGGAATAGGCTGCAACGGAGAAATACAGCTGGGTAGAATTCCACCGGAAGAAGAACCGGAGCCACCGGAGGAAGAGGTTAAAGAAGAGTATGAACCTCCTACATCGGAGGCAGAGGAAGCGGTAAGAGGAGAATACAGGAAGAAGAGTCTTCCGTCTGAGGTTAAGTCAGCTTATTCACTCAAATCTGCAGATACCGGAGATGAAACAAATCTAATGCTATGGGCATTGCTAATGGGTATATCCATGGCTGCTGTGACAGGATGTGTAGTGATTAGAAGAAGAAACGGGTGACAGTGAAAAACTCTGTCACCTTTTTCCTTGCAACGAGAAAGGAGGTCCGTTTGTATGAACCTCCCGTCTCTGTATTTCTACTGTAACGATGAACTATGTTATGTAAGGATTCGTTTCAGTTCCTATCTTGATTAGTTGCTGGAGAATACCTGTGCCCAGTATGTAACTCCGTTATGCTCGTAGCATGCGATTCCGACTTTTGTGAACTGCTTTCTCAGCATGTTAGTTCTGTGACCTTTGCTGTTGTACCAAGCTTTGCTAACCTCTTTGCAAGTCTTCTGACCTTTAGCGATGTTCTCACCTTTGTGCTTGTTGCCTGTGATGAGAGTGAGGCCGGATTTTCCGTTTGGACGAGTGTGGCTGAACTTACCTGTAAGTGCCATCTCTTTAGCTCTGATCTGAGCGATCTTCTCAAGCTTTGCGTCTTTCTTAAGTGCAGCTACTTTAGCTTTCTTTCTGTAGTTGTTGAGCTCTGTGTAAGCAGCGTTTGCGTTGATCCATCTGTCAGGTGTAGCTTTAACTGTTACTTTGCAAGTGTCTTTCTGACCGCCGAATGTAACTGTTACTGTGGATGTGCCAGCTTTCTTAGCGATTACTGTTCCGTTTGTAACCTTTACAGCTGCTGTGTTGGAGCTTGTCCACTTGATGCCGCTTGTGCTCGGTCTTGCTCCCTGGTATGCGTAGGAAATTGCGAGTCCTTCGCTCTTACCAACTGTGAGTGTTGTGCTTGCTTTCTTAATATCTACGGAGGTAACTTTTCCGCTTGCTGCGCTAACTGTTACTGTAGCGATTGCCAGTGTCATGATTGCGATGAGTACGATCAGTGTGCTTCTCAGTGCTCTTGTCATTTTCGTTACCTCCTTTCTGTTGGTTTTCTCTTTGATGGCCTAACTATAGCAAACGCTTAGGTACACAACGGTTATGACTAGGGGATAGAAGGGTTACACACAAGGGATAGAACGGTTACAAATGGCATTTTTTTTGAAAAAATCGGGTATTTTCTTAAAATGAACAAAAAAATATGGCGGAGCATTTTGTAAAAATAGCGAAGCTATATTATAATGAAGTCACTGTAAATAAGTTAGAGATTAGCTGTAACGATATGACGGCGGACTTTGGTGACAAGGCCCCGTCATTGGAATTGGGTAAATTATGGTAAAAGTATTAGTAGTAGATGACGAAAAGGTTATACGTGAAGGCGCAGCCAGAGTTATAGAGCAGTGTCTTCCAAACTCGGAGATAAAACTCTGCGAAGGACCAAACGAGGCACTAGAGGAAGTAGAAAAGAAAAAGTATGATATCGCTTTCCTGGATATACAGATGCCGGGGATGACAGGAGTAGAGCTTGCCAAGAGGATCAAGAAAGTTTCCCCTGACACGAATATCATATTCTCGACAGCTTATCCGCAGTTTGCCGGAGAGGCTTTTGAACTTCACGCCAGCGGTTATGTAACTAAGCCGCTTACGGTTGAGAAGGTAATGAGAGAAGTAGAAAACCTACGTCGTCCTATCAATGATGACGACAGAGGACTTAGAGTGCAGGCGTTCGGCAATTTCGAGGTGTTCTATGATGGGCAACCACTGAGGTTCAAGTACACCAAGACCAAAGAACTCCTGGCGTATTTGGTTGACAGAAACTGCGCTGTAGTAGATATCGGAGAGATTAAGAGCACGCTTTGGGATGATGATGAGGACAGATCCTCATATATCAAGCAGCTCCGTAAAGACCTTGTGGACACCCTCAAAGATGTCGGTGCAAACGACGCTATAGTAATAATGAGAGGAGGAATCGGAATTATCCCTTCGAAGGTTAAGTGCGATTTCTTCGATTACTTGGCAGGTGAGCCTAAAGGCATCAACTCCTATCACGGGGAGTACATGCAGCAGTACAGCTGGGCAGAAGTGACTCACGGCAGCTTGGAAATGAGGGAGAGCGACAAGTAAACGGCATGATTATTTCATCTGAACTTGGCGTAAGAGCAATTAATATTGCGATACTTGGTTTTTGCAGTTTGGAATTATTAATTCTTCTGCTGAGTTTTCCGCGCTTTAAGTTAAAAAATAGAGCATCGGGTATCTTCTATGCGAAGATGCTCGTTGTTGCTTTTTTGATGATGTGCTATTCGTTCAGCTTTTGGCGTAACGGCGGAGATGGAGATGCCTTTAATATCGCGCTGCGGGCTTTGGCTTATGTGGGGATATATGCTGTATATGTAATGTATATAATGTACGTAAAGGAACATATAACCATAGCCGATCACAGCAAGACTCTTCCGGATTGGGTTGTTTATGTGTCCATAGCGTTTGGAGTAGTAGGTGCTCTGCTTTGGAATCTCTCGCTTTTCAATCCTTCGTTTAGCGAGCTGAGCAATCACGAATTGAGATTCGGCCCTAAGTTTCTCGCGGCTCATTCCGGTGGCATAGTTTTGGTCTTAATATCTGTCATCGTACTAATAAAGTATCGCAAGACTCTCGGAAGCAGAGAGACCGCGATGCTCATGTCGATGCCTATATTGATAACTGTCGCTGCACTGCTGGAGCCACTGGCCCACGGACTTGAACTGAGATTCCCGGCGCTTATGATTGAGCTTCTCATCGTATACGCCCACCATCACCTCGAGCTTGAAGCCAAGCAGGAAATAGGTGAGACCGAGGGGCTGCGCCAGAGACTCAGCATTACTGCCGACAGGATGAAACCGCATTATTTATACAATGTCCTTACTACTATATATTACCTATGTGAAACAGACCCGGAGAGAGCTCAGCATGCGATAGGGATATTCTCAGAATACATGAGGAGCACGCTCGAGGCGCTTGAGAAACAAGAACTCGTAGAATTCACATGGGAGCTTCACGAGATCAGGAATTATCTGGTGCTTGAGAAGGTGCGCTTCGGTGATAAACTAAACGTAATATATGACATAGAATATGACGACTTCAGATTGCCGCCTCTGACAATTCAACCTTTCATAGAGAATGCCGTTAAGCACGGAATAGGAGGAAAGGACGATGGCGGCACTATCAAGATCGTATCGAGGAAACTCTCGGACGGAGGTGCTCAGGTCAGAGTCATAGACGACGGCGTCGGATTCGATGTCGAGAGCATCGCAGGACAGGACTATATGACAGAAGGAATTGCGAATGTCAGAGAGAGACTGCGCCTCGAGGTCGGAGGAGAGGTGACCCTTACAAGTGCACCTGGCAAGGGCACAACCGTCATGGTAACAATCAGATCAAAGGATCGATAATTATAATAAATGAGCGAAATTCTTACAGACGTATTACTGGATACGATTAAAGATACAGCGACACTGATACCTTTTCTCTTTATTACATATCTGGCAATGGAATGGCTGGAGGAGAAGACTGAAGATCAGTCAGTCGCTCTTCTTTCGCGTGTAGGTAAAGCGAGACACCTAATAGCAGCAGGCATAGGCCTCGTGCCTCAGTGCGGATTCTCGGCGGCGGCAGCTAGCCTGTTCTCCGGAGGAGTAATTACAGTAGGTACGATGCTCGCGGTATTTCTTTCGACATCGGATGAAATGCTGCCTATCTTCCTGTCGTCCGCTGTAGCGCCGGGTACAATTGCTAAAATTCTGGGATGCAAATTCGCGATTGCTCTGATGAGCGGCTTGGTAGTGGATTTGCTTTTTAGAGTGCTCAACGTGCAGTTCGGCAGCAATAAACACATACATGATCTTTGTGAGCATGACCACTGCGGATGCGAAGAGGATGAGGGAAGTATACTGCGCTCGGCATTGGTGCACACTCTAAAAATCGGAGCTTTCATATTCCTCGCTTCCCTGATACTGGGTCTGACCGTGGAAACCTACGGACTGGAGGCTGCGGAGGCAGTGCTCGCGGGCGCGCCCGTGCTCGGCACATTTATATGCGGCTTGGTTGGTCTTATACCGAATTGTGCCGCGTCTGTGGTGATTGCCGAACTGTATCTCGAGGGCATGATTACTTCCGGCCAGATGATGGCGGGACTGTCGGTGGCTGCAGGAGTAGGTGTGCTCGTGCTTTGCAGGACCAACAGGAACAGAAAAGAGAATCTTGCAATAATCGCAATGCTTTATTTCATAGGAGTGCTCTGGGGACTGGCCCTGGATATTCTGAATGTCACTTTCTAGAAAATCATAGACTCAGGGCGCGAGATGGAGTAGTATACATAAGATAAAAAAGTAAGAACCAGGAGATGTTGTAAAATGGCAGAGAAGAAAACAAACGAAAAGAAGCCTGCTGAGAAGAAGTCCACTGAGAAGAAGGCTACTGAAAAGAAAAAAGCTGCTGAGACTAAAGCCAAGATAGAGGCCAAGGCTAAGGAAGCGGAGACAGCAAAGGAAGAAGTAAAAGAGGAAGCTGAGGCTCTCCATCCTACTCTTCAAAAGAAGAAGGAGCGCAGGGAGGCTAAGGCTGCCCGCAAAGCAGCTAATGCTGTCGAGGAGAAGAAGAGCAGACCTAACAATCTGCTTCTCGGACTTCTGATTTTCGGCGTGCTCGTAGCTATGTTTGCCGTATCGGGCGGATACAATTACTTCCAAAAGCCTGCAGATATTGAAAAATATATTGAAGATACGGGCGGAGAAGAAGTCTATGGCAACGTAATGGTAGACGGATACACCGTAGCGAAAGTTACGGCTAAGGGTAACAGCGTTGATGTTGAGATGACGGCGGAAGTAGAGGATGAGGAAATCGCAAAAATGCTCAAGGAGCAGTATAGCGGAGATGAAGGTAAGAAGAACATCGAGCAGATAGGCGCATCCATACTTACCAATATGAAGCCAAACACCAGGGCTTTCAGCGCTGATGCGAATATCAAGATGACGCTTAATAAAGAGGAACTTAACAGCTCCAAAATCACCTACAGCCAGGCTAAGAAAATCCTTAAAGATTTAGAGAAAGAGGCTCAGGAGGCTGCAGAGTCAGAGGATCTTGAGGTTGACGGAGATGCTGTCGAAATCGAAACCGACGAGGACGGACATGTCCACGTAGAAGGTGAAGAGCACGATCACGAGCATGAGGAAGCTGAGGCTGAAGCAGAGGCCGAAGCTGAAACAGAAGGCAACTAATTTGGCAAACAAAGAAGCGCGGGCTTGAAGGCTCGCGCTTTTAACATGCTCTGCACTCTGCGACTACTTATCAGAGCTGCCGACGGTGAATCTGTATCCGAGGCCTCTTACAGTAAGCAGATACTTAGGCGTAGACGGGTCATCCTCTATCTTCTGACGCAGTCTGTTGACATAGACCATGATGGCGTTTTCGTCAATTATGGTCTCACCCCAGATAACGCTGTAGATCATATCCTTGGAGAAGATGTGGTCTACATTATCTATGAAGAGTTTGATCATTGAATTCTCCTTGGCGGAGAGAGGAATCTCTTCGTCATTTTTATAGAACCTCAATGTGGTCGTGTTGTATTTAAACGGCCCTGCGGTTATTACGTTTCCGGTGGCCTGAGGGGAAGTGCTGCGGCTCCTCCTGATCAGGGCTTTAACCTTCGCTACGAGCGTAACCGGGTTGAATGGCTTGAATATGTAGTCATCCGCACCGAGCTCAAGTCCGTGCAGGGCGTCTTGATCTTCCTTCCTGCCGCTTACCACCATGACAGGAGTGGTCAGTCCCATTCCTCTTACCCTTTGAATTACCTCGAACCCATCTATGCCTCTCATATTGATGTCGAGCAGTATGAGATCGTAGGTATTCTGGGCTAGTAGCTCAAGTCCCGCTTCCCCGCTGATGGCAAGGTCCGTGTCGATGCCGTTGCCTTTGAGGGCTTTGTGCAGCATCGTAAGTATGATTTTATCGTCGTCTACAACGAGTACTTTATCTGCCATATCAAAATCACTCCTTCAGGGCAATTGTACCATATTTTGTGGTTAATTGCGCCACATACTACAATTTTCGGTGTTTTTCGTGTAGAATAGAGCAGGCAAGCGAGACGCGAGCCAAGCCATAATAAGATGTAAGCGGAGGACGGGATTTGCAGTTCCTTCAAAAGAGCAATGTCAGCAGAATAATATTCGGCGGTGCAGTGCTGGTGGCGCTGGGCTTTATTTTCGTTGGCCTGTTTAAGGTGTGGAATAATCTGTCCGGATTCGAAGGAGACATATACATTTCAAAGGAATCGGCGCGGGAGATATTCGCTTACGGCGGGCTTGCTCTCATCGGCATACTCCTGCTGCTCTTCGTAATTCTGCTCATGGACAGGGTTAATTCGGCAAATGTAAACGAGCTCGAGGAAATGACCAAGAGAGCGGACACGCTGGAGGAGATAAACCAGCAGATGCAAGCACTGACGCATCATCAGCGCCTTGAGACCATAGGCACGATGGCTGCGAGCATTGCCCATGACTTCAACAATCTGCTGACTCCTATTATGGGATACAGCATCATGACCATGGAGATGGTGCCGGCGGATCAGACCGAGATACAGGAAAATCTAATGGAGGTGTACAATGCCTCCGTTAAAGCGAAGGACATAGTTCAGGGGCTTGCGGACCTGACCAAAAAAGGCAGAGAGGAAGATTTCGCGGACATAGACGTGGAGGATCTGACGAGAAGTGCTCTTAAGGTTACGCTTCCTGCCAAACCTAAGAATGTCGAGATCAAGGTGGGATTCAAGCCTACGGATAAGAAGGTCAAGGGCGACAGAACTCAGCTGTCCCAGCTCATTATGAACCTCGTGCTTAATGCATACGATGCCATGAAGCCTGACGGAGGGGATCTATTCGTGTCCACCAGGATAAGCGGAGATGAGATTTCGCTGAGCATCAGAGATACAGGAACGGGCATGGATGCCGAGACCGTAAGCCGCATTTTCGATCCGTTCTACACAACGAAGGAATCGGGCAAAGGAACCGGCCTCGGGCTTGCCATAGCGCAGCAGGTAGTCGAGACGCACGGCGGCAGGATATATGTGGATTCGCAGCTCGG
>CACWIO010000059.1 GCA_902760855.1 uncultured Eubacteriales bacterium
CATGTCGAGCAATGTTGAACATATAAAAATTGCTTTGATAATTCTCGAATTGCTGATCACCAATAACGAAGAACTGAAAGAGGATATCCGCACTCTGGCCCTCAGCGACGAATTCACTTGGTATTGCATGCGCATAATGGATAAATGGCCAAAGGGCAACGCAGATATATTCGAAGTTGCCAAGAGGGTGCATGGATGGGGAAGAATTCATGCTGTTGAAGTCTTGAGACCTTTAATACCTCAAAGCGATGAGATCAGAGAGTGGATGCTAAAAGAAGGAATCAATAATAATGTTATGCCGTTTTATTCCGCTTTAACCGTGTGGCGGGAGGCAAACATAGGAAGCATCTTATTTGTCAATCCGACTCGAGAAGAGTTGCTGTATATCGGAAGGATTATTGATGCGATGATGGATGAAAGCGCTGCGCCGGGATTATCTACTCTGGATAAAAGGAAGGAAATCTTATTGAAATATTTTGAAAAGGCGGAGGATCTCTCGTTATCTGATGAAGAATACGGAATCATTGAGCATATCCAAGAGTATGCTGAACAAACGGATCTGCCTGAGGTGGTCCAGGCCGCGAAAGAGAAGCTTGCGGAGAGACACAAATAATCTAGATAAAGGATTTAAGGCGGCGGGTGAGCAGGGCTGCCAAAGCGATTTTAAGAGCATCGGGCACGATGTAAGGGATTACGCACCAGCTGAGAGCTGTGGCGAGACCTACAGGCCCGGTGTTTTTAGTGTAGACGATTATGAACCATGCTGTGCCGAATGCGTAGCATACCAGGAGACCAAGTGCCATGGAAATAATAAGGGCCTTTCTGTCTGCACCCCAAAGCTTTTCGAAGAGCCACATAACGAGGGCGCTTCCTATGAAGCCTAGTATGTATCCGCCTGTCGGTCCCATTATATGTCCGAAGCCTCCGGTGAATCCTGAGAATACCGGAAGCCCGATAGCTCCAAGCAGAATGTAAACAAAAACTGTAAGTGTGCCGCGCTTGCCGCCCAGCAGGGCGCACGCAAGAAATACTCCGAAGGTCTGCATGGTAAAAGGCACTGCGGAAGGGATTGTAATCCACGCGCAGATAGCCATGAGTGATACGAAGAGACCTACGAGTGCGTAGTCCTTGGTGTTTAGGTGGTTTTTCATTGTAGCTTCCGTAGAGTGTGTCATTGTATTCTCCTTTGGTCCAAGAACTATTATAAACAAAAGATAACAATTGTCAACAAAGCGCGGTTGACAATTGTTAACCATTGAACTTTTTGAATTTGCAATATGACTAATCTATCTGACGTTTCGACGCAGGGTCAGTAGCCTCATCTCGTGGCTTATGTCGAGGAACTCTTGGAGATTCTTGGCCAGCATACGGTTCTTTCTGGTGTAATAGTAGACGTCCCTGGTGAACTCATTGCTGCCGACAGCGTAGTAGCACATATTGCCCGCGCGGTCCTCGGCTTGCCTGACCAAGGTGTCGCTTATAACTGTGATGCCGAGGCCGGAGGATGCCATACCGAAGGCGCTCTGGAGCTGGTTTAGCTCATAGGCAGCCCTAATCTCAATGCCGTAATCTTCAAATACCGCATCGCAGCGCCGCCTCGTGTCGAAGCTCTCCTGCAAGAGGATGAAAGGCTGATCCTTAAAAGCTCTCAGACTTTCGAGGTATGGCCGTGTGCGAGCTACATGCATGCCCTTGATGATGTCTTCATATGAATAAGCGTATTCTCTCAGCTGCTCGTTAATGCTGTAGTCGAGAGGGACGGCAATGAGCAAAATCTCCGTGCCCAGGTAATGCTTCTCAAGCTTCTCTACATTTTGCGGCAAGTTATCGATAGCTATGTCTATGTCGCCGGTCTGCAGCATGCGTATGAGAGAAGGTGTGTCGAGATCGTAGAGCTGAATCTTGATAGAAGGGTGGCGCCTTGAGAACTCAGTCAGTATATGAGGGACGACATTAGATATATACAGTGCGCTTCCGCCTATGGTGATTTCGCCAATCTCAAGACCGTGTATGTCGTTTAAGTAGTTTACGAAATCTTCCTCTATTAATGAGATGCTCTCGCAGCACTCGAGATACTTCTCTCCGACTTGAGTCAGGCGGACAGGGGAGACGCTTCTGTCGAATAGCTGAGCTCCTATTTCCTGCTCGACTCCGGAGACCATTACGCTGAGAGATGGCTGTGCGATATGCAGGCTCTTGGCTGCTTTTGAAAAACCGCCTTCCTTATATATAGCTGTGATTACATCCTTTTTCCTGAATATATCCATAACAGGGCTCCTTTTTTACATTAAAAATATCTTAAACTCTACTGATAATTGTCTGCGCTATTCAATAAAACAGGCTTAAAAGCCTTGAATTACTGAGTTTAGGGCTCTTTGTTTAGATATAAGAACAATCTTATAACTTTCATTATCATATTGATATTTGATTATATCTTATTACAACTGTAATATAATTTCAATCGGACATTATAAGTGCACTTTTATTATTATTAATTCTCATGAGGAGGAGAAAATGCAGGTAAAGTCAAACGATGAAAGAACTGCAGTAAAGCGCAAGATCAATGACATTCTTGACGCGGGCAGTTTCATGGAGGTAGGGGAACACGTCTCCGCCAGATTTACCGAGTTCTATCAGCCTGACTCAGTTGTAGAGTCTGACGGCGTAGTAACCGGTTACGGCACGGTAGGCGGGAACCTCGTTTTTGTTTACGCACAGGACGGAGAGGTCATGGGCGGCACATTCGGAGAGCAGCACGGTCGCAAGATCGTAAATCTCTACGATAAGGCTATCAAAGCCGGCGCACCTATTATCGGACTTCTCGACTGCGCAGGATTCCGTATCGAGGAAGGCCTCGGCGGACTCGACCAGTTTGCCAAGCTCTACAGCAGGCAGGCTGAGGCTGCAGGAGTTATTCCGCAGATCGCTGCTGTCATCGGACAGTGCGGCGGCGGCATGTCCATCGCAGCAGAGCAGGCAGATTTCGTATTCGTAGAGAAGGACAAGGGAAGCCTGTTCGTTAATCCTAAGGGCGTGCTCGATAATGATATCGGCGACAACGCCAATCTCGCACCTGTTGATGACGGTTGCTATGAATGGGCTGAGATCGCAGCTAAGATCAAGAAGCTCGTAGAGATGCTTCCGGGCAACGCAGACATCTTCGCACCTATCGACGACGTAAGTGATGATGATCTCAACCGTGTATGCGACGGCATCGACGCCAAGCTCGGAGATGCTAAGGCAATTCTCGCAGACCTCGCTGATGACGGAGAGGTTCTCGAGATTCAGCCTGAGCTCGGACGCGACATGGTAGCAGGATTCATCAAGCTCGCAGGAGAGACAGTCGGAGTAGCTGCATGCAACGCAGTAGACGGAGAGAAGCGCATCACAGCCGAGGGTTGTGACAAGGCAGCAAACCTCGTCGACATCTGCAGCAGATTCGACATCCCTGTTCTGACAGTAACAGATACAGAGGGATATCAGACAACATCAACGAACGAAAGATATCTTCCGGCTTCGGCAGGCAGACTCGTAAGAGCCCTTGCTGATGCAGATGTACCTAAGTTCAATCTGATTACAGGTAAGGTAGTAGGCAGTGCATACAGCCTGCTCAATCCTAAGGGCCTCGGAGCTGACTACGTATTCATGTGGGACAGCGCTGTAGCCAGCATCGTTAATTCCAGACAGGCCATAGAGGTGCTCTACGGCAACTGGTCTCAGGAGCTCGAAGACAAGTTCAAAGAAGGACAGTCAAGCGCACTCGCACTTGCCCGCCACGGACTTGCTGACAAGGTAATCGCACCTGAGGAATCCAGAAAGTATCTCATAGGAGCACTTCAGACCTTTGTTAACAGCAGGTAGGTGATTTTATGGAATTGACTATACAAGAAATATTAAAAATGGCAGCTATAGATACCGTGCTCGGTATGGGAACGGTATTCTCGGTTCTCATTTTGATATCGCTTGTCATCTATGCGCTGGGCGTTGCGCTTAAGCAGGAAGATCCTGCAGTAGCAAAAGCAGCAGCGGCAGCGGCAGCACCTGCAGCGGCACCTAAAGCCGATGCAAACGATGCGGACGCTGAAGTAGTGGCAGCAATATCTGCGGCGATAAGCCAGTTTATTAGAAATCAGTACGGCGCACAAGTTGACGAAGGCCAGTACATCGTCAGAAATATTCGGAGGGCATCATGGAAACATATATCGTAAGAGTAAACGGAACAGAATATGAAGTTGAAGTAGAAATGGTAGGTGGCGGAGCACCTGCAGCAGCTCCTGCAGCAGCAGCCGCAGCACCTAAAGCAGCTCCTGCAGCTAAGAAAGCAGCCGGAGCAGGCACAGCAGTTACCACAGGTACGGCAGGTAAGGTTTGGAAAGTTGTCGCAGCAGAAGGCGACGCAGTTAAGAGCGGTGACAGCATCGTTATCCTCGAGGCTATGAAGATGGAGATCCCTGTTGTAGCACCTTGTGACGGAACAGTTTCATCAATCGTTGTATCTGAGGGAGAGGAAATTGCATCCGGTGCAACTGTAGCTTACGTAGAGTAATCAGGAAGGAGATAGAAATGGGCGAGACCTTAACCAATCTGGCTCACCAGACGGCCTTTTTCAGTCTCACCTGGGGCAATTACGTAATGGTAGTTGTAGCCCTCGTGCTGCTGTACTTGGCCATCGCCAAAGAGTACGAGCCATTACTGCTGGTACCGATCTCATTCGGTATGCTGCTGGTAAATCTTTATCCTCCTATCATGGAGGAGGGCGGACTTCTCTACTATTTCTTCCTGCTGGACGAATGGACCATTCTTCCGTCGCTCATATTCCTCGGAGTAGGAGCGCTGACAGACTTCGGTCCACTGATTGCCAACCCGAAGAGCTTCCTCCTCGGAGCGGCAGCCCAGTTCGGAGTATTCGCTGCATTCTTTATGGCTATGCTTTGGGGCTTCAATGACGCCCAGGCTGCAGCCATAGGAATCATCGGAGGAGCCGACGGCCCTACATCAATCTTCCTTGCCATGAAGCTCGGACAGAAAGATATCATGGGACCTATAGCGGTAGCTGCTTATTCGTACATGTCACTTGTACCTATTATCCAGCCGCCTATCATGAAGGCTCTGACAACAGAAGAAGAACGCAAAATCAAAATGGAACAGCTGAGATTCGTCTCCAAGAAGGAACGTATCATATTCCCAATCGTAGTAACGATCGTAGTATGTCTAATACTTCCTTCAACCGCACCTCTTGTAGGTATGCTCATGCTGGGCAACCTCTTCAGAGAGAGTGGTGTAGTAAGACAGCTTCAGGAGACAGCATCGAATGCACTTATGTACATCGTAGTTATCTTCCTCGGTACATCCGTAGGTGCTACTACAAGTGCTGAGGCCTTCCTCAAAGCTACGACTCTCAAGATCGTAGTTCTCGGACTGGTCGCATTCGCATTCGGTACTGCAACCGGAGTTCTCTTCGGAAAGCTCATGTGCAAGCTTACAGGCGGCAAGACAAATCCGCTCATCGGCTCTGCCGGAGTATCTGCAGTTCCAATGGCAGCGAGAGTTTCGCAGAAGGTCGGCGCAGAGGCAGACCCAACGAACTTCCTGCTTATGCATGCAATGGGACCTAACGTAGCCGGAGTAATCGGTACGGCTGTAGCTGCCGGAGTATTCATGGCTGTATTCGGAGTTCAATAAGGAGGTCACTAATGGCTAAGAAACAAGAAGCTAAAAAAATCGGGATTATGGAAACGGCCATAAGAGACGGACAGCAGTCGCTTATAGCCACCAGAATGCCGATAGAAGATATGGAGCCTGCACTGGCTCTTATGGATGATGTTGGCTACACAGCTATAGAGTGCTGGGGTGGTGCGACATTCGACAGCTGCATCAGATTCCTGGACGAGGATCCATGGGAAAGACTCAGAAAGATCAAAGAAGCTATGCCTAAGACACCGCTTCAGATGCTTCTGAGAGGACAGAACGTTCTGGGATACAGACACTATGCTGACGATGTAGTTGACTATTTCGTAAAGAAATCAAAAGACAACGGTATCGACAGAATCAGAATCTTCGACGCTCTGAACGACCTCAGAAACGTTCAGACAGCCGTTAAGGCTACGAAGGAATGCGGAGCTCATGCTCAGGTTGCCGTATCCTACACAATAGGAGAGCCGTATACACCTGCATACTGGAAAGACCTCGCACAGAGAATCCAGGACATGGGCGCTGACTCAATCTGCATCAAGGACATGGCAGGACTCATGGTACCTAACGTAGTTACCGAGTTCATCACAATGTTCAAAGAGACAGTAGATATTCCTATCGATCTGCATACTCACTCGACTTCAGGCGTAGCTCCTATCACATACTACAAGGCAGCTCTCGCCGGAGTAGATATCATCGACTGCGCTATCTCTCCATTCTCAGGCGGTACATCACAGCCTGCTACAGAAGTAATGGTAGAGACTTTCAGAGGCACAGAGTATGACACGGGCATCGACATCAGTAAGCTCGAGAAGATCGCAGCTCACTTCGCAACAGTAAGAGAAAAGGCTCTCGAGAGCGGATTGATGAACACCAAGGTGCTGGCTACAGACATCAACACACTGATCTACCAGGTACCGGGCGGAATGCTTTCCAACCTCGTATCTCAGCTCAAGGATCAGAATGCTGAGGATAAATACCTTGAAGTACTGCAGGAAGTTCCTCGTGTAAGAGAAGACCTCGGAACACCTCCGCTGGTAACTCCATCTTCACAGATTGTAGGTACACAGGCCGTGCTCAACGTACTGATGGGCGAGAGATATAAAGTTCTCTCAAAGGAGACTCAGGAACTGCTCAAGGGCAGATACGGACAGACTCCGATGCCTATGAATCCTGATGTACAGGCTAAGATTGATAAGAGTGAAATCATCACTTGCCGTCCGGCAGACCTGATCGAGCCTGAGATGGATAAGCTCAGAGAGGAGACCAAGGACTTCGCAGAGAGCGATGAGGACGTACTGACATACGCACTCTTCCCACAGGTAGCAGTTGACTTCTTCAAGAGAAGAGCTGCAAAGAAAGACAAGGTAGATCCTGACGCAATCGATGCAAAGAACAAGTCATATCCCGCATAATACGGAGGTAAAATAGTGAGCTTTGTAAAAGTAAACGACAGAACCATTCCTAAAGAGGATAAGGTATTTGCCGTCAGCGGACGCGCAAAGGCTGCTATAGCTGCCAAGGGTAAGGACAAGGTCGTGGATGCCACGATAGGGTCGCTTCTGGATGATAACGGTGATCTCGTAGTAATGAGCTCCGTGATGGAAGCAATAGGGATGCTTAAGCCGGCTGATTATGCCGCCTACGCACCTATCGCAGGTGTTCCTGAGTTCAAGGACGCGGTGCAAAAAGCTCTATTTGAGGATTACAAACCTAAGGGACATGTGGCTGTATGCGCCACTCCGGGTGGAACAGGCGGACTCACACATGCTGTAGTCAACTATACAAGCCCGGGTGAGGAGATTCTGACTCACGACTGGTGCTGGGCCAATTATAAGGGGATTGCCGACGAAAACGGTCGTAGCATCAAGACTTTCAGATTCTTTGACGAGGATGGGAAGTTTGATTCCGCAGACCTTAAGGTAAAGCTCGATGAGCTTTCGGCTAAGCAAGACCAGGTGCTTTTGATTATCAATACTCCTGCTCACAATCCGACGGGTTATTCCCTGACGAATGAGGACTGGGATAATGTAATCAACATCGTGAACGCAGCTTCCTGCAAGGTAGTGCTCTTCGTTGACATCGCATATATCGATTTCGCGGGAGAGCCTGCTGAGGTCAGGTCGTTCATTCCTAAGCTTGAGAGCCTTGGGGCACACGTGCTCGTACTCTTCGGATACAGTGCGTCCAAGACACTTACCGCATACGGAATGAGATGCGGAGCTACGGTTTGCCTGGCTAATACAGCTGAGGAGGCTGAGGAGTTCAGCAAGGCCGTCGGATATACTTCACGTTCGACATGGTCCAATTGCAATCGCTCAGCTCAGGTCGTAATGGGTAAGATCTACTCCGATGATGCGCTTCAGGCTAAGGTCGATGAGGAGAGAAGGCAGTACAGAGATATGCTGCTCGAAAGAGGAAAGATTTTCGAACAGACTCTCAGAGAGAACGGCGTCAAGAGCGTGCCGTTTACAGCCGGATTCTTTATCACGATTCCTAGCGATAAGCCGGATGAGATTTGCCAAAAGCTTGAGCAGCAGGATATATTCTGCCTCGCGCTCGCAAAGGGCATCAGAGTGTCAATCGCTTCTATCTCTAAGGAGAAGTGCGTAAAGTGCGCTCAGGCAATTTCCGATTTGCTTAAATAAGCAAAGAAAACAATAAAAAGAGAGGAGGTGGACAGTAATTGCATAAGACTATAGGCATACTCGGTGGAATGGGACCGGCCGCGACAGCGGACCTCATGAATAAGATAATCGAGAGAACGGATGCTGCCTGCGATCAAGAGCACATCCCGATGATAATCGATTCGAATACGAGGATTCCTGATCGCACTGCTGCGATCAAAGGGGAAGGACCGAGCCCGGTATCTGAGATGCTTAAGAGTGCAAAGCGACTTGAGGCCGCCGGTGCGGATTTCCTGATAATCCCGTGCAATACTGCTCACCACTTCATAAGGGACATAGAGAGTGATATATCTATTCCAATATTGGATATGATGTTAGAAACAGCCAATCTGTTGCAGCGAAGAGGTGTGGGTTGCGCTGCGGTGCTTGCTACCGAAGGAACTTATCTGTCTAAGAGGTATGACAGAGTTCTCGGAGAGAAGGGCATCGAAGTCATCAATCCTACTCCGGCAGAGCAGGAGGTGCTGATGTCGCTGATATACGACTATATCAAGAGCGGCATCACGGAGGCTCGTAGCCTCCCGCGAGATCAGATCAAAGCGCTAACTAGTGATCTGAAATCTCGCGGCGCGCAGGCCATTTTGATGGCCTGCACGGAGCTGCCGCTCGCCTTCGCTATAATGGACCTCATCGATGATAGCTGCGTGGATCCGACAGCCGTGCTGGCTGAAGCAGCTATCAGGGAAGCCGGTGCTCGCATCAGATAGAGCTGCATCTATAAGTAGTTATTGCCAGTTATTTCTAGTTTACTTTATGGAAAAAGAGAGGTAATCGACAATGAAAAAACTATCACTTCCAGTTCAAATCTTTATAGCCCTAGGGCTAGGTATCGTAGCCGGTTTGATCTTCCTGTCTATGGGTGAAGGCGGAGTCGCCTTTGCGGTTGACTACATCAAACCGTTCGGAACCATCTTCCTGAACTTACTTAAGTTCATCGTAGTTCCAATCGTTATTACTTCTATCGTTCAGGGTGTTGTATCACTCTCGGACATCAAGAAGGTA
Source organism: uncultured Eubacteriales bacterium (assembly GCA_902760855.1). GTDB lineage: Bacteria > Bacillota > Clostridia > Peptostreptococcales > Anaerovoracaceae > Crickella. The sequence continues at coordinate 9,381 of CACWIO010000059.1, forward strand.
GGAACAATTGGTCTGAAGACAGTAATCTATTATTTCCTGACTACGGCATTTGCGATTACAATCGGATTGATTTTCGCAAACCTGTTCAAGGGATCTTATCAGGTTCTGCAGACATCAGGCCTTGAGTATGAGGCGGCTGAGCCTACGAAGTTCATGGACACTATCGTAAATATCTTCCCATCGAACTTCTTCGAGCCAATGGTAAGCTCCACAATGCTGCAGGTAATCGTAATTGCCCTCTTCCTAGGATTCGGTATCATTATCGCCGGAGAGAAGGGCAAACTCGTTGGAGATATGATTGACAGCCTGTATGAGGTATTCATGGTAGTAATGAGAGGAATCATCAAGATGACTCCGATTGCTGTATTC
>CACWIO010000060.1:0-9667 GCA_902760855.1 uncultured Eubacteriales bacterium
ATACATTCACATACCGTTTTGTGTAAAAAAGTGCAATTATTGCGCTTTTTTGTCATTTGAAGCTAATCCGGAGCTTCGAAAAGCATATGTGGATGCATTGATTAGAGAGATAAAGCTGCGTTCTAATCAGGCAAATGACAGAAGCATTGATACCGTATACTTCGGGGGCGGCACTCCGTCCGTGCTCGAGATATCTGAGATAAGAGACATCATGCGTGCGCTGAGAGCTAATTACGATATTAAAGAAGATGCCGAGATTACCATAGAGGCTAATCCCGGCACGCTCGGAACGAGAGAGAATATCATATCAAACAAGTTCAGGGCGTACAGAATTATAGGATTTAATCGCCTTTCAATGGGTGTGCAGTCCACGGATAACGACAGGCTGAAGTTCCTCGGACGCGTGCACAAGGCAGAGACAGTGGAGAAGGATGTGAGAATTGCCCGTGAGGCAGGCTTCGATAACATAAGCCTGGATCTCATTTTCTCGGTGCCGGGAGAGACAAAGGTCGATGCTTTAAGAGATTTGGATGGGATTTTAAGGATGGAGCCTGAGCATATATCCTGCTACAGCCTGCAACTGGAGGAAGGAACTCACCTGGCCGATATGGTAGATGCGGGAGATCTGGAAGAAGTGCCCGATGAAGAGGATAGGGAGACTTATCACGCTATATGCAAGAGACTGAGAGATGCAGGATATGAGCATTATGAGATAAGCAATTTCGCAAGGCCGGGCATGAGATCTCAGCATAACTCGCTCTACTGGGATATGTCGGATTATATAGCGGTAGGCCTTGGGGCGAGCGGCTTTGAGGATGGGGTGAGATATAAGAATATATCGGGTATCGAATCATATATGATAACTACGAACGATGGGCGTTTGCCTGTCGCTGAGAGCAGCCGAAATACGCCTTTTGATAACATCAGCGAGGCGGTTTTCACAGGACTGAGGCGAGTCGAAGGCATTAAGTATGAAGAGGCAGCGCGCGCGTATTTAAGAGGCGGCGATGAGGATATAAGCTCGGACCCTGAGAGGCTCTTTTGGAGGGTGTTTGCCGATGCTAAGAAAGAATCTGTGGAGTTCAGCCGGACGGGGCATCTCGTAATTGATGAAGAGGGGCTGAGGCTGACTGGGAAGGGGATAGATATCAGCAATCAGATAATGGCGCTTTTTGTCTAGAAAGGAAGGCTATGGAGAAGTATATTATGGCGCTCGATCAGGGCACGACGAGCTCGCGCACTATCATCTACGATAAGGCAGGGAATATTATTTCCAGCGCACAAAAGGAATTCACGCAGATTTTTCCGCATGAGGGCTGGGTGGAGCACGATGCGATGGAGATTTGGGCTACCCAGATGGGAACTGCGCAGGAAGCGCTTTTAACTGCGGGGCTGACTTATCAGAATATTGCGGCCATAGGAATCACGAACCAAAGGGAGACGACTGTGGTCTGGGATAAGGCGACGGGTGAGCCCGTGTATAACGCTATAGTTTGGCAATGCAGGAGGACGGCTGATTATGCTGAGCGCCTCAAGCCATGCGAGGACATGATACGCCGCAAGACCGGGCTATTGGCGGATCCGTATTTCAGCGGCACCAAGCTCGCATGGATACTCGACAATGTAGAGGGCGCGCGTGAGCGCGCGAGGCGCGGAGAATTACTTTTCGGCACCATAGAGTGCTGGCTTATTTGGAAGATGACGGGCGGAGCGGCACATGTATCCGATTATTCGAATGCATGCCGCACCATGCTCTTCGATATAAACACTCTTAAATGGGACGAGGAGCTTTGCGCACTGCTGGATATTCCGATGTGCATGCTGCCTGCTCCCGTAGAGTGCTCCGCACACTACGGGGATACGGTCCCTGAACTCTTCGGCGGACCGATCCCGATCACCGGCTCCGCCGGCGATCAGCAGGCAGCCTTGTTCGGCGAAGCCTGCTTCAAAGAAGGGGAGGCCAAGAGCACCTACGGCACGGGCAACTTCCTCCTCCTTAACACAGGAGATAAAGCCGTGCCATCAAAAAACGGCCTTCTGACTACAATAGCATGGGGCCTAAACGGTAAAGTCACCTATGCTCTCGAAGGCTCGGTTTTCGTCTGCGGAGCGGCCGTGCAGTGGATGAGAGATCAGCTCAAATTCTTCGATAACGCAGCAGAGTCCGAAAAGCTTGCTGCCAGCGCGGGAGACAGCGGAGGAGTGTATGTAGTACCTGCCTTCGTGGGGCTCGGTGCTCCGTACTGGGATCCTGATGTCCGGGGCGCGCTGTTTGGAATCACGCGAGGCACGAGCCGTGAGCAAATAGTAAGAGCGACACTCGAGTCGCTGGCATATCAAAATGAAGATCTGCTTGCCGCCATGCAGGCGGATACGGGTAAATCCCTCGCCAGTCTGAAGGTGGACGGAGGAGCAGCCCTAAACGATCTCCTTATGCAGATGCAGGCAGACATCTCGGGTACTGAGATAGTGCGCTACGCATCGATAGAGTCCACATCTCTCGGCGCAGCATACCTTGCGGGGCTTGCCGTCGGATATTATGAGAATCTGGACGACATAATAAGCGCCAAGGCCATAGCCCGCACATTTAAGCCGTCAATCAGCGAAGATGAAAGAAAAGAAAAGATGGAAGGCTGGCACAGAGCGGTAAACGCGAGCATGGCATTTCATGTCAGAAAATGATGAATCAGATAAAAGAGCATCTAAAAATGTGATAGAATATATGATGTTATTTTTAAACTATTAGTTCAATGACAACGCTTTAAAATGAAAATATAATGATGAATGGGCGAATAAGTATGATGTATAAAATTCAAGAAATAAACAGTTTTCCGTCCATAGACAGAGTCGAGACTGGAAAAAGAATTAAACAATATATGGATATTCAAGGACTGTCAGTAAAAGATGTGAAGGAATTCTTACATCTTGGATCGGTACAGAGCATATATCACTGGATTGAGGGGAAAACTTTGCCTTCCATGGACAACCTTTTTGCACTAGGAATCCTATTTGGAGTCATGGTTGATGATATAGTCAGTAGTGAGCATACCCCTCCAAAGATTTTTTATGATTACACGGACAACTCAATTCCCCATGATTCCGGGAGACCAGCGATGAAATGCCCAACCATATAGTCTCAGGGGATTGAACAAGTAAAAACCCGAAACGATCTTTTCTGGCTGCAAGTCTACAGGATCGTTTTTTTTATAGAAAAACACGAGGAGATAGTTATATGAACAGACAAAGGATTTTTCTTGTCTCAGATCTTCATTTGGGACATGCAAATATTATCAAGTATTGCAACAGGCCATTTGATTCTGTAGAGGAAATGAACTATGCCTTAATCAAGAATTGGAATGATGCAGTCGGAAAGGAGGACAGAGTATTCTTTTTAGGAGACTTTGCGCTTGGATCGAAAGACAATCTCGTTAAATGGGGACGTGCGCTTAATGGTCGCAAAGTGTTCATCTACGGAAATCATGACCACCAGAAACCTCAAGCCTACTATGATGCAGGCTTTGAACATGTATCAAGATGGCCAATAGTGATACAGAATACTTATTTGTTATCACATGCTCCATTTAGCCTTCCGTGGAATGAAAGATATACTGGCCCATTGATAAATAGACATGGGCATGTACACGACAAGGTGCATGAAGCACCAACAATATCCAAGATGTCAGCATGTGTATGCGTGGAGAGATGGAATTATATGCCCGTGGAACTGGATATGATAAGAAGGAGAATGAAGGAGGTTTGCCATGTTGATTAAGATTGATCAAGAGAGCTTAGGGACTCTTTGTGTATGTGCTATTAGGTATTGCCAGGGAAGAATGACATATATGCCAAGATTGGTCCGAGAAATCGTCACAAAATATCTGACTGAACTATCGGACAGAGATATCTCTGTAATGTTACAAGACTGTGATTTCCAAAGAGATATGGAATTATGGGGTGATGAAAGAATTGATAAGCCAGGCTGGATAAAATGGAAAGAAATCCTAAAGGAAGAGGAACTTAGAAGAAAGGGATGATATGAGTTACTATTACAATTATTATGTGGGATATAAAATCGATGGTAAAGTATATCCATTTGGCCCATATAACAGCACCGGAAAGTTGAAAGAAGTTATAACAAAGTCAAGAAGCTTTGCTTCTGACCTGCATGAAGTCTTTTACCGTGTTGCCAAGGAAGAGATTTCTGATGAACTACGAAAAGAGTTTGAATACGAGGATTGGAATGGGAATAAGAGCGTGAATGTGAAGATGCTTCCAATTAAAGAACTACCTTCAGGATCGTATATAAAGAGAGGATTTTTCCTTGTTGAGGATGTCTTGAGATATGAAGATCCTGATAATGATTATTTCGATGGCTTTTACGAATATGTATCGCCGGCTGTATATGCGTCTATGGTTCAGAATGAGGTGCAGTTTGGAAAACCTGAACGTAAATTGGATGACTGTGATAACTGGTATTGCCCAAAGGCGGCTTCTGATTATATGTATTACGCGTATCCGGACTATAACTCAAAAGAATATGAGGCAGAGATGGTTCGGAGCGTAGCATATATGCTGAATGATTACTCGGAACTACCTAAAGATGCGATTCTGCTTGCATTGGAAACAGAGGGATAAAAAAAGCAAAGAGGTTTGCCCGGAAGGAGAGGATTGATAATTGAAAGTACTGGTTATACCTGATGTTCATCTAAAACCTTGGATGTTTGATGCTGCTACAAGTGTTATGAAATCATCGAGGGTGGATAGAGCGGTTTGCCTCATGGATATTCCTGACGATTGGGGACAAGAAGCAAACCTGGATCTTTATATGCAAACATTTGATAGTGCGATAAGATTTCAGGAATCATATCCAGACACATTATGGAGCTATGGCAACCATGATCTTTCATATATTTGGATACAGCAGGAAAGTGGTTTTTCGTTATTGGCGATACAAACTGTCAATGAAGGATTAAAAAAACTGGCGAATGCGCTACCTGATGAGAGTCAGATGGCTTATATCCACAGAATTGATAACGTGCTATTTCTTCATGGGGGACTAACAGATCCGTTTGTTAAATACTATGCATCTGACATTGATTATGATGATGTAGATGCAGTGGTAGAGAGGATTAATAGCCTTGGTTGCGCAGATATGTGGGATGATGCATCACCAATCTGGTACAGACCACAAGTGTATATTGAGAAAATGTATAAACAAGATGAATTGCTGCAGGTAGTCGGACATACTCCGGTAGAAGAAATATCGATGGACTGGAATTTAATTTCATGCGATGTGTTCTCTACATACCGAGATCGTAGTCCGATAGGTACTGAAGAGTTTCTACTGATAGATACACAAACATGGGAAAACAAAGGAATAAATGCAATGTCATTTTGACATATGCTATACTAAATTGAATATATAGGTAGAGCAAATTATATATAACTTACCCAAAAGTTCAGACACTGTCTGAACTTTTGACGTGGAGCCATTACGTTGAATTACTCAAGATTTAACTCTTGGGAACTTATGGTTGGATTTTGGTTGGATGAAAAAGATGGCGTGCTGTCCTCCTTTCTTTTCAAGGTGTTCACATATGCGCCACCAATTCGACTCCCCCCTAGGCAGTACCACCAAGCCCGTTGAGAAATCAGCGGGTTTTATCTTGCGCTTGGCTTGACAGTTTTGCGGCTTATGAATATATTGAAGAGGTCTAGATTTTTAAGGTTTACAGGGAGGCAGAGATATGAAAGACGCAACGAAATGTTTGCATGCAGGATACACACCGAAGAACACAGAGCCGAGAGTCATGCCTATAGTTCAAAGCACGACTTATGTATATGATTCGACAGCCGATGTGGCCGCGGTGTTCGACGATCCGACGAGGTCGCTTATTTATTCGAGGTTTGCCAACCCGACGGTTATGGCGGTTGAAGATAAGATTTGCGAGCTTGAAGGTGGAGTCGGCGCAATGTGCACTTCGTCCGGACAGGCAGCGACGCTTCTTTCGGTCTTGAACCTCTGCCAGGCCGGCGACAGCTTTATCAGCTCAACCGAGATCTACGGTGGCACTGTCAACCTCTTCGCTTTTACGCTTAAGAAACTCGGCATCGAGTGCATATTCGTGGACAGAAATGCATCTGACGAGGAGATTCATGCTGCGTTTAAACCTAACACCAAGCTCGTATTCGGTGAGACTATCGCCAACCCTGCCCTTACGGTGCTGGATATCGAGAGATTTGCCAATAACGCGCACAGCCACAATGTGCCTTTGATTATAGATAACACATTTGCCACCCCTATTCTTTGCAAGCCGTTTGAATTCGGAGCGGATATCGTAATACATTCGACCACGAAATATATGGATGGTCATGCGGTCCAGGGCGGCGGCGTCATAGTCGACAGCGGTAATTTCGACTGGACTAAGGGCAATTTCCCTGAGCTGACAGAGCCTGATGAGTCGTATCACGGAATCGTGTATACGGAGACTTACGGCAAACTCGCATACATTCTTAAGGCGCGCATGCAACTCATGAGAGACTTCGGTTGCTACCCTGCTGCGCACTCGGCATTCCTTTTGAATCTCGGTCTTGAGACCCTACCGTACAGGATGAAGCAGTACTGCGAGAACGCAATGAAAGTGGCTAAATACCTCGATGGCTGCGATATGGTTGAGTCCGTTTCATATCCGGGACTTGAGGGGGATAAATGCTACGAGCTCGGGCAGAAATACCTTAAGGGCGCTAGCGGAGTCATTTCCTTTGTTATTAAGGGCGGCCGTGAGACTGCGATGAAATTCATGGATTCGCTGGAGCTCGCCTCCAACGAGGTTCATGTGGCCGACATCAGGACATGTGTCCTTCACCCTGCCAGCGAGACGCACAGACAGCTTACGGACGAGCAGCTCGTTGCAGCGGGCATTGAGGCCGGCATGATAAGACTGTCCGTCGGACTTGAAGACATTGATGACATTATGAAAGACCTTGAGCAGGCGTTTGCCAAGGCCAGATAAAATATTGAAAGAGAGATAAAAAATTGCCTCTTATAATTCCTGATAAGCTTCCGGCTTCGGAAGCGCTTAAAAATGAGAATATATTTGTAATGAACAGGGCGCGTGCTCAGAATCAGGACATTCGTCCACTTAAGCTGTTAATTCTGAACCTTATGCCCACCAAGATTACGACCGAGACTCAGCTCGCGAGAGTGCTTGCCAACAGCCCTCTTCAGGTTGAGATGAATTTGCTTACAATGGATTCGCACGAGTCTACGCATATATCTCAGGATCACATGGAGGCGTTTTATCGTACGCTCGATGAGGTCAAGCGCGAGTACTTCGATGGCATGATTATCACGGGTTCTCCTGTGGAGCACCTTGAGTTCGAAGAGGTTGATTACTGGGACGAACTTTGCGATATATTTGAGTTCGCCAGGACGCATGTATACAGCACAATGTTCATCTGCTGGGGTGCACAGGCAGCGCTTAAGTATTATTACGGGATCGAGAAATATCCGCTGGAGCAGAAACTTTTCGGAGTGTTTGAGCACACGGTGGAAAGGCGCATGAATCCTCTGATGCGTGGGTTCGACGACATATTCTATGCGCCTCATTCGAGACATACCGCGATAAAGCGCGAGGACATAGAAAAAGAGCCGGAGCTAAGGATACTTGCCGGCTCGGATATTGCAGGTCCGCATATAGTATCGACCGAGAACGGACGTCAGATTTATGTCTTCGGCCACCAGGAGTATGACAGAGACACCCTGGCTGCGGAATATTTCAGGGACCTTGATAAAGGATTGGATATTCAGATTCCTTGCAACTATTTCATCGATGATGATCCGAATAAAGGCGTGCTTTTCAGATGGAGAAGCCACGCAAATCTACTATTTAGCAATTGGCTGAATTATTATCTATATCAGGCTACACCGTACAATCTCGACGATCTCAGAGACGGTAAAGCTGATGCCTGGAGAGCTACGAGCGGTGAGGAGTAGCAAGTGCCTTCTTTGCATGACTCAATCACTTGTCAAATTTACCCAAAGAAAAGACCCTCGAGATGAAATCTCGGGGGGTTCATGGTACTGCCTAGGAGAGTCGAATTGGTGCCAAAAATCCAACCATATTACTCAAACAACTCAGGCTCTGTTTCTATTAGTATTCTTACTAGGTTTCTGTAATCCAAATACTGGATATCATTCTTCCCGTCGTTTATCTTCTTGGAAAGATTACTGCTATAATAAACATCCATAGCCTGCTCCAACGAAAGACCATTAACCTCCGATAAATGTGCAACTATGCTTTCTTCCAAGGCCTCTCTATAAGCGTGTTCTAAAACATTGCCATCAGTCATTGCTTACCTCAATGCTATTTTTAAATATAAGACAGTTGTCTAAAGCATCCTGCGATATGATAGACAATCACAACACACCTCCACTGGAAGAAACATATTCGCTTATGTCATCCATAAGGTACTGCGACCCCAATGTGTGAAGCACATCATAATGCGGCACTAAATAATCATCAATACATCCGGAATCTTTAAGCACCCTGTAAACATCCCTAGGTGCTTTGCCTTTTGCATTGGCAATCTCATGTATCATATAAATAGTGAATGTCATTGAAGCTTCATTCATTTCTATACTGTCTCCTGATATCAACCCTTTATATTCGAATTATAACATAATTCAATGTCAACAATTATTCTCCGTCTCTTTTCCTTTGCTGGTTATTACAAATATATACTATCATATCAGAGAAGAGAGGCGAGCAATAGAGCACGTTTCTTCTTAGCTCTATACTCCCTCTGATAAACTCTTCTTTTTTCTTTATACTTTTCCAAGTAATCCGTCCAATTCGATCTCAATGAAATAACAACTCCATTTTGCCGTAAGTCTTCCCATTCACGACTTACAACAGTATTATTTTTTATATATTTGTAGAACTCTCCTATAAAGGTGTATCTCATAGCGGCCCAAATGTATGCGCTAAAACACCCTATCTCCCTTTTGGTCTGTCTTAATCTTTCCAGAATTTGCCAAAGTTTGATGTATCCAATTTGATAGTAATCCTCAAGCTCATATTTAGGTATAAAGCTGAGATGCCTTTTTACGGAGGAGATGATTATCGGCTTCATAGAGCGGCAAAGCTTTTCAAAAATCATTTCTCTTTTGTACCTGCTCTCAGTTTGCATATATTCCTGCATTAGCTGTTGTTCTATTATCTGTATTTCTTTTTTCATAGCGTAAAATTGTAACAAAAAACCGTTGAGTTTTCAACGGTTTGTCATGGTACTGCCTAGGGGAGTCGAACCCCTGATTCCAGCGTGAGAGGCTAGCGTCTTGACCACTTGACCAAGGCAGCATATTCAATTGCGCAAGTGGTATTATAAACGAAAGTTGCGGTCTTGTCTACAATAAAGTAGAAAAAATGTTACAATTGAGAAAGATATGGCTAAGATACGCAAGGGTGATAATCAAAAACTGAAGATGCTGTATCTGGTTAAAATCTTCTCTGAGGAGACAGATGATAACCACGCGCTTACTATGCCTCAGATTGTAGATAAGCTGGCTGCATGCGGAGTAAATGCCGAAAGGAAGACGCTGTACCAGGACTTCGAAGAACTGAGGCGTTTTGGATTTGACATAATTGCCGAGCATGAGGGGAAG
>CACWIO010000060.1:9721-18034 GCA_902760855.1 uncultured Eubacteriales bacterium
GCAGAGCGCTAAGTTCATCACAGATAAGAAATCGGATCAGCTGATAAAAAAGCTCGAGTCACTGGTCAGCAAGTACGAAGGATCAAAGCTTCACAGACATGTGATTATAGCGGGACGCGTCAAGACCATGAACGAGAGCATTTACTACAATGTAGATAAGATACATGCGGCAATCGGAGATAACAGGCAGATTCGCTTTAAGTATTTCGACTGGAATCTCGCGAAGGAGATGGAGATGCGCTACGACGGCAGGTGGTATCAGCTGAGCCCGTGGACGCTAATGTGGGATGACGAGAAATACTATCTTGTGGCGTACGATTCGAAACATGAGACCATCATCCATTACCGCGTGGATAAGATGACGGAGATCGAGATTCTCGATGAAAAGAGAGAAGGCTACGATGCCTTCAAGGAGTTCAATATCGCCCATTACACCAATACGCTGTTTGGAATGTATGCCGGAGATGAGACGAAGGTAACTATCGAGGCAGAGAACAGAATGGTCAGCGTGCTGGTGGATCGTTTCGGCAAGGATATAATAATCGCGCCTTTCAGCGATACGCATTTTCGCACGACAGTCACCGTTGCGGTCAGCAAGCAATTTTTCGGATGGATTCTGGGCCTCGATGGGGACATAAAGATAATTGCCCCAAGCCCCGTGGTTGAAGAGTTCAAGGAGCTCCTCAAAGGGAAGATAGCACAGTACGAAGAGTAGAAAGCATATATGAAGACGATAAGAGTTGTAGCTGCTGTCATAAGCAGAACTGAGAACGGAAAGATGGAAATCCTCGCGACGCAGAGAGGCTACGGGGACTATAAAGATAGCTGGGAATTTCCGGGCGGAAAGATCGAGCCCGGCGAGACGGCGGAGGATGCCTTAGTCAGGGAGATACAGGAGGAGCTTCAGGTTAGAATTGCCATCGACAGTTTCCTTCAGACCGTGGAGTATGAGTATCCGAAATTTCATCTTTGCATGGATTGCTTTATGTGTCACATAGACGAGGGTGAGCTCGTGCTGACGGAACACGAAGCAGCCAAGTGGCTGGATCTCGAACATCTGGCTGATTTGGATTGGCTGCCTTCGGATCTGGAAGTGATAGATAATCTGAAAGAGAATTACAGCTTGCAGAAATGATGTATAGAACTTATACTGCATATGACTGAATGAATATAGAGTAAACAAGGAGTAATAATGGTACCGGTTGCAGAACAGGAAAAATTGAATATCGAAATTGAACCGATAGACATTAACATAGATGAAGATACCGGCTCGTCGGTTGACATGGTCTGGGAGGTGGAGACGGAGTCTCTTCCCAAGACAGAAGTTATAATCAATACACCGGAGATGCATTATGAGGAGGCCGGAAGGGAAACATATAATCCAAGTGCCAGATCATGCAATAAGCATCTCTTCACATGGCTCTTTTCGTTCTTCCTTGGGATGTACGGAGTGGATAGATTCATAAGAGGGCAAATAGGACTCGGACTTTTGAAGCTTTTCACGGGCGGAGGCTTCGGATTCTGGTGTGTCGCAGATCTCATCATCGCTATATATAAGTCATATGGCGGTGGATATAACGGCGTTGACGACCTGCTTTTCGATGAGATGGGCAATTATATATATTGAGTTTAATAAGATTAAGGAATATATGAAGAGGCCCCCGTGTGGAGGCCTCTTTTAGTGCAGTTTTGCAAGAACTTATTTCTCAAACTTGAAGCTGTGTATTTCAGCCTGCCCGGTGATTCCGTAGATGTAATCACCTATATATGCATTTCTGAGTATCTGCACGGCGTCCAGTTTGTGCTGATCGTAAACTTCGATCTTGTCTTTGCTATCGCCGCCGATTCCGAATACGAGGACTCCGCTTTCATTCTCAGGCTCATTTACCGGTTCTTCGATGGCAGAATCATCTTCGAATTCATCCGGCGCAGGCATGACTTCGGCATCTTCAATGAAGACGTTGCCGTAATTCCAAATGTTGTACGGAACAGCGTAGTAGCCTTTATCCTTGTTGACTGTCAGCGCGAGGTGAGTGCTTTGCGCCGGGCTGTCCATATTCTCGAACTCTTTGCTGTCTAGCACCTTAGGCTCGGTAGGGTCGGATACATCGAAGAGGGCAAGCTTAAGGCCTGATGCATACTGACCGCCGTAGCCGTTATCCCCGGTGGCATGACCTATGCCGAGCAGACGTTTGCCGTCGATCGGAACGAGCAGGCTCGAAAAACCGTCTATCTTGACCTCGCCTTTGATGCGTGGGTTCGCAGGATCCGAAAGGTCCATGACGAAGAGCGGATCTATGGCCTCGTAGGTGATGACATATGCGGTGTCTCCCATGAAGCGCACGGCTTTGATGCTCTCGTCCCTTGCAAAACTCGCGATCTTACCTGCTTCTTTGAGATTCTCATCGAGCACGTAGAGGTGGTTTACGTCCATGCCGTTTCTGCTCGCTGTAGTGGCAATTCTGAAATAGCCCTTGTGCTCATCCATCGAGAACTGGTTGTTGACATAGCCTTCGACAATTGCGCTGCCGTTGAATTTAATCTTGAGTCCGTCGAGCGCAGCCCTGACCACTCTGGTCTTGACATTCCAAATGCTCTCGTCATATTCCTCCACGCTCACGTAGAGATTGTGGTTGTTGCAATAGATATTGTGCGATGCGCCGAAGAGGGCTTTGGTCTTGGAGCGGCCGGCCTGGCCTGTGCTGATGTCTACCGCGCTCAGTATGGTGTAATTGGAAGTCTTCGGATTAGGCACGCAGCAGATGTCTGATGGGGCAAGCTCCTTGTATTCGCCGTCTATTGTGCATTTAGGGATTATGTAATTGCCGTATGCGTATGTCGTGGTCACGAGGTATACGTAGTCGCCAATCATTCGGCTTGAGACTATATTGCTGCCGCTCTGGCGGAATTCGTTTATCATCTTAGGATTGCTGCGATCTGTGATGTCGTATGTTACGACTGCAGTGTATCCGTCGTCATTGTCATAGACATGACCTACTGCCACAAGGGTATCTCCCTTGAGGAAGATATCGCTTACATACTGCTCAATTCCGTTGTTACCGATGGTGGAGAGTTTTTTAGTCTCACCGTCCTTGGCTTCATAAATGTAGACTTCCTGCTTGTTGTTTACTGCGTATATGTAGCGACCGTCTACTTTAACGATGTCAGCTTCATCAACATCTTCAACCTGAAGGTAAGTGGAGCTGTGATCATCAGCTGAGCCGGTAGCCTCGGTCGCAGCCGCGGCTCCTTCAGCTTGAGCGCTGTTTGAAGCCATTTCTGAAGTGGCCTCAGAGGCCATAGGAGCATCCTCTGTAGAATATTCCACCAAATCACCGGCGCCTTTTCCGAAGCGGAAGCGATCGAGGAAAGGCTCTCTGTTGAAGCTCTTTATTATGCGCTCGATTTCCGTCCTGCTCTTGAACTCGTGAAGTTCTCCGTCCTTGGCTGATGTGTCAGGCAGGAAGAGATCCGAGTAGTAGATTCTCGGGATGCCGACTACTGCGAGCAGGGCGCAGGCGGCGAGAGCGACCCAGCGCATTGCTCTCGTGCGGCGTGCCGATTTCCACTTCTTGCATTCCGGCGCGCCGGCGGACGCTGCGGACTTCTCGGCGGCAGCCTCCGCTCCCGCCTGCGCCTCGGCATCCTCCAGCATGCTGAATATCGCTTCCTCGGAGAGGGACTCAGGAGCCTTTATCTCGTCCTGATCGAAAAGGCTCTGTATATATTCTTTATTTCTCATTTCGTCTGTATTCTTCATTTTTATATCTCCATATTATGAGAGGAACTCGCGCATCTTGGCGAGGCTTCTTGAAAGCTTGGATCTGACTGCGCCCGCCGTAAGATCTGTAGTCTCCGCAATCTCTTTGCTGCTCAGACCTCCTATCACGGAGAGAAGGACTATGCTTCGCTCCTCGTCACTTAAAAGCGACATGGCTTCCGCGAGCTCGGTTCTCAGCGAGCCCGGCGCATTCAATCCGCCTGATGAATCGCCAAGCGTCTCTTCAGACAGCTTGGCTTTCTCAAGCTTCTCGCGATTCTTGATTATCTTCTTGATATGCGTATTGCAGGTATTGGCAAGTATGCTCATTATCCAAGCACCGAATGAGTCAGTTCTCTCAAGACCCGCTATGCCTTTCCAAGCCGCAAGCACGGCATCGGACACGGCATCCTCCGCATCCTCCGGGCTTCCGAGCCTGTACAGGGCGTAGCGATAGAGCTTATCCTTTACCTCGCCATAGAGTCTGCAAAACTCTTCTTTTGTAATTTGATTGCCTTGCTTTTTCACTTTATTTACCTCATAAGTGTTTCGAGCGCTCTCATATATATAGTATCTCAAAAAGCCCGAAGTGTTGCATAGAAAAAAAGAAAAGAATAAAATCTCTCTTATCATGTGAAAACAGCGCAATTCTACGAGAAGAGACAATGCAAAACAGCGAGTACAGAAAAGGCATAATGTACATATTGTTCTGCCAGTTGATGTGGGGATTCCTGCCCATATACTGGCAATCCCTCGAGCCTATAGAGCCATGGAAAATCATACTCTACAGGATACTTACTATGTTCATCTACTCGTATATCGCAGCGCGCTTCGTGTACGGACGCAGTGAGATTTGGGCTCAGCTCAAGGATTTAAAAGCGGTGGGGAGATCGGCCGCTGCAGGCCTCGTGCTCACAGCCAATTGGAGCCTGTATATCTGGGCGATGAATTCCGAGTACGTCATTCAGGCGTCCATAGGCTATTTCATCGAGCCTATAGTTATATGTGTATTCGGCGTACTTTTCTTTAAGGAGAAACTCACCAAATACAATAAAGTTGCCATCGCCTTAGCGGTAGTGGCAATCGCAGTGATACTTGTGCACTACAGGCAATTGCCGGGAGTGGCGCTCGGTCTCGCAGGTAGCTGGGCGGTGTACTCTGCAATCAAAAAAGCATCTAATCAAGCGCCTCTGATAGCGTTGGTGTATGAGACTCTGCCATTCGCCATACTGGCTACTTTCGCTATCACATATATTGAGACGAAGGGTATAGGCGCTCTGTCTGCCGGAGTCCCGATTAAATATGCGTCTCTTTGGATCAGCGGTCTCGTTACCGTGATACCTGTGGCACTGTTCGGATACGCTGCAAAGAAGACATCGCTGTTTGTGATAGGGCTGGCGCAGTATATAAGCCCGACCATCACTTTGCTGCTCGGGATATTCTTGTTCAAGGAACCCTTCGATAAGGTGCAGGCCCTCGCCCTTGCAATAATTTGGGTCGGACTCTGCTTCTTCACTTACGGAGAATTTAAAAATACTTCTAAAAACTAAATATGTATCAAAAGAGATATTCACATAGCGCCGCAAAGGAGGCGCTTTTCTTTTGGGAATAAATGCCCGCAAACGCTGGAAATACAACATATTGTGGTGTATAATAACCATGTATGTGTATATATGGGGAGAAGAAATGATTGAATTTAATAATGTAAGTAAGAAATTCGGGGATAATGTCGCCCTCGACGATGTATCGATTCACATCAAGAGGGGCGACTTCGTATTCCTGGTAGGCCCTTCGGGCGCAGGTAAGACCACGTTTATCAGGCTCATACTCAAGGAAATTGAGCCGGATAAAGGAAGTATCAGACTGGCAGGTGATGACATCACCAGACTTAAGAGGAAAGAGATTCCGGCAGTAAGACAGAAGATAGGAATGGTGTTCCAGGACTTCAGACTGCTAGAGAAGAAGACAGTATACGAAAACGTGGCGTTTGCCATGGAGGTTCTGCACAAGAAGAAAAAGGAAATCAAGGAGAGAGTGCCGTATGTGCTCGAACTCGTTGACATACTCGATAAAAAAGACAGATATCCGCACGAGCTCTCCGCAGGTGAGCAGCAGAGAGTCGGAATTGCCCGAGCCCTGGCCAATCAGCCGAGAGTGCTGATTTGCGATGAGCCTACAGGTAACCTTGATCCTGTGACGGCGATGGAAATAATGGCTCTGCTCGAGCTCATCAATATAAGGGGAACTACGGTTGTTATGGTAACCCATGCGAGAGATATAGTAGATGCCATGAACAAGCGAGTTGTAGCCATAAAGGACGGAAGAGTCGTATCTGACAACAAGTCGGGAGGCTATGTTATACACGATCTCGGCATCGCAGAAGCGGAGAACTACACGCCGGGCGATTATACTAATTCATTTGCCGAGGGAGCTGATGCGGACGCAGCCAGCAAGGATAGCGATCGAAAATCTGCTAAGAGAGCAAAGAAAGAGAAGAAGGAAAAGAAACGCGCCAAGGAAGAACCTAAGAGCAAGGCTTCCGTTACGAGGCGCACCATAACGAACCTGTCGAGGCAGACTCTGTCAGGGCTTCAGACGGGTAAGACAATGTCCAATTTGAGCCAGCCGATCGAAGTTTCGGATGCGGAAGTAGATCAGATGCTCAGCGAATACCTGGACGGAGGGGAGGATATCTATGAGTAGATTCGGATATAACCTCAAACAGTCCTTCGTGCAGATGGGCAGGAATAAAGGAATGTATTTCACGAGCATTTTGGCCATTACGGCTATGATGCTAATACTCGGCCTATTCTTCGTGGCCTTTGTGAATGTAAATCTCTTCACCAAGGAAATTGAGAAGGACTACAACGTAATCAATATTTACATCAAGGACGGCACCAAGATTGAGGCAACTCAGGAAGTAGGAAAGAAACTCGAAGCCGTCGATGGTGTGGAGAAGGTGGAGTTTGTAACAAAAGAGGATGCGCTTGTTAAGCTAAAAGAGAGATGGGGAGATAATGCATATCTCCTGGATAATTTGCCTAAGAATCCTCTGCCCGATTCATACTCGGTACATGTAAAGAATAAGGATGCGGCAAACCGCCTGGCGGAGACGGCAAACGGAATTGCCGAGGTAGAAGACGTCGTCTACTATCGCGAGACCATCGAGAAACTCGCGGAGATATCGCATTTCATGGAGATGGCATCGATAATCGCGATGGCCTTCCTCGTGATAGTTTCCATCATAATAGTTGCCAACACCATCAAGCTTACGGTGTTCAATAGAGAAACTGAGATTGGAATCATGAAATACCTCGGTGCGACGGACTCATTCGTCAGGGCTCCGTTTATGTGGGGCGGCATCATCGTGGGAATAGTATCCGCTCTGATGGCGACAGGCTTGACCTATCTGATTTACAGCAGAGTAGTGGCTATCGTCGGAACGGATGTGACGAGGATAATGTCCGTAAGCATAGTTCCGCCGGAGCAGCTGACAACTATATTGTTGGCGTCATTTATCTGCCTCGGAGTGATAATCGGAGCAATCGGAAGTACGATATCTATCAGGAGATTCCTGGATAAATAGGAGAGCATATGCTGAAATCCAAGATAGCAAACAGACTAATAATATTCGGCTTGATTGCGGCTATGTGCTGCGTTGCTTTCACGTCCGCTTTTGCGGTGACTCAGGAGGAGAAGGACGCAGCAGAGAAGGCTGCGAAGCAAAGAGCTGCAGAGGCGGAGGCCAAGAAAAAAGAAGCTACAGAGACAGCCAAAAAGGCAGCTGCAGCCGTTAAGAGCTTCGAAGATGCAGAGAAAAAGCTGGAAGATCTCCAAAATGAAATTGAAGGCACCCAAGCCTTGATAGGTGAGACCAAGACTGCAATAGGTAATAAAGAGGCAGAGATAGTAGCAAAGCAGGCAGAGATCGATACTAAGGAAGCTGAGATCAAAACCAAGGAAAAGGAAATCAAAGATAAGGAAGACGAAATTAAAGAGCAAAACGACGCTCTAAACAACAGACTTACCGCCATGTATAAAACGGGCAATGCCGGTTTTGTGGATGTGGTGCTTAGCTCAGACAGCGTACGCGACCTCATCAATAATGTAAACATGGTGCATAAGATTTATGAAAGCGACCAGGAATTGCTCGACAGCCTCAAAGAAGCTCACAAGCAGCTCAAGGAGATGAAGGCTGCACTCGAGGAAAGCAAAGCTGCTCTTGAGGGAGACAAAGTCCTGCTTGAAGAGCACAAGGCTGCGCTTGAAGCAGAGAAGATAGTGCTCGAGGATCAGCAGATTGCTCTTGAATCTAAGGAAGTAGAGACTTCGGAACTCAAGAAAAGATATAAGGAAGAGGCGGATAATCTCCACGCTCTGCTTGAACAAAAGGAAGCCGAGGCTGCAGAGATGGCGGCGGAAGCTGCTCAGATGCAGGCGGAGGCAGAGGCCATGATAGTTGAGCTCGAAAAGTCTGGAGGAGAGAAAGCGCTTCCTGCCAACACAGGTGCATATGCTTGGCCGACCAATGCCAATTGGATTGAGACGGATAA
>CACWIO010000061.1 GCA_902760855.1 uncultured Eubacteriales bacterium
CCGGGGAGACAGAGAAGGATATAGAAGAACTGGTATCGTTTATCGAAGAGTATAAGCTAGATAGATTGGGCGCATTTGCGTATTCTGATGAGGACGGAACAGCTGCTTATGAAATGGTGCATAAGAATCCTCCTGAAATCTGCGAGGAGAGAAGAGATATCATAATGCAGCACCAAAGAGCAGTAAGCGAAAAATTGAACGAGGCCTGCTTATCCAAGATATACGAAGTAATGATCGATGAGAGAGTATATGACTCAGATGAAGGAGAGCCTCTTTACGTCGGCCGCACTCGTTATGATGCCCCGGAGATAGACTGCGAAGTAACTTTTACCGGTCCTGATGGCTATGAGGCCGGTGATATTGTAAATGTAAGAATCACAAGCGCATATGAATACGATCTTGAAGGCGAGATCGTAAATGAATATAGAGATTAAGCGGAGGATGCAATAATGAATTTGCCTAATAAATTAACTATTCTCAGAGTAATCATGGTGCCATTTTTCATATGGGCATTTTTAAAAGAAGAATATCTGATTGCAATGCTAGTATTCTGCTTGGCATCTGTCACTGATGCTCTCGACGGTCAGATTGCCAGAAAGCGCAATTTGGTCACGAATTTCGGTAAAATCATGGATCCTTTGGCCGATAAAATATTGGTATACTCAGCTTTATGCCTATTCTTGCAGATAGATATCATTAAGGGATGGATGCTGATTGTTATACTCGCCAGAGAGTTCATTGTTGCGGGTATGCGCACGGTCGCAGCATCAGAAGGCAGGGTGCTCGCCGCCGGCATGTCAGGGAAACTAAAGACTGTACTGCAAATGGTCGGCGTAATCATAATGATGCTTGGGCTTGCCATGCCGGAGCAAAGCGGCATACTCATTGTAGGAAGTTTAATCTTCTTCGCTTCCATCATCATGGCAGTCTATTCAGGATGTGAATATGTATTTAAAAACAGAGACGTGTTTTCAATGTAGGGGCTGATTTACAGCCTCTTCATATTTAGGAGAAAAGGGAGGACTATGAAAGCTTCAATCATAGCAGTCGGAACTGAGCTTTTATTCGGGCAGGTGGTGAATTCAAATGCGGCATACCTATCGGAGAATCTCAATCATATGGGATTCGATGTTATGTATCATTTTGTCGTCGGAGACAACCCTGCGAGACTCAAAGAAAAACTCGCTGATGCGTTTGCCGATACTGATTTGGTATTGCTGACAGGAGGGCTCGGACCTACTCAGGACGATCTGACCAAAGAGATGGTTGCCGAGTACATGGGTGCGGATTTGTATATGGATGAAAGAGTAGTGGAGGAGCTACGTGAATTCTTCCATAAACGAGGGGGGAAGATGGCCGAAAACAACTTCAAGCAGGCCTACCTTCCCGTAGGCTGCACGCCTCTTTACAATGCGTCAGGTACCGCTCCCGGCTTTGCCCTCAGTAAAGACGGTAAAACCGCAATATGTTTCCCCGGGCCACCTCGTGAGCTCAAGTGGCTCTTTGAGCATGGAGCAAGGCAATACCTCGAGCAGATGACGGACAAGAAGATGTACTATCGGATTGTCAGGACTATCGGAATCGGAGAATCCGATCTTGAGATGGCGTTAATGCCGCTTATAGACGGCCAGACCGATCCTACAATTGCAACCTATGCAAAAGAAGGCGAATGCACACTCAGAGTAGCGTCGCAAAGAGCGAGCATCGACGAAGCCAAAGCAGCCGTTGATGATATGATAGGCAAGATCAAAAGCATTGTCGGGCGATATATATACAGTATAGATGATGAAGAACTCCACGAAGTTGTCGTAAGGCTTCTCAGAGAAAAATCAATCAGCATATCTGCTGCCGAATCATGTACAGGCGGTGGTTTTGCTTCATTGATTACGGACGTGGCAGGAGCATCTGATGTGTTCAAAGGATCTTATGTTACATACAGCAACGAGTCAAAGATAAGGCTCGGTGTTAAAGCCGAGACCATAGGAGCACACGGGGTAGTCAGCCCTGAGACTGCAATCGAGATGGCGGAGGCCTTATATAAAGAAACAGGAGCGGAGCTTTGCATTTCCGTTACCGGCTATGCAGGGCCTGATGCAGATCCGGGACATGAAGCCGGGGAGGCGTATATAGGATATAAATACGAAGGAAAAAGCGGCTTTGCGGTTGTGAAGACCAATAGAAACGAACGCATTTGGAACAGGAATTATATTAAACTTCGAATGATGAGGGTAGCTTACTTGCTTCTTAGCGATAGGGCTGATGAGATATCATAAAAAAGTTATCCACATATGGTTCTGATCCAAAATCAAAATTAGTGCAAAAAATGTCGGAATTAGTGCATGGATTGTTTGATATTCAGGATCACATAAAAATATAATCTTGACACAAAGAAAAAAACTGAGTATTATATATGCGAACAAGCGTTCTATACGTAAACAGGAGGCAATATGAGTAACACAAATACAGATAATGCAGGTAAGGATAAAGCCCTGCAACAGGCTTTGGAGCAAATTCAAAGACAATATGGTAAAGGAGCCATAATGAAACTGGGCGAGGCCGGACCTGTCAGCAATATAGAAGCTATTTCGACAGGATCTGTAAGCCTGGACTTTGCTACCGGAATAGGCGGATATCCAAAGGGAAGGATAATTGAGATATACGGACCGGAATCATCCGGTAAGACCACGCTCACTTTGCATGCTATTGCAGAATGCCAGAAAGCCGGAGGACAGGCTGCTTTTATCGATGCCGAACACGCACTTGATCCCGTATATGCAAAGAATCTTGGGGTTAATGTAGATGAGCTACTGGTATCACAGCCGGATACAGGTGAACAAGCCCTCGAAATCTGCGAGATGCTCGCAAGGAGCGGAGCTATAGATATCATAGTAATTGACTCGGTTGCCGCATTGGTTCCTAAGGCTGAGATTCAGGGTGAGATGGGAGATTCGCACGTAGGACTCCAGGCCAGATTAATGTCTCAGGCTCTGAGGAAAATTGCCGGAGCTGTTAATAAATCAAGCACATGCGTGATTTTCATCAATCAGCTGAGAGAAAAGATCGGCATTATGTTCGGTAATCCGGAGACTACTACCGGAGGACGTGCTCTTAAATTCTACTCATCCATGAGACTTGATGTGCGCAGAATAGACTCAATTAAAAAAGGTGAGGAAGTATTCGGAAACAGGACAAGGGTTAAAATCGTAAAGAATAAAGTAGCGCCTCCTTTTAGAAAGGCCGAGTTCGACATTATGTACGGAACAGGCATTTCTCTTTCCGGAGACATTCTGGATATGGCAGCTGAGCTTGGAATCATTGAGAAGGCCGGCTCATGGTACAGCTATAACGGTGAGAGAATCGGCCAGGGCAGAGAGAATGTTAAGGCATATCTCGAAGAAAACCCTAAGGTCATGGAAGAAGTCAGAGCTAAACTCATGGAGCAAATGAGCGCTGATGGCAACACCTCAGATGATAAAGAAATTAAAGTCGACGAAGACGGAGTCGTAATCGAATAAATCCCTTGACTGCTTGATGCCGTTGTGTTATTCTCTTATGCGGTTAACCGCTCGAAGTGGGTAATTTAAAGCGTAGCACCCAAACTTCGGCGAGTCTGGTTTAAGGAGGAAATTGAATAAGATGTATGCAATTATCAAGACCGGCGGCAAACAGTACAGAGTACAGAAGGGCGACGAGTTCAAAGTAGAGAAACTCGATGCCAAAGTCGGCGACAAAGTAGTATTTGATGAGGTCGTAGCAGTAGGCGGAGACAAGCTCATCGTAGGTAACCCACTGGTATCCGGTTATGTTGTAAATGCTGAGGTACTGGAACAGGGTAAGGGTGACAAGGTAGTCATCTTCAAGTACAAAGCAAAGAAAGATTACAGACGTAAGAACGGACACAGACAGCCATTTACACTCGTAAAGATCACAGATATCGGAGAGGGTAAGGCTCCTAAGGCTTCTGCAGCTAAGAAAGAAGCTCCTGCAAAGAAAGAAGCAGAAGCTAAAGCCGATAAGGCAGATAAGAAGCCTGCAAAGAAGGCTGAGGCACCTAAAGTAAGTGCATCAATGAAGAAGGATGAGCTTCTCGCAGTAGCAAAAGAAATGGGCATCAAGGTAGATTCAAAGGCTACCAAGGCTGATATCCTCGCTGCTATCGAAGCTAAGTAATAGAAATCGGAGGTATTATCCATGTCAAGTAAAAAAGGAGTAGGAAGTTCCAAAAACGGTAGAGACTCCGAGTCCAAGAGACTTGGACTTAAAGTAGGTGCCGGTGAATTCGTAAGCGCAGGATCTATCCTCATGAGACAGAGAGGAACAAAATTCCACCCGGGTAACAATGTTGCAAAGGGCGGAGATGACACTCTTTTTGCAAAGATCGACGGAACAGTTAAGTTCGAAAGATACGACAAGAAGAGAAAACAGATCAGCGTATACAGCAAGGAAGCTTAATTCATTTACAATGAGGCCCCTACTATGTAGGGGCTTTTTATTAGATTAATTATGTTTGTAGACAGAGCGGAAATAACAGTAATATCCGGAAAAGGCGGAAACGGAGCAGTTACCTTTCGAAGAGATCCTTATGTGCCTGATGGTGGTCCTGACGGCGGAGACGGAGGAAACGGTGGCAGCGTAATTTTGCGTGCAGATAAAAACCTAAGGACTCTAATGGACCTCAAATATAAGAGGAAATACAAAGCCGACAATGGTCAAGACGGAATGAAGAGAAACCGTTACGGAGCCAAAGGTAAAGACCTTGAGATCAAAGTTCCCGTGGGAACAATGATTATCGATAAAGAAACCGGACATTTGATGAAGGATCTTGTTGAAGACGGAGATAGCGTAGTTGTAGCCAAAGGAGGACGCGGAGGTAAAGGCAACGTCCACTATAAGAGTAGCATAAGACAAGCTCCGAACTTTGCAGAGGCCGGATCTCCCGCAAAGGAGAGGCAGATAATACTTGAACTTAAATTGATTGCCGATGTAGGCCTGCTTGGATTTCCTAATGTCGGTAAATCAACATTGCTGTCTGTATGCACCAATTCAAAACCTAAAATCGCAGCATATCATTTCACTACAATCGATCCTAATCTGGGAGTTGTTTATTTGCATGACACAAGCTTTGTTATGGCTGATATTGCCGGGATAATTGAGGGAGCCTCCCAGGGCGCAGGCCTTGGATTTAAGTTTTTAAAGCATATTGAGCGAACCAAGGTTTTGATACATGTCGTGGATATTTCAGGTTCTGAGGGCAGGGATCCAATTGAGGATTATGAAAAGATCATGGAAGAGCTTGAGCAGTTTAATCCTGCACTGCTCGATAAGCCTCAGATAGTAGCAGCAAATAAATGCGATATCATATTTGATGAAGATAAAGCCGAAGAATTCCTGAAGTATATGGATAAACTAAACAGGAAGGTCTTTAAAATCAGCGCAGCTACGGGACAGGGCGTACAGGAGCTGCTGAATGAAACTCTACATCAAATAGAGACTTACGAAGAGCCTGAAACAAACGAAATGACTATGTTTGATTTCGAAGCGGATGAAAGAGAAGAAGATTACAAAGTAATTAACGGATATCTTGATGCTGACGGAGTCTATGTGCTCGAAGGCAAACAGCTTAGCAAAATATTTAATTCCACGAATTTTACTGATAGCGGATCGATAAGATACCTATATAATTATATTGTAAAGCAGGGCGGAATTAAGCTGCTTAAGGACATCGGACTCAAAGACGGAGATACAATTCGAATAGAAGACTTCGAATTTGATTATAGCGACGACTAGATTCATCTAAATACGATCAAAACTAAAGAGGCCTTGAGCCTCTTTTATAGTGTCTAATTTCAACATTATATGCACTTTATCATGCAATATACTCACTTCTAAAATTGCAATTACTTATAAAAAGTGCAAATATTGCAGGATTTCATATAAGTATTGTCCATTTTCGGTTATTCTTCGCAAATGAAAACACATTTACAGTTATAATTTCATACACGTTATACTGGGAGCATCCACCGGAGAGAGGAGAGTAAATATGCCGGGAAATGCTCTTAAAAATGTCAGGTCGCAGGTTGATGAATTGATTAGGAATAAGCAAAAGCTCATAAAGATCCTGTCAATCGCTCTGATTTTGATGCTGGCACTTCTTCTTAAAGTTAGTAATTCTGATAAGAGCGATATTAGTATTGAGACCTCTGTGGATAATACTGAATCTGAACTGGCTGCTCCCGAGACAGACTTATATGTCGATATAGGCGGAGCCGTTGTAAATCCCGGAGTTTACAAGGTGAAACCGGGAACCAGATTATACGAAGTAATTGAGCTTGCAGGCGGACTGAGAGACGATGCAGACACTTACTCCGTAAATCAGGCGGCTTATGTAGATGATGGTGCGAAGTTCATCATTCCGGTTGCCGGAGAAGAGAACGGTGGGTATTTACAAGGTGTTAATTCCTCGCTTGTTAATATTAATACTGCAGACAAATCACAACTCAGTAGTTTACCCGGAATAGGTGATGCAATTGCAGATAGAATAATCGAATACAGAACTACTAACAGGTTTAAAACAAAAGAAGAGTTGATGTCAGTTAAAGGAATCGGAAATAGCATTTTCAGCAAGATTGAGGAAATGATTACCATATAGAAGGTTATTAGTGAATATAAAAGGAGGATTAGTATGAGCATGTTTTATAGATTCCCTTCGTCAAAGAATGGCGGTTTTTTATTCGGTGTTAACCCTGCTGCTAAAGTAGATAGAAATACTTACAGAGTTTATGTGTCATTTATAAATGCCATAACAGTAGTACTGAAAGATTTCGGTATATGCATCAAAAACAATGGTTACGCTTATATTATTGATGCTGTTATGCTGATCATAGATCAGAACAGATTGGACATAAGACTGGGAAGTGATATCTATCCGTTTATCAGAATAAAGTATGATTTGAGCAGTGATGCTATAGTAGAGCATGCGATAAGAAATGCTATCAAATCAGCTTATTCCAGGCGTCACAAGGATGAAGGCGCCAGCAGGATGTTGAACTATAACAAGAAGCCAACAAATAAGCAATTTCTGCTTACTGTGACTCATGAAGTATGCAGGAAAATGTGCAGTGACTTGAACATATATCCTGTTTGATTTTATTTCACCTTTCGTGTAGCATATTTTACGAACACGGAGGTGACTTAAATGCAAAAATCTAAGATTGACAGGATCAATGAGCTTGCTCACAAATCCAAAGACGTAGGACTTACGGATGAGGAGAAAAAGGAGCAGGCTTTATTGCGTGAAGAATTCCTGGCAGAAATACGGGCTGACGTCAGAGCATCTCTTGAATCCATTGAAATTGTTGACGATTCGGACTATAATTAATGGGTGTTTTATATTCAAAATCGGGAGATAATTATTTATGAAAAATATCGGTGTAAATGAATTAAGAGATTTATTCAGGGACTTTTTTGTAAGCAAGGGACATTATGCAGGCGGATCTGCTTCGTTAATACCGCAGAACGATAAAAGCCTGATGATAATCAATTCCGGAATGGCACCACTCAAGCCATACTTCGCCGGAGTTGAAACTCCTCCATGCAAAAGAATGACCACATGTCAGAAGTGCATACGTACAAACGATATTGAAAACGTCGGTAAGACGGCGCGTCACGGCACATTCTTTGAAATGCTTGGTAACTTCAGTTTCGGAGACTACTTCAAGAAAGAGTCTTTGGAGTGGGGCTGGGAGTTTTGTACAGAATGGCTTGAAATGCCTGCCGAAAGGCTCTGGGCCACTATATACGAAGATGATGATGAAGCCTACGAGATCTGGAGAGATGTCATAGGAATGCCTGAGGAAAAGATCGTCAGACTTGGTAAAGACGACAATTTCTGGGAGATAGGACTCGGTCCGTGCGGACCTTGCTCCGAGATTTATTATGACAGAGGACCTGAATGGGGTTGCGATAATCCTGACTGTAAGCCGGGCTGCGACTGCGACAGATATCTCGAATTCTGGAACCACGTATTTACACAGTTCGACAGACAGGAGGACGGATCATATCCGAGGCTTGCTCATCCGAATATTGATACCGGCATGGGTCTTGAGAGGCTTGCCTGCATATTACAGGGCGTAGATTCAATCTTTGATGTAGATACCGTTAAGTTTATCAGGGATTCCATCTGCGAAATGGCAGGGGTTAAGTATCAGGACGGCAACGAAAAAGTTGATGTCAGCGTCAGAATCATCACAGATCATATGAGATCGATGGTGTTTATGATAGCAGACGGTATTCTTCCTAGTAATGAGGGAAGAGGATATATCCTTAAGAGGATTATCAGAAGAGCTGCAAGGCACGCAAAGCTGCTTGGAATTACCGAGGAATCGCCTCTTTCAATCCTTGCAGAGAGCGTAATTAAGACTTCCGGTACAGCATATCCTGAACTGGTAGAGAAGCATGATTATATTATCAAGATGATTAAAAATGAGGAGACTCATTTTGCTAAGACTCTCGACAACGGAATTCAGATTCTCGATGGTTATATGGAAGATATGAAAGCTGCCGGCAACACAGAGCTATCGGG
The DNA here is from genome assembly GCA_902760855.1 of uncultured Eubacteriales bacterium. Taxonomy (GTDB): domain Bacteria; phylum Bacillota; class Clostridia; order Peptostreptococcales; family Anaerovoracaceae; genus Crickella. The sequence goes on from CACWIO010000061.1 coordinate 8,582, forward strand.
AGATCTTACCTTTAAACTTTACGACACATATGGGTTCCCACTGGAAGTTACTCAGGAAATTCTCGAAGAAAACGGCATGACAGCAGATGTCGAAGGATTCAATGAGAATATGAAGAAACAAAAAGACCTCGCCAGAGCCAATCAAAGGGATACCGATGACGAAGCTTGGAGAGATGCCAGCGAATATAGCGAGCTTCCTCATACCAAATTCCTTGGATATACCGAGGAGAGCTCAGAAGCAGAAGTTCTCTACGTCGGCAGATTTGATGAAAATCGTAGATTCGCTATTTTCGATCAGACACCATTTTATGCTACAAGCGGTGGTCAGGTATACGACACCGGCGTAATTAAGAAGGGTGGAGATGCACTCAGAGTAGTTGATGTGGTCAAGGAAAATGACATCTATCTTCATGTTATCAATGCTGATGATGCAGGCCTTGCAGATCAGCTCAGCGTCGGAGATAAGGTTGAGCTCTCAATAGATTCCGTAAGAAGACATAAAATTGCGAGATCTCACTCTGCCACGCATTTGCTGCAGCAGGCACTGAGAGACGTTCTCGGAGACCATGTCATGCAGGCGGGTTCATATGTAGATGACAATTATCTCAGATTCGACTTTAACCACTTCCAGCCGGTAACAGCTGAGGAGATTCAAAAGATAGAAGATGAGGTTAATGACAGAGTCGACGAGTATCTGCCTATTCTTATGGAAGAGATGCCTATAGAGGATGCGAAGAAACTCGGCGCGATGGCAATTTTCGGTGAGAAATACGGAGACATAGTCAGAGTAGTAAGCATGGGCGACTACAGCGTTGAATTCTGCGGCGGTACACATATCGATAACACCGGTAAAGTCGGAGGATTTAAGATTGTAAGTGAGTCCGGAATAGCAGCCGGCGTCAGACGTATCGAAGCTATTACTGGATCTGCAGTTATCAAATACCTTACAGAAAAAGAAGCTACAATCAGCACACTTGCAGGTACACTCAAATCAAG
>CACWIO010000062.1 GCA_902760855.1 uncultured Eubacteriales bacterium
CGTTAAAAAGAAACGCTAAAACAAACAACAATTTCGCACTGGCTGCATAGTTCAGCCCCGCGCGTCGGCCTCAGGTCACCTGCAGCCTGAGAATCCGGCGTCGACCATGCAGGGACCTCATGCGTGATCTCCCGGTAGCACATGAGTATCCACGGGATAGCGTAGCCTTGAGTTTGCCGCATTGGCGATAGGCGCGCGAATCAATTATCAAGCGGCTGCGCTCGGAGAAAGTTTTCCGGAAGTACTCTTGGACGTGGGTTCGACTCCCACCGCCTTCACCAACAGCAAAAATGGCTTGTAAGAGCCTTTTTCATTCTCAAACACTTGTTTAAGTTTCAATAATATGCTATAATGTCATTGAAATGAATATGCAGGTCTTTTCCGATCGGCCCAGTTGCAGGTATGAGTGCAGCAGGATATGCGTGATTTCAGGCACGCAGTCCTGCTGCTGTTTTTTTAAGGAGGTTAACATGGCGAACAAAGAAATTATGATTGCTGATGAGCGTGCACTTAAGGATAGAGTATATACTGTACGAGGGGTTCAAGTTATGCTCGATTTTGAGCTTGCAGAGATATATGGTTACTCAACTTCGCGCTTTAATGAACAGGTTACAAGAAACATTGATAAGTTTGATTCGGACTTTATGTTTGAATTGACAAAAGAAGAGTTTCATAACTTGAAATCGCAAAATGCGATATCAAGTTGGGGTGGCAGGCGTAAGCTCCCAAGAGCATTTACCGAACAAGGCGTTTATATGCTTATGACAGTCTTAAATGGAGATACAGCAGTTGAACAAAGCAAGGCTCTGATCAGGCTTTTCAAGAGGATGAAGGACTACATTATAGGAAACCAGCAGATCATGATTACCCAGAGAGATTATATGAATCTCTCTCAGAAAGTCGAAAGCAACACTGATGATATCCGAAATATCAAAGATATGCTTGATAATGCGGTCAAAAAGGAAGATCTGTCTGAATTTATAAAACTCTTCGATTCCGATATCGGGCATGATGAAGTTCTGATTCTTGATGGTCAGCCATTCAAAGCGGATGTTGCTTATCAGAATATATATAGCAGCGCAAAGAAATCCATCATCATCATTGACAATTACATAGGGGTGAAAACGTTACAGCATCTTGTTAATGCCAAGCCCAGGGTGAATATTACAATAATCAGCGATAATAAGCATAACGGCCTGAAAAAAACGGAATACCATGATTTTTTAACTGAGTACCCCAATAGATCGGTAGATTTTATCAAGGCAAAAAACCGAGCGCACGACAGATACATAGTACTTGATAAGGGCACTGATGGAATGAAAGTATATCTCTGCGGTGGAAGCAGCAAAGATGCTGGTAAGCGTATCACCACCATCTCAAGGTTTAGAGATATAGATATTATCAAGAGGGCACTTAATGAGTTGCTTGCAAATCCTCCACTCGTACTGAAATAGGATTCAGCTCACCCCTGCTGCTGCTTTTATATGGCATATCGACAAAGCAAAGGTGGCACGCTCTCGCGTGCCACCTTGCTGCTAATAAGTAAGGACGATTTACTTATTGAAATATGCTTATTTACTGAACTGCAGTCTCACCTTCAGGTACGAGCTCTGTTGTCTCGTGCTTAGGTGGCTTGATGTATGAGAATGCGATGAACGCAATCAGTGCTACAACGAGTCCAGGTACGATCGGCTGGCTGAACTTCATGCCGAAGAGCATTCCGCCGGATACCTTCTCCATGTATACAACAACGATTGTTCCTGCGATCAGTGATGCGATAGTTCCTGCAGGGGAAGCCTTCTTCCAATAGTGTCCGAGGACATATGGGAAGAATGATCCGGCAGCACGCAGTGTGAAGCAGAACATCAGGATTGTGATCAGGCTCTGTGTGTTGAAGAGAGCGATCAGGAGAGCGCCGATTCCAACGATGCACATAGTGATCTTTGTAACGTTCATAACCTCTGCATCAGTTGCATCCGGCTTGATTACCTCGCGATAGATGTCGTTAGCAAAGATTGATCCTGCACCGAGCAGGTCGGAGTCTGAGCTGGACATTGTAGCGGAGATGATTCCTGCGAAGAGAAGTCCGCAGATGATAGCCGGCATTACCTCGATAGCGAGTACAGGCAGAGCATAACGTGCGCCTACTGCTTCGAAGTCTGCAGCGTTGAATTTGCCCATGTTGATGAGGGCAAGTGTGATGATACCGAGAATAGTCGGAATGAATGCATAGATGAAGTTGATGATTGCAGCGAGGATTGATCCGCCCATTGCAGCCTTTTCATCTCTTGCAGCATAGAAACGGGAAACCGCTTCCTGTCCAACCGAGAAAGTAGCAACGTACATGATTACGAGAGAGATGATCGCAAAGAGGTCATATCCCTTGAACATGCTCATTGTGCCTTCCGGAACGTTAGCCATGACTTGACCCCAGCCACCTGCATAGTTGAGAGCGAATGGAACTGCGATGATCATACCGATAACGATAAGGAATACCTGGATGAAGTCTGTCAGTGTTACTGACCAGAGTCCGCCCATTATTGAGTAAACTGTAACGACTACGCCTACGATGATAACGGCTACTTTGTAGGAAATGCCGAGCATCGTGGAGAGAATTACTGCAGATGCGATGAACTGTCCGGCTGTGAGACCGATCAGAGGCAGCAGCATGATGATCGATGTGATCAGGCCGCTGGCTTTTCCGTAACGTCTGCGGAAATACTCAGGAACTGTCTTAACTGTTGCAGCACGGAACTTAGGTGCTACGAAAGCAAGAACTACGAATGCGAGACCCATGGTGATGATGTACCATGCAGCGGAAAGACCGTGATCCTGCATACCGTTCTGAACTACTCCGAGGGAGCTTCCTCCACCGATCTCTGTAGCAGCGAGTGTTCCTGCCATCAGGATAGGTCCGAGTCTACGACCGGCAACCATGAAGTCTGTGTTGCTCTGAATCTTAGTCGATGAGTACCAGCCGATGAAAAGCATGATGAGCAGGTACAGAATTACGACTACGGTAACTAGCATATTACCCATACTATTTCCTCCTTTTCCATATACATAAGAGTTTATTTCTATGATATTATTTTAACATTACAAGGGAGACTGCATTATTGCAGTTTCTGTAAAAAAGTGACAAAAAATGCAGAAGTGCGTATCTAAGCTATGATCAGAATTGCAGTATGTGATGACAACCCAAATGAAAGAAGCGAAGTGGAGGCGCAAGCCAAGTCCTACTTCGATGCCGGCTCGCAAGCCTACGAGCTCGATTTGTATGAGTCTGCTTTGGATTTGCTGGCAAACGACAAAGCGTATGATCTTTATCTGCTCGACGTGCTGATGCCGGGCTGCGACGGTGTGAGCGCAGCGAAAGCAATCAGAGAGAAGGATCAAAATGCAATCATCGTTTTCATCACATCGAATCTGGACAGCGCAGTCGAAGGCTACCGCGTGGAGGCCTCGGGTTTCCTACTCAAGCCGCTGACGGCTGAGTCATTTGTCGACACCATGGACAGGCTTGCCAAGAGAGGTCTTATAGGCACTATCCCTACCCTGTCTGTTGTTTCGAAGCACACGCCGCTTGGGATTCCGCTCTCTCAGATAGTGATGCTCGAGAGCGATCTGCATCAGGTGTACATATACACAATCGGTGAGACTGTGACCGTGAACCAAAGACTCAGCAAACTCGAGGAGCAGATTGCTGACTACCCTGAGTTCCTTCGCTGCCACCAGAGTTTTTTGGTTAATCTCAATTACGTTGACGACATACTCGAGGGGAGCTTTATGCTCAAGGACAGCGCCGGCGTCAGCAATCCGCTGGTCCCTATCTCCCGCTCGAGATACAAATATTGCAAGATGGAATTCTACCAGTACAGGCTTAATCGCCTCAGATAAGGATGGGCCATGGATAGGGAATCAACCGTAGTCGTACTGAATCTCATATCTTTGATGATACGCATGACGCCTATTTTTATTTGCCTTAAACCGCGTCACGGCAATCACGAGAACATCGCGGCCATAACCGTATACTTATGGACTTTGATGATCTCGGCGCAGTCGCTCTTCCAGATTCCGGAGGACAAATTTATGGTATTTCAGGCGGTGTTCTCCGCCCTGTTTTTCCTCGTCCTTCTGGTCTTCTTCAAGGGCTCACTGATCATCAAGGCATTCTTCTATTTCTCCGCTTGGTTCTTTTCGGAGATACTCACATCGCTCAATTCATTCTTCGCATACCTGCTGCGCGAGCAGAGCGAACAGAGCTACGAGAACATCAGCGTGCTCCTAGCTATTTCCATGTTGATTCTCTTCTTCGTAGTCGTCAAGTACTATCTCAAGGAGAGGATTCTCAGGCTCTTCGATCAGATATCCACAAGGGGTAGCGCAGTCATTCTCCTCATGCCGGTGTTCTTCCTGGTGCTGCTGTACACAGGACGGCAAACCGTACTCTCGGAAAATGTGCTGCAGAGCGGCGGTCTTCCCATGCTGACCTTCTACCTCGTATTTAGCGCATTCATGCTCTCGTTCTACTTCCTGGCTATAAGCGACATACTGCGCACCATAGACCAGCGTACGACCGAGGAGCAGCTCACTGCCGCGCGCGAGATAGTGTCGCTCAAGAGAAGGAATTACGAGCAGCTTATGGATTACCAAAAGCAGGTAAGAATCATAAAGCATGATTTCTCGCATCACCTTCACGCACTTGAGCACATGAATGACGAAGAAAGAGCCGCCTACTTGGGCGAACTCAGAAGCGAACTTGACAGAAGCGACAAGCTTGTCTTCTGCGATAATGCAGCGGTTAATTCGCTCCTGCAAGAGTATAAGACAAGAGCAAACGATGCCGGAGTGGACTTTCAGACAGAGATTTCGATTGAGAAGGATTTGCCGCTGGATAGCCTGTCCATCTGCGTCATACTCGGCAACCTCCTTGAGAACGCAATCGAGGCCTGCGCGAAGTGCGATAAAGACGCGGAGCGCTTCATACTCCTTCAGATGAGGGATGAGGCAGAGGGTCTCAGGATAATGGTTAAGAACAGCTACAACGGTAAGATTCGCACCTACAGATCGAGGCTTCTGACCACCAAGAAAAGCGGCGGCCTCGGGATGCTCAGCATCAAGCGTCTGCTCGACGACCCGGGCGACGATTTCGATTACTACTATGACGACGACATCTTCGTCGCCATGATCTACCTAAAGCACAGAGCGGCACAGCAGTCATAAAAAGCGGGTCCTGATTGGACCCGCTTGACAGTCATATTTACAGATTGTCTGCTCCGTACTGGTGCAGGAGCTCGTGCTTGAGATCCCAGAGCGGTTTTGAGAGATCTACATAATATGTCTGCGGATTTTCGAAACGCAGTCTCTCACCCCAAAGAGTATCCACCTGCTCACTGCAAGTCTTCTTTATCTCTTCGATGTCAGGCTCATCATATACAAGGCGACCTTTGTCGAATATCTGAACGAGGAGTTCCTTGGCCTCGTAGTTGTCGAGTATCTTACGTTTCCATACGGCGTTCGGATCGAATATCTCATAAGGCTCTCCGTTCGGAACCTCTTCGTCTCTCAGCATGATAACATCCGCCAATGCTTTACCGTTATCCTTATCGAAGAATCTCACGACCTTCTTGAATCCCGGATTGGTGATCTTCTCAACATTTTCGGATATCTTCATCCTAGGCTCGAGCTTGTCTCCCTGCCCTATGCCCGAGAGCTTATATACGCCGCCGAAAACAGGTTCCGATCTCGCAGTGATCAGCCTCTCTCCTACTCCGAACGAATCGATTTCAGCACCTTCTTGAATTACATCTCTTATAATGTACTCATCGAGCGAATTGCTGACTACTATCTTGCAATCCGTGAGACCTGCCTCGTCGAGCATCTTGCGGCACTCGCGGGTCAGATAAGTGATATCTCCCGAGTCTATTCTGACGCCCATCTTAGAAGGCTTCAGCTCTTTGAAAACCTTGATGGCATTTGGAATGCCTGATTTCAGTACGTTATATGTGTCAATGAGCAACGTCGCATTATCCGGATACTGCTCGGTGTAGACTTTGAAAGCCTCATACTCGGTATCGAAGCTCTGTATCCAGCTGTGGGCCATGGTTCCGAGCGCCGGCACGAAGTGATTCCTGTCGGCAATCGTGCAAGCTGTCCCTACGCAGCCCGCGATATATGCGGCTCTTGCGCCGTAGACTGCAGCATCAGCTCCCTGTGCGCGCCTTGTGCCGAACTCCATTACTGGTCTTCCCTGAGCGGATCTGACTATACGATTGGCCTTGGTTGCAATCAGGCTCTGGTGGTTGAACTGCATGAGTATGAAAGTCTCCACGAACTGAGCTTGAATCAGTGGTCCTTTGACTATCATGACCGGCTCGTATGGGAATATCGGATAGCCCTCCGGCACCGACCAGACGTCACATGTGAACTCGAATCCTTTGAGGTATTCGAGGAAGTCCTCTGTGAACATGCCCTTGGAGCGCAGATACTCAATGTCCTCGTCTTGGAATTTGAGCCTCTTCATGTATGCGATTATCTGCTCAAGTCCCGCCATGATTGCGAAACCGCCGCCGTCCGGCACCCTGCGGAAGAACACATCGAAGCAGGCCTCCGCGTCGCGATTCTCCGAGTTGAAATAGCCGTTTGCCATGGTGATTTCATAGAAATCCGTCAGCATGGTCAGGTTGTAGTCATTTAGTCTTTGGTAGTCTTTCTTTTCCATTTGTATACTCCGTTACATGGTCCTCAATGCCGCCTTGCAGCGTCTCCCGCCGCCCTTAGTTACGCGTCTATTCTACCTTCTATCCCATGCATTTGCAATCTGCGAAAATCAAGCGTCGCAGTCCCCTTCGCTGTTGAGGATTATAGGCCGCTGTGCTACAATGTTAGCTGTATTTGAGGCGCCTTGGGCGGGGAGGATTATGAGAGAAATCACCATTACGGCAAACGACGCAGGACGCAGGCTCGACCGCTTCCTGAGGAAATATCTCAAAGAAGCCTCGCTCAGCGAAATCTACAAGTTCATCCGAAAGGATGTAAAGGTAGACGGGCGTCGCAGAAACGAGTCATATATGCTAAGCGAAGGAGAAGTCCTCTCTCTGTACATACCCGATGACGAGCTCGTGAGGCTAAGCGGCGGCAGATTCGAAATAGAAGCCGGCAGCGGCAGCTCAGATCATGCAGGAAAGTCTTTGAAGATTAAGACAGGACTCCCTGCGAAGCGCAACTTCGAACTCATATATGAGGATGAACAAATACTCATCGCAGGCAAGCCATACGGCCTCTTGACCCACGGCGATGCTCAAGAGAAGAAAGATCATCTGGCCAATCGCGTTAAAGATTATCTGATCGCAAGCGGTGCATATGATCCGCGAGAGAGAGTCTTCACGCCCGCGCCTGCCAACAGGCTGGATCGAAACACCACAGGAATGGTGCTCTTCGGTAAGACCGCGGCAGCCATGCGGGAACTGACTCGCATGATCAGGGATGATAAGATAAGGAAATTCTACCTGACCATGGCCTCCGGAATTATAGAGGACGAGCTTCATCTTACAGGTGTCCTTACTAAGGACGAGCTCGCAAATAAAGTCAAGGTTCTTCCAAGTTCGCAGGACGGCAAGGAAATAGAAACCATAGTCACTCCAATAGAATACTGCGAGTTCGGAGACAGCTATAGCGCGACGCTATGTCAAGTAGAGCTTGTGACCGGGCGCTCCCATCAGATAAGGGCTCACCTTGCATCTGCAGGGCATCCCCTCATCGGAGACAGCAAATATGCAAATCGCGAGGCGGCGGCGCTGAACGCCTACTGCCACGCTAAATGCGGACTCAGCACTCAGCTTCTGCACGCATACAGGTTAGACTTCGCAGAGGATTTATCGGACTACGAGGCTCTCAGCTACCTCGCGGGGCGCACGTTTAAGAGTCCTATGCCTGAGAGATTTGCCGAGATATTCTGGAAGCTCTATGCTTAGAGGACGCAATAAAAAAATCTAATATATAATATAAGGGAAAGAAGAATGAGATCTAATAATTCAAACACAAGTGAAAATATCGAGAATGCAGTAGTCGAGCCTGAGCAGGCGGGCAGCGAGAGATCCGTTGTTAAAAAGACGGAAGCGCGCCATGCCGCACCGGAACCGGAGAGCTCAGGTGTCTTCTCCATGATTAAGAGTCTTGCTGTAGATGTAGTAATTGCGGTCTGCCTTGCAGCTGTTCTGCTGTATTTCATCAGGCCGACTATAGTCAAGCAGACTTCGATGGAGAACACCCTTCACGAAAACGACTACATGATTATGTACCGCCAGGCGTATAAGAATCAAAGTCCGGAGCGCGGTGACATTGTGATCTTCCAAAGCGAGCTTCCTAACGATAACGGCAAGGGTAACAAACTCCTTATCAAGCGTGTCATAGGATTGCCGGGAGATGTGCTCGAGATCAAAGATAATCAGCTATATATTAACGGAGAGGCCTATCACGAGGACTACCTCAAGGACGGCTATACTCCGGCTATCGACGTGCCTGCCGAAGGTGAATCCTTTACAGTGCCTGAGAACTCATTTTTCTGCATGGGAGATAACCGCGCGGGCAGCATAGACTCAAGAGACAGCAGCATAGGCTGCATCACATCTGACCTCATTATAGGTAAGGTCATTGTGAGGCTCTTCCCGTTCAACAGGATACAGAGGTTTTAAGCTAACCCCTTCGTTCAAGACATCAAATGGGTAAAAGAAGCAGGAAAGTAGTAGCGAATAATAAAAAAGCGTTCCACGACTATCACGTCGAGGAGCGTTTTGAAGTGGGCATAGTATTGACCGGCACTGAGATTAAATCCATACGAGCCGGTGGCGTTTCCATAAAGGAAAGCTACGCCAAGATCACAAATAAAGGCGAGCTCATAATTACAGGCATGCACATTGCTCCTTATGAGCAAGGCAATCGCTTCAATGCTGAACCCCTCAGAGTGCGCACTCTCCTGATGCACAAGAAGGAGATAAACAAACTCTACGGCACCCTCAAAACCCAGCAGGGCCTCACTCTCATCCCACTATCTGTATATCTCGATGAGAACGGCCGCTGCAAGGTGGAACTTGGACTCTGCCGCGGTAAGAAACTATACGACAAGCGAGAGGCTGATGCTAAACGCGATGCCGAGCGCAAGATGGATAAAGCCATCAAAGCCTCCCTAAACCGCTAATCCGAGAACTAAAAGAGCGAGGTCCGAAGACCTCGCTCTTAAAATTTTTTGATTCAATTGTAAATTGCGAAGTAGCAATTACTCGATTACCTCTGTAACAACGCCGGAACCTACTGTTCTTCCGCCTTCACGAATAGCGAATCTCAGTCCTTCCTCGATAGCGATTGGTGTAATGAGGTTGATCTCCATTACTACGTTGTCGCCAGGCATGCACATCTCTGTGCCGGCTGGGAGCTGAAGGTCGCCTGTTACGTCTGTTGTTCTGAAGTAGAACTGTGGTCTGTATCCGTTGAAGAATGGTGTGTGGCGTCCGCCCTCTTCCTTCTTCAGT
>CACWIO010000063.1 GCA_902760855.1 uncultured Eubacteriales bacterium
TTTGGTCTGGATATCCTGAGCCTGATCCAGCACCAATTTCATTAGGAAATCTTGCTAAAGGTTCATCTGGATCATAACCAAGATTTTTTGCATATCCATTTGTATCAGCATTTGTGTATCCAATTACTTTATATGGTGCAACAAATATATCAGATTTATATTGAGAGTGATCTTTGCATAAATATGCAACTCTATCTTTAATATTTAATCCATCAATAGTCATAATCATACATAGTTATAATACCACATACGCTATGCAAATTTAACTCGAATCCCGCGGAGGATTTATCGTGCAAAATAATTTTTTGAACACTAAAAAATCTTGTTACTCCCTCCCTTTTGATATATGATTAGAGGGCAGAGAAAACAATCTGATATAAGTGATCGGAGGATAATAATGAAAAACGTTAAATGCCTTAAATGCATTAAATGCGGAGCGGAGTACGAAGCAACTCCCGATGCAACCACCTGCGAATGCGGTGGCATTCTCGATGTCATTTATGACTACGACTACATCAAGTCAGTATCGAGTCCGGAAGCCATCTCCTCTAGCAAAGACTACACAATGTGGAGATACAGGCCATTCCTCCCTGTTGAGGAGAGCACCAAGAACCCTCCTCTCAGAGTCGGTTGGTCCCCTCTCTATGAGGTTCCACGCGTAGCAGATAAGCTAGGATTCAAGCAATTCTTCCTTAAAGACGATGGTATCAATCCTACAGCATCCCTCAAGGATAGGGCGAGCTCCATGGCAGTTGCCAAAGCCATCGAGGCAGGTTATGACACAATTGCCTGCTCATCGACTGGAAATGCAGCGAGCTCACTTGCCGGCAACTCCGCAGCAGCAGGCATCAAGACATACATCTTCGTACCTGAGAGAGCCCCTATCGGCAAGGTAGCACAGCTTCTCATCTTCGGCGCTACTGTAGTATCTGTCAAGGGCAACTACGAGGAGACATTCGAGCTCTCCAAGGCCGCAATCGACGAGTACGGATGGTACAACAGAAACGCAGCCATCAACCCTTACCTCATGGAGGGTAAGAAAACCGTAGCCCTTGAGATCGCAGAGCAGCTGAACTGGAAGCTCACTGACTACGTAGCCCTCTCAGTCGGAGACGGCTGCACAATCGCAGGCGTATGGAAGGGCTTCAAAGATCTCTACGAGGCAGGATTCATTGACAAACTCCCTAAGCTGATTTCGGCTCAGTCCGTAAACACCTGCCCTATCAACAGAGCCGTTAAGACCGGCGAGCCATGGTCACCTATGGAAGAGAACACTCTCGCGGATTCCATCTCGGTAGGCGTTCCAAGAAACGCAGACAAGGCTATCAAGGCAATCATCGAGTCAGATGGTCTCGCAATAGAGGTAACTGACGATGAGATACTCGCAGCCATGAGAGAGACAGGAAGAGAATGCGGAGTATTCGGAGAGCCTGCCGGCGTAACAGGATACGCAGGACTTAAAAAGCTCTGCGCTGAGGGTAAGATACCTGCAGATGCAACAGTCACATGCATCGTAACAGGAAATGGCCTCAAGGATACAGCCAACGGCATCAAGGCCGCGGGAGAGCCTATCAAACTCAACCCAAGCCTCGACGAGTTCAAAGAAACCGTAATGAAATAATTCAAAATCTCTTAACAATTAAGCCCGCGGATTTCTCCGCGGGCTTTTGTGTGTGTTGAATTATCAAGTTGCTATTTGATATATCTTAGAGATTCTTCAGCAGGCCTGTAGCCTCGTTGAACTCGTTGATGAGATCATCAACTTTCTGTCTCTCTTTTCTGAGTGCTCCCCATGTGTTGGCATCGTCGTACCAGAGTGCGTTGATTTCGTCAACTGTCTTACCCTGCTGCTCAACCCATGTGTAGTACTTGAGGTTGTGGATTCTCTTTCTGTCAGTGTATCTGAGCTCGAGGAGATTGTCTGCCTTCTCATCAAGAATGTGCTTGTTGAAGTGAAGTGCAGCCTTCTCATGTGTGTACTCACCCTGCTCATCCTGGAGTTCCTTAATTCTGGAACCGTACATTACTGAAGAGTCTGTCATTACTGTAGCCAGTACGTCGTTCTCATCGAGTTCATAGTACTTAGCCATCTTGATGCAGCAGAGCATGTTAGCTATGCCGCTGATGCCGAAGTATCCGAGGAGGTCCACAAGCTGTGGGTCAACTCCCTGCTCCTTGAGGTACTCGCGACCGATGTCCTCGTTGAAGAGTCTGAGGAGATTCTGGGAATCCTCGTCGTCGATTGCGATAACCATATCTGTATTCTTAACATTGTGGATCCAAGGAACGTGCTTGTCGCCGATACCTTCGATTCTGTGTGCTCCGAATCCGTTGTCGAGGAGTGTCGGGCACTGGAGGGCTTCACCAACTGCGAGCTTAGCATTCGGATAGAGCTCTTTGAGTCTGTCGCCGGAAGCTGTTGTTCCTGCGGAGCCTGATGTGAATGCCATGCCGGCAAATCTGCCGTTCTCACCCTTGATCTCTTCGAATGCCTCTGCGATGGCGTTACCTGTAACATTGTAGTGCCACATGTAGTTGCCCATCTGCTCGAACTGGTTGAGAATCCATACGTCATCTCTTGTAGCTCTCAGCTCGTGAGTCTTGTCGAAGATTTCCTTAACGTTGGACTCTGTTCCCGGTGTAGCGATAACTTCGCTTGCGATGGTCTTGAGCCAATCGAATCTTTCTTTACTCATTCCTTCCGGAAGGATAGCGATTGAATATACTCCGAGGAGTGCGCTGTCAAAAGCTCCGCCTCTGCAGTAGTTACCTGTGGAAGGCCATACAGCTTTGTGGTAGCCTGTGTCGAACTGTCCTGTTACGAGTTCAGGAACGAGACATCCGTAGGAAGCTCCTACCTTGTGGCAGCCTGTAGGGAACCACTTACCGATCATGCAGATGATGCGGCACTTAACGCCTGTGAGTTCAGGTGGGAGTACGATATAGTTAGGGCCGTGGAAAAGTCCGCCGGATTCTTTCTGCTCATTCTTCCATGTAATACGGAAGAGGTTTACAGGATCGATATCCCAAAGGCCTACGCCTTTCAGCTTATCGAGAATCTTTTCAGGAATCTTCTCAGGATGCATCTGCTGCTCAATTGTAGGCAGAATAATCTTCTGCTCTTTAGCACGCTCGATGTTGTTCTTCAGACCTTTTTTGTTAATGGTAAGATCAAGCATTTATATACCTCCGCTTAATGTAAAAAATAAATGTCGCTCATCCGCGATATTGTTACTAATTCAGCGATTAAATTTTATCAAACAAAATTATTTAGTGTCAACAAAATTTTTTAGTTTTCGGGTATATTATTTTTGATTAAAACGCAGATGATAATAATCGCAGCCCCTGCGACTCCCACAAGTGATAATTTTTCACCCAGAATAGCAAAAGAAAAGATTGCCGTCATAACCGGGCATAAGCTTTGAAGCATTGCCACATGGCTTTCGCTTATCTCTGTGAGCGCCAGATTTTGCATCAGATATCCAAGGAATGTGCACATTATCGCCAGATACAAAATGATAAGCCAAACCTTCACAGACTCTATGTGAACTTCAACGCCTCTTTCGAAGATGAAGCTTCCTGCTATAGCCAATACAGCGGAACATGCCGCCTGAAGAGCGGTCATCGACAGCGGGTCTACGCTCTCAAGATTTTTCCTGCTAAAGACAAGGGCTCCTGCCATGCAGCAAGCTGCAATGATTGTCACTACCTCTCCTGCTCCGAAGCCGGAGAGTCCGCCTTTTACGCACAGCATATATATTCCCGGCAATACCAAAACTTGTACCAGCAGATGCTGTCGCCTGATTTTTTTGCCGAAGAAAAGAAATGCAAAAGCAGGAGTGATAATTACGGAAAGCGACCTTAAAAATGCTACAGATGTCGCGTCAGTCATTGAAAGCGCCACATTATTCAGAAGATAGCAAAAACCCATGCATGTCCCGGGCACCAGCCAGGCGTGTACCGGGACAGTTTTCAAGGTATTAAAAATGCGCTTCCTGAAAAACAGAAAGCACACAAGAAAAGCTATGCAATATCGAACGGACATCATCGAGAATACCGGCACGGTCTTAAAAGCTATTTTGGAAATAGGGTCTCCGAAGCCGTAAACAACAGACTGAAGCACGATAAGTCCCTCTGCCCATAGTCTTCCTCTTATATTCCTGCCTCCAGAACTCATAGAATCCCGTCCCATATATTCCTAACCCTCTCATCTTCCCTACTCGGGATTATATCATCTCGCTGATAATACGAATAAAGAATATAACCATTACGGTAATCATCAAAGGCTTTACTATCTTTGCACCTTTGTCCATAAACAGGTTTACTCCGATGTAGTTGCCTACTATTGCAAAGAGTCCTGCCGTAAGTCCCAGCGGTATAAGCACCTTAGCGTTCATCAGATAAACCACAAGAGAAGACAGATTAGTCGTGAGGTTGATGGCCTTTGCCTTTCCGTTTGCTTCACCGAGTTTGAATTTCGCAACTCCGGTAAGAAGCAGAATCAGGAAGGTCCCCGTACCCGGTCCGTAAAAGCCGTCATATACGCCTATTACAAATGCAATTACAGCCGCCAAAATAACATACTTGATGCTGTCAGCATCTTCGACTTCTTCGCTTGCAGGTCTGTCCATGCTCTTGGTGCGCATAATATACACCGCAGTTACGGGTATGATCACGAGCATCAGTTTCATAAACAGATCCGCAGAAACCATAAGCGCCAGTTTGGCACCAAGCGAACCGCCGAAAATTGCAGCCACTATGCAGATAATCGCTTTCTTCCACGGAATATTACCCGCTCTTCCCAGTTTAAAAGTTGCCAGGGTAGTTCCCATGCTTGCACTGAGCTTGTTAGTAGCAATCGATGTATGCGCAGGCAAACCCGCTATCATATACGCCGGCACGGAAATAAGTCCGCCGCCGCCTGCTACCGCATCCACAAAGCCGCTGAGGAAAACCAGCGGACATACTATCAAAAAAGTCTGTAAACTAAGTTCCATGTCCATCAGTATACCCGAGAAAAACAGGCGCTATCAAGTAAAACGCTAATAATAATGATGCGCCCTCTTCCAGCATTAATCTAAGCACATGGACAAACATAAACATGTTCTTGCCCACATGCTTACCCACAGCCGTGTCAATTATAGGTTTCGGCACTTACCCACAGCCTCCACAGCTACTGCTACGAGGAAGTCTATCTAAACAGTAACTATCGGTATGTTATTCTCCGATAACACTATTACGCACGATATCCTCTATCGGAATAATATCAAAACCTCCGTTTAGATCGTCAAAAGTGAAAAAAATATTTATGCCCTGTACAAACCCCGCTCTTAGATAATGATATACCTTCTCTGCAAATCTGTTTCTGTAAAACTCGCTGTCCATCATTCCTTGGTGTTCTATTATAATCTCACTTGAGGTATCGATATCTGACAATATCGTAAAGTCAGGAACAAGGAGTTTTCCGTCAATTTTTGTAGGCAGCTCATATATGAAAGCCGCATCAACTGATAGCAGATAGTTGTAAATCATGGCCTCAGATTTTGATCTGACAAAATTGCCATCATTTGTTCTTTTGTTCAATTCATGAGGCTTATATATTTCATATCTGCTTTTTAAAGCTTCAGCTCTCTCCTTCCACAATCGCTTATTGTTTCTGAAAGAAACACTTCCTATGTGCGGATTACTATAAACTTTCGGCAGTGTCTCATTTATCGAATCATAACCTGTCATCTGAATTTCATTAATTAAGGTTTTTACCAAGCCTATATTATTATCAATTCTTTCGAGATAATCATCCACATATCTCAGCTCTTTTATATTCCTGACTTCATCATTGTTATCGCCGCCCAAATACTTATGCCTTGATCCGCCCTTTTTACGAACAGAGTAATATGTCTTTCCCTTTGCAAAGGTTTTTCCTCTCAAGAAGCAATTCCTATATTTCTCAAGTTCATAGGCCCTTTTTTCCTGTGCGTCACGGATAGTTTCTAAATCTTTAAGATATAAATTTGCTGTTTGCAACAATCTCTTTTCCATATATAAATGGTATTACAATGTGAGATTTGATTTCAAACAAAAGACGCACGAATTCCGACAATACACGCACTAATTTTGAAATTAGTGTTATCTTCTGTTCCGACCAGTAAGCTTCCGCTTTTGGGGATAATCTCTATCTATTATTTCACAGGGCAATTACAAGTATTTTTATCAATTGAAAAGGAGTCCTCTCATCCGCTCGTAAACAGCCCCTACATTCTACACTCTACCCTACTTTTTACTTACCAATCTAGCGAATAATAATCACTGTAAGTAATTGCACCATTTGGCAGCCCTAATGTGCTCCCCATGTAAAGGACACATGGAAAAAATTTTTACACAATTTACACTAGCATCGAATCCGGGTATTCTCCAGTGGTAATAAGTTTATAGTATTCGTTGGGAGACAGTTTCATCAGCCCCATTTGGTAACGATCGTTGTTGTAATAATCCATCCAGTCATCAATGTCTGCAGACACGTCATCAATAGTTTTCCAAGAACTGATGCAGTTGCGAAGCTCGTCCTTCATGTGACCAAAGAAACTTTCCTGAGGGGCATTGTCCCAGCAGTTACCTCTTCGCGACATGGACTGTCTCAAGCCGAGATCATTGACGAGTTCTCTGAACTTGACACTGGTATAGTGACAACCTTGATCAGAATGTATATATGCCTCCGAGTCGAGGGATATACCATGATCCCTGATCAGTATGTTTACGGTCTCAAGGACGAAGTCTATCTCAAGACTCTCGCTGAGAACATAGGCCAGTACCTGCATGGTATACGCATCGATGATTACTGACAGATAACAAAAGCCATCACTAAGAGGAATGTAGGTAATATCCGTCAGAAGAATCTTGCGAGGCCCGTGCAGTTTGAACTCACGCCGGATACTGTTATCTGCAACTACATTGGTTCGCATCGCCTTGGCCATCCGGCGATAAGGATTGGCCTTTCGAATAGGACACTTAAGACCATATTTGTGCATGAGTCTTCGAATCTTCTTGTGATTCATACGGACGCCCATATGAAGGAGTCTCATGTATATACCGCGTACACCTTTGTCGTATCCGCGGAATTTAAAGGCTTCCAGGATTAGTTGAAAGTCCTCGTGGTCTTTGGCATCTTTCTCAATTCGCTTGTCACCATTTTTAAGCCAATTGTAGTATCCGGATCTGGATACGCCGGCAATGGAGCATAGCTCTTTGATCGAGAGGATGTTATCTGTGTCCGCAAGGGCTTTAACGATAGCGTTGTAGGCCGCTACGGTGTTCCGTCGTCCTCGGGAGGTAACTGCAGGATTTTTTTTACAAATGATAGTTCCTGCTGTGTCCGTAGAAGTTCTTTTTGGAGCTCCTTGATTGCCGTTTCTGTTCGCTTTCGGCTTAGGTCTTCCTTAGCAAGACGTTTGCTGGAAAAACCAGGATCGCGTAATCCCTGCGGAGACGATACCTGCGCACGGGTATTTGATACAGTACTAAGCATGCGGCTTTTCCCCAACAGTTCCGGGTCATACCCGAGATTTCGAAAAGCCTGTTTATATGTGACGCCGGATTTTGAAATCTCACTGAGTAAACGTCTCTTAAACTCAGCGGTAAACCTAATCTGTCGTTCGCTAACACTCAAAGTATACGGATTGGCGCGTAAAATCTCCTGTTGCTCCTTGGTAAATAGATTTGCCATATCTGTGGCTCCTTTCATGCAATGATTATATACCACAGATTAGATGCACATCTACGTGTCCACAGATTGGGGGCAGCCACAACCAGAGATGTGTTCGATTATGTAAAAGTGGAATTATGCGTGTCCATTTTATGGGTACCAGTTTACCCCTTATTTTACTTACCAACACATAATTATAATTTGCCAGTAAGTAATCAAGCTTCTGATTGAGTCAATTATCTTTGTTTTCTTACTTACTAAAGAACATTTTCTCAGAATCGGTAAGTAATAATAATCGAATTGCCAAAGACAATTACTTACTGGAACCTAATAGAAATACACTGGTAAGTAAAAAGAGGCAAATTAGCCATATCCTATTACTTACTATTTGCATAACATTTTCTGACGGTAAGTAATGGTCTCGGACTCATTACTTACTATTTGCACCAAACTATCCGATGATAAGTAATGGTCTCGAACTCGTTACTTACAGGTTGCATCTAAACTTCTAGTGGTAAGTATATGGCGGAATTTCATTGCTTGCTGTTTACATAGAAACAGCCGTGGGGGCTGTGTGGTCAATATAGTTGTAAGGATTGAGTGATCAATTGAATGGTCATTATGGGATTTGTATTCAATGTTGCGGAATTTGTTTTAAAAGTTGAGGAATTTGTTATTAAAGGTGCAGGAGTTGGTTTCAGAGGTTTGGAATTTGCTTTACAGGTTAAGATTATGAAGCGTCGTCTTTGGCGATTATGAAAATTGCTGCTATAACCATTGCTATTCCGAGTATTTTGAGGATGTTGGATTCCTCGTGGAAGACGAAAAGTCCTACAAGCGTTCCGACGATAGGCTCAGACGCTGCGTAGATTGAAGCTTTACCGCTCTCTATTCTCTGAAGGCCCATCGAGAATACGAATTGTGCCATAACTGCCGTTACAAGACACATCAGGAAAGCGACCGGAAGAATAGATGGATTCGCAGTGCATTGACGAACAAGGTTCATTCCTCCGCTGAAAGGAATGAGAAATATGAAACTGAAAATAAGGGTATAAAGAGTAACTGTCTCCGGATTATTCTTTTTTACTGCGGCACTTGTGAGTATGTTGTTTAGAGCATAAGAGAAACCTGTAAGAACACCGGTAATTATTGCAATGACAGGTGGAGTATATCCTTCTCCTATTATGCCGGTGACAAGAATGCAACCTATCACGGTTAAGATGAGTGCCGTCATCTTTCTACCGGTAAGCTTTTCCTTGAAGAATATTCCGGACATAATCATCACAAATATAGGGGAAGTATACAAAAGTACAACAGCTATGGATGCCCTGCTGTTGATGATTGTGTAAAAATAAAAGAAGTTGAACATAACACCGCATGCGAGGCCAAGTGCAATCAAGATTGGAATATCCCTCATGCGTATTTTGAAATTTTCAGGATTTCGAAGTAAAACTATGATACAGAAAACTACGGATGCCAGCATCTGTCTCAGGAAAGAAATCTGCATGGTACCGAGTCCCGCATCTGAAAGATAATTAATGAATATGCTGATTGAGCCCCAGCACGCTCCCGCCAGGATAATCAGCAATGCTCCGCTTTTATTTCTGTCCATGTAAAAAATATAACACATAATATACATTGATTGTCATTCACATGCACAAATTATCCGATAAGCAAAGTCCGGCAATCCGATACGCAAAGAGCCGGGGTTTTACCCCCGGCTCGGCAATAATA
>CACWIO010000064.1 GCA_902760855.1 uncultured Eubacteriales bacterium
CGCGATTATAGCCCAGGCGGACGAGTTCATACAGAAGAAGCCTAAGGGATATAAGAATGAGGTCTCGCAGGGCGGAGCTAACGTGTCGGGCGGACAGAAGCAAAGGCTTGCCATCGCAAGGGCAATTGCGAAGAAGCCCGAGATATTCATATTCGACGATTCATTCTCGGCCCTAGATATGAAGACGGACCTTGCGCTAAGGAAGGCGCTGGCTGAGAAGATGAAGGATAAGACGAGGATAATAGTGGCTCAGAGAGTGGGCACCATCATGCACGCCGAGCAGATAATAGTGCTCGACGAAGGCCGCATAGTGGGTAAGGGCACGCACGATGAGCTGATGAAGAATTGCGAGATATATAGAGAAACAGCCGTATCTCAAATGGGAGAAGCCACGGTATAAAAAGTGAGCAAAGAAGAGAAAGCTAAAAAGGAATACGAGCCTAAGGAAGAGCGCGAAGAAACCATGCCGGACGGCAAGCGTCAGAAGAGGCCGGGTGGCGGTCCTTCGGGTGTGCTGGCTCCGGGTGAGAAGCCCAAGAACTTCCGTAAAGCGATTAAGGATACGCTTAGCTACATGGGAGCGTATAAAATCGCCATAGTTTTCGTGGTCATAATTGCGGCTCTTGCGACTATATTTGAGACCGTGGGACCGAAGGTGATGGGGCGCGCGACCACTCTGCTTGCAGAGGGCGTGCTGGCCAAGATACAAGGCACGGGCGGCATTGATTTCAATGCCGTAGGTCGCGTGCTAATGCTGACCATGTTCCTCTACGCTGTAGGAGCATTTGCCCAATATCTCCAAGCCCTCATCATGACGAATATAACTCAGAAGATAGTCTACAGGATGAGACGCGACATTTCTGAGAAGATAGACCGCATGCCTATAGGATATTTCGAGAAGATGCCTACGGGAGAGATTCTTTCGAGAATCACAAATGACGTAGACACACTTGGCCAGGCACTTTCTCAGAGCATCTCGAATTTCATCTGGGCAATCATAAGCATCATCGGCATCATAGTCGTAATGCTCACCATCAATGTGACCATGACTCTCGTGGCACTCATGGTGGTGCCGCTCTCGGCTCTTGTGATGGGAGTGCTGATAAAGGTATCTCAAAAGCATTTCGCTGCTCAGCAAAAATACCTCGGCATCATAGACGGGCAGATAGAAGAAGACTTCTCAGGACATCTTGTAATCAAGGCGTTCAACAGAGAGGACAGGGTGAGCGAGAGATTCAACGAGTCCAATGAGAAGCTCTACGAATCCGCCTGGAAGTCGCAGTTCCTCTCAGGCCTCATGAGGCCTCTGATGAGAATAGTCAGCAACCTCGGCTACGCCGCTGTCGTAGTTGTGGGAGGCACGCTCTGCGTTAAAGGCGCAATAGGAGTCGGAGACATACAGGCCTTCGTTCAGTACGTCAAGAACATAGGTCAGCCCATACAGGAGATTGCCCAGATAATGAATCAGGTGCAGTCCATGGCGGCCGCCGCAGAGAGAGTATTCGAGTTCCTCGAAGAAGACGAGGAAATAGACACCACGACCGAGACTTATGAGACGGGTGATGAAGAGGTGGAGGTCGAGTTCGACCACGTGAGCTTCGGCTACGATAAAGAGCATCCTATCATCAAGGATTTCAGCGCCAAGGTATGGCCGGGTCAGAAGATTGCCATAGTAGGACCGACGGGCGCGGGCAAGACCACCATGGTCAAGCTTCTCATGAGATTCTACGATGTGGACAGCGGTGCGATCAGAATCGACGGTCGCGATATCAGAGAGAAGTCGAGGCAGGCACACAGGGATGAGTTTGCCATGGTTCTTCAGGATACCTGGTTGTTTAGCGGGACGATTCGAGATAACATAAGATATGGTAGAGAAGATGCGACTGACGAGGAGGTAGTTGCGGCTGCGAAGGCCGCCAAGGCGGATCACTTCATCAGGACTCTCCCGGGCGGATATGACATGGTGCTCAACGAAGATGCGACCAATATATCCGAGGGGCAGAGGCAGCTTCTGACAATAGCAAGGGCGGTGCTTGCAGACAAGAAACTTCTCATACTCGATGAGGCGACTTCATCGGTCGACACGAGGACGGAGGAGGAGATTCAAAAGGCCATGGACGCACTGACCGAGAACAGAACGAGCTTTATAATAGCTCATAGGCTCTCGACTATCCGGAACGCAAACTATATACTAGTAATGCAGGACGGAGACATAGTCGAGCAGGGCAATCACGATGAGCTGATCGCTCTGAACGGAGCATATGCAGAGCTGTATAATTCGCAGTTCGAACAGGTAGGTTAACTAATATATTCATATAAAGCAGCAGAAAGGGTTAATTATGAGAGATTTCAGAGAAGAGTACAGGTATTGGCTTGAGTCGGATGTCGTGGATGAAGCGACCAAGGAGGAGCTTCGCGCCATAGAGGGCAATGAAGCGGAGATCGAGGGCAGGTTTAAGGCCATGCTCACATTCGGAACCGCGGGACTTCGCGGCATCATGGGAGCGGGACTTGGACTCATGAATGTATATACGGTCAGATATGCGACTCAGGGATTCGCCAATCTCATCATTAAAGAAGGCGGACAGATTGGTGGCAATTCACCGGAGGGAAGCGGAGTCGCCATCGCTCATGACTGCAGAAATAACGCAAGGCTCTTCGCTGAGGAGGCCGCTGCGGTGCTCGCTGCAAACGGCATCAAGTCATATATCTTCGATGCTTTAAGACCTACACCTGAGCTTTCATATGCCGTAAGAGAGTGCGGTGCTATCGCGGGTATCAACATAACAGCCAGCCACAATCCTAAGGAGTACAACGGATATAAGGCTTACTGGGCAGACGGCGCACAGCTAGGACCTGAGCATGCAGACGTAGTGTCCGCTGAGATCGATAAAGTAGACATCTTCAAGGACGTAAAGAGAATGGATTATCAGGAGGCGCTGGACAAGGGCCTGGTCGAAGTCCTCGGAGAGGATATGGACGAGAAGTACCTCGAGCAGGTAATGGCGACTTCTATTACAGATAAATATATAAAGGAAGTCGGAAAGGACCTTAAGATTGTATATTCTCCTTTCCACGGCGCAGGCTACAAACTCGTGCCTGAAATTCTCAAGAGGCAGGGCTACGGCGCCATCATCACAGTCGATGAGCAGATGGTGGTAGACGGCAACTTCACGACTCTTAAGTCACCAAATCCTGAGAACACTGAGGGATTTGAGCTTGCCGTTGAGTACGCAAAGAAGAATGACGCGGACTTCGTAATCGGAACAGACCCTGACTCAGACAGATGCGGAGCTGTAGTTAGAACCGGAGAGGGATACAAGGTGCTGACAGGAAATCAGATTGCCTGCCTCATGCTCGATTACATCATCAGAATGAGGAAGGAGCTCGGCATCATGCCTGCCAAACCTTTTGCTTGCAAGTCCATAGTATCGACCGTAATGGCTAACAGAATCTGCGAGGCCAACGGCGTCGAGATGGTGGAAGTTCTCACCGGATTTAAGTTCATCGGAGAGAAGATTAAGGAAATGGACGAGGGCGGAGACTACAACTTCATCTTCGGATTTGAAGAGAGCATAGGGTTCCTCGGCGGCACTTACTGCAGAGATAAGGATGCGGTGTTCGCGGCTATGATGCTCGCGGAGATTGCCTGCTACTACAAGGCTCAGGGCATGAGCATGTACGACGCACTTGTAGGCATGTATGAGAGATACGGATATTTCATCGAAAACACCGAGTCCAAGGTGTTCGAAGGCTTCGACTCCGCAGAGAGAAGAGAAGCAGTTATGGCACATATAAGGGAGAACGCACCTTCCGAAGTCGGACTTCCTGTTACCGGCATCAAGGATTACCTCAAGGGTGTCGAAGGATTTACTAAGAGCAATGTTCTCTTCTACGAGCTTTCCGATGGATGTGCGGTTGCGATCAGACCGTCAGGCACGGAGCCTAAAATTAAGACATATGTCATGTCATGCGGCTCAAGCGAGGCAGAGGCAGAGGCTAGGAGAAAGGCAATTCGCACATCGGTAGATGAATTGCTCGACGCATAGGACAAGCGATCGGGAGACTCACATAAATGAAGGCGGATAAGCTCAATCTCGTGCTGATAATCATGACTATGCTCTGCGGAGTGCTTGCCATCTCCACAGGGAATATGATAATGGGAGGAATAATAGTCCTCCTGGGTTTTGGCATGATATGGAACAGAGGAAGCGGCCCCGCCAATGAGAGAATTATTTATGAAAACGAGGTCAAGACAGAGCTTAGCATGGCTGAGATTTACGAGAGCCTCAAAGACATGGAAACTCCTCTCGGTAGAGCCTGGATAGCAGAGCACAAAGGCTATGCGGGAGACAGCATAATATACGGCCCGAGTCCTTATAAGGACTGCGTGGTCATCTCCGAGAAGTCCGGCAAACTCAGCATCAAGCACATCACGAAGCTCGATAATATCATCAGAAGCGCTGAGGATGAGCATAGATTCGAAGGCTTGATCGATGCCAAGGAGACTGCCGTAACACCGGAGAGCTACTCTAAGTTCGCCAAATACAAACTCTTATCTGTCATGATGATAAGGCATCTTCGCAAGATCATAGAGGGTCTTAATTCGGGCGCAGCCGAAGTGCCCACTGATACGGACATGGTCAATTTCTATTATCACAACTCGGGAGATGGCTGGTACAAGGATGAAGAGGGGCGCGAGATTCTCAAGGCGGAGCTCACATACGACCCTCTTACCGCAAAGCTCCTAAACGAGGACGGAGAGGAAATGGCATCCGTGCTTGCGAGGAAGCTCGACCGAAGGAGCAGAGTTAATTTGAAAGCCGGCTTCGACATCTACGCAAACGGGGAGAGCTACGGAGAGATGTATCCTTTCAAGACCAGGACGAGCTCCGGCTTTACCGCAAAGACAGATGATGGCGATTTCGTGCTGAAGCTGTTTCCGTCGTGCACCAGAGCCAATATATCCTGCAATTACAGAGTTGAGAAGGATGGCGAGCTTAAAGCCGTGATAGGCGGATCGGCCAGACTCTTGTTTAACGAGAATGAACAGAGGCAGAACGACCTCGTGCTCTCATATGACGATGATTATCTGGTGCTCTATGCCGTGCTCGAACTTTTTGTGATGACCCTTAACAGCAGTTTCCTGAAATACTGATTTACGTAAATCGACAGCCTGAATCCTTGCAAGCAAAGGCGCCTTAGTGGTACAATTACAACACTTATGGGGATAAACAGGGAGGATAAAATGAAAAGAATACTCCTGCCAATCGAAGAGACCGAAAGAAGTCTCAAGGCAGTTCACTACATAAAGAAACATTACACGCCTGAGGATGCGGATATAGTGCTGCTCATGGCGGATGAGAAACTCGGATTCGGAGCTAAGACAGAAGCCGAGGTGGCTGCGACAGAAGCCATCAATGAGAAGCTTGCCGTAGTTGCCGAGTCGCTCGAGGGCTATAAAGTAAAGACGATGGCGGAGACCGGAAAGGCCGGAGTCAGAATCACAAGAGCGGCTAAGGAGACGGGCGCTGACCTCGTAGTTATGACCAAGTCATCCAAAGAGGATATGCTCAACAGCATAGGGTCTACGACAGAGTACGTAATCAATAATTGCCCTTGCGATGTAGTAATCGTATCCGAGGTGGTAAGCGATGCGAACTCGTACAGAGGCCTTATCTACAGAACGGCTTCGAGCGTTGTGAACCTGAGAGGGCAGCTCGGAGATAAGCAGAGCGAATGCCTGCTCCCGAGTGTAAATCAAGACTGCATTTATCACATCGAGGTGACCGTAGGTAAGATAAGATTCTTCCACACAGCCTACAATCCGGATACAAGAAACTGGGATCTTCCGCCTATGGACGGTCAGGATGCCATTTTAGATATCGCAGCCGGGGAGAGCAGAGATATTCTGGTCAAGGCTGACAGCACGGACGGGAAGGCCGACAGAATCAGAATCGTTAACAGAGATATGAAAAAAGAAGCCGTATTTAACTATAAGATTACGGCAGCTAAGTAGTTAATAAACCGTATAGGAGGAACATAAGATGAAGAGAATTAAGACTATCACAACAAGAGACATGAGAGAGTCCAAGAAGACAGGCGGCTGCGGCGAGTGCCAGACTTCCTGCCAGTCAGCAAGCAAGACTTCATGCAGCGTTGCGAATCAGCACTGCGAGCAGCGTAAAGCGAAGTAAGACTCAGTAATCTAAGGCGCTGCTTAGTGCAGCGTCATTTTATTTTGCTATGATACATTGCTTTGAATTAAACGATTATCGAATAGTTGTTGATGCGGCAAGCGGAGCAGTCCACAGTGTGGATGAGGTCGCTTTTGATGCGATTAAAAGCATGGACGCAAAAGCTCCGGATGCTGTTTTTAGTGACTCGGATATCCGAAGCGAGCTCGCATCGGATATCGCATACAAGCACGACATCTCATGGGACGATGCACAGGAAACTCTGGAGGACATCAAGGAGCTCCATGATAACGGCCTGCTCTGGTCTACGGATCCTTTCGAGGATGCGGCCGATGAGATTAAGATAAAGCAGTCTGTGCTTAAGGCCATATGCCTTCATGTCGCTCATGGCTGCAATATGGACTGCGAATATTGCTTCGCAGGAAAAGGCGACTACAGCGGTAAAAGCGGCATCATGGATCTCGAGACAGGTAAACGCGCCCTCGACTTCCTCGTTGAGAATTCGGGCAGCCGCAAGAATCTCGAGGTGGATTTCTTCGGCGGAGAACCTCTCATCAATTGGGATGTTTGCAAGGAGCTCGTCGCATACGGAAGAGAGCTTGAGAAAAAGCATAACAAGAACTTCAATTTCACATTGACCACAAACGGAGTTCTCATCGATGAGGATGTAATCGAATTTACTAATCGAGAGATGAATAATGTGGTGCTCAGCCTGGACGGCAGGCGCGAAACTCACGACAGGATGAGGCACAGCAAATCCGGTGACGGCACTTTTGATGCGATAGTAGGAAACTTCAAGGCTCTTGTAGACTCCAGGACGGATGAAGAGGCAAATGCCCGAGGAGAACGAAGATCCAAAGAGTATTATATGCGAGGCACATATACCGCATATAATAAAGACTTCGCGGCGGATGTCCTGGCCATGGCGGACATGGGCTTTAAGGAGACATCGATAGAGCCGGTGGTGGCGGACGCATCAGCGCCTTACGCACTAAGCGAGGCGGATTTTCCGGGCCTATATGAAGAGTATGAGAAGCTTGCCCTTGAGATGCTCGAAAGAGAGAAGAGGGGAGAGGGCTTCGGCTTTTATCACTACATGCTCGACCTCACGGGAGGGCCTTGCATATATAAGAGAGTTGCGGGCTGCGGGGTTGCCACGGAGTATCTCGCGGTGACTCCAAGCGGGGATCTCTATCCCTGCCACCAATTCGTCGGCGATGACGACATGATAATCGGAAATATATACGATGGGATTACTCATCCCGAGACTGTTGAGATATTCAGCGCCGGTAACAATGTATACACGAGGGATAAGTGCAAGGACTGCTGGGCGAGGCTCTACTGTGCGGGCGGCTGCGCGGCTAATAATTATCACTCGAACGGGGATATAAACAAGGTATATGAATTCGGCTGCAAGCTGCACAGGAAGCGCATAGAATGCGCGCTGATGCTGGCGGTGGCGCTCGAAGATTTTTAGGGGGATAGCATAGATGAAGACCGCGATACTCGCATCACAGAACAAGAAAAAAATAAAAGAGATCCGTGACATATTGATTAAGTATGGAATGGATGTAATCACTCGTGATGATGCGGGGCTTCCGACCGATGAAATCGAGGAGACCGGCACTACTTTTGAGGAGAACTCGCTCATCAAAGCGGAGGGAGTTCTGAACATGATAAAAGCAGACAGTGCGCTGATGGAGAAATATTCAGACAGTCCCGTAATCGCAGATGACTCAGGTCTGATGGTCGATGCACTAGGAGGTGCGCCGGGTGTGTACAGCGCAAGATATGCAGGAGAGGACGGCAATTTCGCTGCCAACAATGCCAAGCTGCTCGCGGAACTCAACGGGGTGCCCGAGGATAAAAGAGGCGCGCACTTTACTACTGTTATCACAATGCTGTTTCCGGACGGAGCCAAGATAGTTGCAAAGGGCGAATGCTACGGAAGGATAACGACGGAGCTTCGAGGAAGCGGCGGTTTTGGTTACGACCCGCTCTTCGTACCGGACGGATATGAAGAGTCATTTGCAGAGCTCGGCACGGATTTCAAAAATACCATAAGCCACAGGGCTCGCGCCTTAGCTGAGCTCGAGAGAATTCTCGAAAGTGACTAAGGGATAAAAAACGGACAGAGGGCTTAGCGTTAATGAGCGAAACTTCGCAGATTAATACACAAGAGAATAAAGAGCCCGGGGTAAAGCTCGAGCTGAACTGGATGCGATTTAGGAAGATATGCTTTCATCTTTGGAGGCAGTTTGACGATCCGTATTATGCGGGATTTGCGGCTCAGATCGCATACTTCTTTTTGATGTCCGTAATTCCTATGCTCATTGTAGTCACTCAGGTGCTCGGCGTATTCGATGTATCCATGGACTTCGTAAAGGAGTGGCTCGAGAGGCATCTTTCGTCCGAGATGGGATCGGTGCTGGAGGGCGTGTTCACGGCAGGCTCTGCCGCGCTTCCGAACTTCTTCCTGATTTTACTGGCCATATGGGCGAGCTCATCCCTGGCTTTTTCGCTCTCGCGCCTGACCACATACACCTTAAGTTACGGCAAATACAGATACAGCTTTTTCACTGAGCGCATCAAGGCTATACCGATGGCGCTTACAATATTGCTCGTCTTCGCTGTAGCGATGGTCGCTTATGTGTATGGTGAGCTTATCGCCAGGAGAATCTTCCAGAATGAGATTGCCACGAATATAATTGCGAGCATCAGAATTCCTGTATTGGGTCTGGTGTTCTTCCTGCTGATTTATTCGTCATATTACGTGCTGCCGAGGATAAGGGTGCCTATGATGGCGGTCATGCCGGGTGCGATTGTGGCAACTCTAGGCATATTGGTAGTTACCTGGGGCTATTCTTTCTATATCTCCAAGGCTGCGAACTACAACCTGCTCTACGGGGCGTTTTCGAATATCGTGGCTTTGATGCTGTGGTTCTATCTGATCAGCTGGGTGCTTTGCATAGGCATGATGTTCAATAAATCCTGGGATATAATAC
>CACWIO010000065.1 GCA_902760855.1 uncultured Eubacteriales bacterium
GGGTTGCCGGAAGAGTTCCTGTGATTGCAGGCACCGGCTCCAACCACACAGATTACGGTGTTCAGCTTACGAAGTATGCATATGATGCGGGCGCAGATGCGGCGCTGATTGTTACGCCTTATTACAACAAGGCTACTCAGAACGGCCTGGTTAAACTCTTCGAGGAATATGCATCTGTCTGCGACATTCCTATCATCGTATATAACGTGCCGTCGAGGACAGGGCTTAATATCGAGCCTTCGACTTATGAGAAACTCGCCGCAATCGACAATGTCACAGCGATCAAAGAAGCGAATTCAGATATAGCCAAGATAGTTGATACATTCGCCAAGGTAGGAGATAAGCTGGATATTTATTCAGGCAATGACGATCAGATCACACCAATACTTGCAATGGGCGGCAAGGGTGTTATCTCGGTGCTCTCGAATGTAGTGCCTGCCGAGACCAAGGCTCTTTGCACGAAGTTCTTCGAGGGAGACGTAGCGGGCTCTGCGGCGCTTCAGTGCAAATACATGCAGCTGGTCAAGGACCTCTTCTGCGAAGTCAATCCGATTCCGGTCAAGGAAGCGATGGCTATGATGGGATATTGCGATCCTATCCTGAGATCTCCGCTCTGCCGCATGGAGGATGCTAATCTCGCAAGGCTTAAGAGCACGATGCAGGGACTGGGAATTATCTAAGAGTAAAAGGGCAGGCGGCGCATGCGCCTGATGAAAGGTCACAAGATGAAAGTAATAGTAAACGGCATAGATGGTGCCATGGGGACCATACTTGCGGGCATAATTGAAAAAACGGACGATATGGAGCTGGTCGCAGGCATCACTCCTACGGGGGCGGGAGACTTTCTGACTCCGGCTGAGTACCAAGGACCTGCGGACATGGTAATAGATTTCTCGCATCACGACGGGACGAAGGCTCTTGTGGAGTACTGCGTGTCGAGGAAAATTCCGGCGGTTGTGTGCACGACCGGTCAGACGGAAGATGAGATGGAGTGCATCGCCGAGGCAGCTAAGAGCATACCGGTATTCAAATCCGCCAACATGTCGGTGGGGGTTGCCCTGACGGCGAGGCTTGTAAGGGAGGCTGCTTTGAAGTTCCCGGGCTGCGACATCGAGATAGTCGAGACTCATCACAACAGGAAGGTCGATGCCCCAAGCGGCACGGCTCTGATGCTTGCGGATGCTGCCAAGGATGCAAGGCCTGAGCTTCATTACAATCTCGGAAGGTCTGGAAATTCCAAGAGAGAGCCAAATGAGATAGGAATCAATGCCGTCAGGATGGGGAACATAGTCGGAACTCACGAGGTGATGCTCGGTACGAACACTCAGACTATAACCATCAAACACGAGGCTCATGACAGAGCGCTCTTTGCGGACGGAGCGGTGGCGGCTGCGAGATTCCTCGCATCTAAGCCGGCGGGCCTCTATAATATGGATGACCTTGTAGCAGAATAGAAATATAAAAGGACTAACAGATAGGATAATAAGATTATGATAAGAATAGGAATTGTAGGATACGGAAATCTCGGGCGCGGCGTAGAGTCTGCGGTCAATCATGCAGAAGACATGGAGCTTGCAGCTGTATTTACCAGAAGAGATCCTTCTGGTGTCGAGACACTCACGGCAGCGCCGGTGATGGCATACAGCGAGATAGATAAGATGCAGGACGCTATCGACGTGCTCATCATATGCGGCGGAAGCGCGACGGATTTGCCTGAGACGACGCCAGAGCTTGCAGCGAAGTTCAATGTAATAGACAGCTTCGATACGCATGCAAATATTCCGGAGCACTACGCCAATGTAGACAAGGCAGCGAAGGCCGGTGGCAAGGTCGGAATCATCTCATGCGGATGGGATCCGGGATATTTCTCGATTGCCAGGCTCTATGCTGAGGCGGCTCTTCCGAATGGCGAGAGCTATACATTCTGGGGCAGGGGCGTGAGCCAGGGTCACTCCGATGCCATAAGGCGCATCGAGGGTGTTAAGGACGCAAGGCAGTATACAGTGCCTATTGAATCTGCCTTGGACAGAGTAAGAGCGGGCGAGCATCCTGAGTTTACTGCCAGGGAGATGCACCTAAGAGATTGCTATGTGGTGGCTGAGGAAGGCGCGGACCTTGAGGCCATAGAGCAGGCTATCAAGACCATGCCGAATTACTTCGAACCATATGACACAACAGTCACTTTCATCACGCAGGAAGAGCTCGATAGAGATCACAGCGGACTTCCTCACGGCGGAAGCGTGCTGAGAGCGGGCGACACCGGCGGCTATAATAACACCGTAGAGTTCTCGCTGAACCTCGAGTCGAATCCGTTCTTTACGGGCAGCATACTCACAGCTGCTGCGAGGGCTGCATACATAATGAACAGCGAGGGGCAGTGCGGGGCTAAGACTTTGTTCGATGTACCGCCTGCATATCTTTCGACTCATACAAGAGAAGATCTCTTAGCGCATATGCTATAAGGAGCAATCATGCTATACGATAATCTATCGATAAATGAAAAAGGACATCTTACAATAGGCGGAGCCGACGTGGCAGATCTTGCTGCCGAGTACGGCACGCCTCTTTATGTGCTCGATGAGGACGTTGTCCGCAGGAATTGCAGGACCTATGTCAAGGCGATGCACGAGAACTTCGGGCCGGACGCTGCTCCTTTATACGCCAGCAAAGCCCTGAGCTTCAAAGGCATATATCCCATAGTCGAGTCAGAGGGCATGTGCGTGGACGTGGTATCTCCGGGGGAGATTTACACGGCTCTTGCCGCAGGATTTCCGGCTGCTAAGATGTTCTTCCACGGAACTAATAAGACGGATGAGGATATAGAGTACGGAGTAAAAAGCGGAGTAGGCTACTTCGTAGTGGATAATCTCAATGAGCTTGAAGTGCTGGATAGAGTGTGCGGAGAATGCGGTGTTGTTCAGAAGGTATTGCTCCGCCTCACATGCGGACTTGATCCTCATACTCTAGAGGCTATCAACACAGGAAGAGTGGACTCGCAGTTTGGAGTTCCGATCGACACAGGGCAGGCTGACGACTTCGTGCGTGCGGCGCTTGCCTGCGAGAATATTCAGGTAGATGGTTTCCACAGCCACGTGGGTTCTCAGATATTTGAGAGCGACTCATTCATAAGGCAGGCGGAAATTCTTACATCATACGCTGCCAAAATGAGAGACGAGGCAGGTCTCGTGCTTAAGGCTTTGAATATCGGAGGCGGCTTTGGCGTCAGATATACGGAGGCCGATCCTGCTATCGATATTGCTGCGAGGATAGAGGAAGTGGCGAACCACATGAAAGCTGCCTGCAGG
This sequence comes from uncultured Eubacteriales bacterium, assembly GCA_902760855.1. Taxonomy (GTDB): domain Bacteria; phylum Bacillota; class Clostridia; order Peptostreptococcales; family Anaerovoracaceae; genus Crickella. The sequence continues at coordinate 3,306 of CACWIO010000065.1, forward strand.
GAGCACGGGCTTGATCTTCCGACGGTGTACATGGAGCCCGGCAGGAGCATAGTCGCTGATGCGGGTGTGACTCTGTACAGGACGGGAGGCATAAAGGAAGTCAAAGGCTACAGGAACTATGTCACGGTCGATGGCGGCATGACGGACAATCCGAGATACGCTCTTTATAAATCCGCCTATACAGTTATAAACGCATCGAAGGCAGGAGAGCCTGCGAACTTCGAATGCACTATCGCGGGCAGATGCTGCGAGAGCGGAGACAGGATTGCCGAGGGCATCAGGATTGCAGAGCCTGCAAGAGGAGATGTGATTGCCGTGCTGAGCACAGGTGCATATAACTACTCCATGGCTTCGAATTACAACAGGATACCGAGGCCGGCGATGGTGATAATAAAAGAAGGATCCGCATCTCTTGCAGTGAGAAGGGAATCCTTCGAAGATCTTATTAAGAACGAGCTCTAGGCTGATCTAGGCCACGGAAACTCTGTTGATATTCTTGGCTTCTTTGGCCTCGTAGAGACGGTCATCTGCGCTGTTGATAACTTCCGAAAGCGTGGCATTGGAATCGGTGCAGATTTCCTGTCCCATACTGATGTTGATATCAAACGGAAGGGAGCGGCTCGCTTTAATCTTTTCGAGCTCGGCTGCCAGGTCTTTCTTAAACGAATTGATCATCTTATCATCAGCATCCATAAGAGCTACTACGAATTCATCTCCGCCCCAGCGCGCCAGGAAACCATGGTAATCATTGACTGCTTTCTTGAGTGCCTCGGCGGTTGCGATCAGGACTTTATCACCCATGATGTGACCGAATGTATCATTTGCGGATTTGAATTTATCGATGTCCATCATGAAGATGCAAAGCGGGTTGGCCTCGCTCGACTCGGAGATGGCACTCGCTATGAATCTGTCGGCAAGTCTCCTGTTATTGAGACCCGTCAGAGCGTCGTTGAAAATCTTGGACTCCTGCAGGTTGATAAAGAGTACATTCATCGACAGCATGATGGCAAGCGGCATTACCGGTGTGTCGGAAATAATAGCGTCAGTTATGCCGCCTATTGTACATATAACTATGAAGAGGATATGCGTAACGTATGTCCTCTTTTTGAATCCGTCCTTATCTTTTATCAGGAGTATTATGGCATGAATTACCACTGCAGCGCCGTAGATGTTATCTACCAGGCCTGTAATACCGATTGCCGGTCCCATGACAACCGCTCCGCTCTCATCAACTCTGGCGACAGCTCCCGTCCAAATCGAGGTGATGTAGATGAGAAGCATAATCAGAACCGGTATTGCGGTCAGAACTTTGAACTTGCGGGTGCGTGCTGCGGGATTTTCGAAACTGACCTCAGCGTACTGGAGCCAGTAGTAAACCATAATAGGTATGAAGGCCGTCCCCATGACCTTAACAAGGCCTGTGACAAAGCCGCCCATAGGAATAATGCTGCCTGCGCTCAGGACCCAGACAATTTCAAAGAAGAGGAAAGTCATGTATGAGAACAGCATCCCTCTCAATATTTTGTTCTCTGTCTCACTACCGATGTTGGAACTCAGTCTGGAAAGTATAACCAGGGATGACAGAAAACATACTATATTAACTATCAGATAAACAAATGCGTAGTGGGTGGTCATAGTATGTCGTCGCTTTTCAATATAAAATCGTGTTTTGGATCGTGACTCTCCAGAGTATCATAAGCCTCTGTGTAGTTGCGATCTCTTTCTCTTTCAAGTATGTCTATTAATTCTTTTACAACGTTTTCATCTGAGAAGAGATCTACGACAAACGGCGCATAACGAGTGCCGTTCTCTGCCCTAAACTCTCCTATAATCTCATTTAAGGACTTGCCTGTCTTGTAGCTCCTGCCTACGGTGTCAGTTGCGGCGTCAAGGCAATCCGCACAGGTAACTATGCTGATGATGGTCTTGTACGGGCTCGCGTCGAGGTCGAAGCTGTCAGGATATCCGCCTTGGTTGTTGTACCATTTGTGGTGACCTTCGGCTATATCTGCGTACTTTTTGGTGCTCGGGAAGAGCGAGAGGAGATATGCGCCTATGGACTGATGGGCTCGGATGGCCCTGATCTCGTCGTCCATGAGATTCCTACCGTATGTGATGATCGTCTCGATAATTGCGAGTTTGCCGAAGTCGTGGCAGAGCGCCGCATGGATGGCAAATGTTTCTATATCATCAGCATGCGCGATTACATCCTCCTTGCTGTCATAGCCCGGCATTCCGACGAAGAGCCCAGGATCTTTTTGCAGGAGATGACGTGTCAGGCATGCGGTAAAGTCTGCCACCGAAAGAGTGTGCACATATGTAGGTGGGTGAAGGGCTGCCAAGAGATTGAGGCACATGTCCTTGAAACTCATAGCGCTCGGTATCTCTACGAAATTCTTAAGTATGAGCGAGAGATATGTGAGCAGGAATGTGAGTCTGCCCATCTTAGGTGTCTGATGCATATATGCTATCAGACTGTTGTAGAAGTGTGTCAGGAAGGCCGCATCTTCTTCACCTACATTATCCTTATCCAGCAGGAGCATATATTCGAAAGGCGCGTGGAGCATTATGAGCTGCACGTCGTCATCTTGTCCCTCTCTGTAATCGTTAAATGTGAGATGAGCGAGCTCGTTTTTGTACTCCTCCAGGCTGATTTTACCTGCGAAGTAAGCGTTCCTGATTGCGTAAATATCTATGTCCTTGGTGTTGTGGACACCTTTAAATCTGCCGTTGTCAGATTCATAAACTATCTTCATGCGATCTGTGCAAGCGTTGATAAAGGTGATGTCCTCTCCCTCGTAACCCTTTTCATTGTTATAGTCGGCTAGGCTGCAAATATACTCGAGCGTCCTGAATTCATGCAGATCCCAGTCGTAGTTCGGAAGCTGCTCGCGATAGAACGGGTCTCTCATGATTGCAAGAGTGTTCTTCATCCTTTGCATCAAAAGAGCGTTCTGCTCAGGTTCACCCGGAACGCCGTCCATCTCAGAGACAACTCTGATATATCTGGAATTGATCAGGACCATTTCCTTGGCCTGGTCTGAAAGCTTGACGAATTTATCCTTATCGAGGAACTCGAGAAGTCTCTCGGATGCTCTGAGCCCATTCTCGAAATACTCCATGCAAAGATCGCTTACGGGAATAAGCCTCTCTGCCATGGCCATCATTACATATGATGTACTTACGAGCTCATCAAGGGCAAGTATGAGAAGTTCGTCGTCTTGTTTCTTCTCGGCTTCCTTGAGTAGCCTGAGCGCCTGCTGATACGCCAAAGGACTGTCCAGGTTGTTGATGTTGGCCGCATTGCTGAGGGCTTTGGAGAACTGCTTCATGGTCTTTATGTCCTGCTCACTCAAATCTCTTGAGTAATCGAGCAGGGGATAGAAGTGCTCCTCCAGTATCCTGATGTTATCTACAGCATATACGCTTATCTTCTTATAGTTATCAAGCAACGTATCTCTGTAGGTATCGGCTCCCTCAATATCCCTGATCTGCGGCGCAGAAAGATTCCTTATCTCTTCGGTCTGTTTGAGATAGCGCGCCAGTGCATCATCAGCGCTTATTTGATTTTCATTCTTGTCTGGATTAATCATGCATTAAATTTACGATAGAAGGCTCTTTTTTTCAAGCATTATATCAATTGTTAGCCCCTTTTAATAATTTTGTTTATTTAACGACAAAAAGTGGTACAATGAAACCGTAATTCAAAAAGTAGTTTCCTAGAAGGAGGGTTTAAAGAAAATGTTATTTCAACTTTACAGTGATCATGCTGTAGATCAGATTATCGGTTGGGTCCTTGTATTCGTCGGTCTCATCGTAATGAACGAGATCGGACGCAGGACCAAGCAGGGCGGCATGATTGTATTCGTTATCATCCCGACTATCCTGACGGTGTACTTCATACTCGCGCACCTCGGCATGTTCGGAGGAGAGAACAACCCAACGGTTGCCTACATGGACGGCTGGTTCCACTACTTCAAGCTCTATGCTGCAGACATCGGCTGCGTGGGCTTCATGATGATCAAGTACAAGTGGGGAATCGGTAAGGAAAAATGGTTCAAATGGTTCCCTTGGTTCATCGTTGCAGCTAATATCATGATCGCCAACGTATCGGATATGGAGTCAGCCATGGCTGCATACTCAATCACAGGCAATTTCTCAGGTGCTTGGTGGGCATCGAACGAGGGAGTATTCATCTACGGCGGTTGGTGGAACATCCTCAACGCTCTCGCAGGTATGATCAACATCTTCTGTATGACAGGATGCATCCACCTGCTCACATCGAACGACAAGAACAAGTCGGACATGCTCTGGCCGGATATGACCATCTGGTTCATCGTTGCATACGACATCTGGAACTTCGAGTACACATACGTAAATCTGCCGACTCACACATGGTACTGCGGAGTTGCGCTCCTGCTCGCTCCGACATTTGCCAACGCACTTTGGAACAAGGGTGCATGGATTCAGAACCGTGCGAACACTCTGGCAATCTGGTGCATGTGGGCTCAGGTAGTTCCTGCATTCCAGCTCTCCAGCAGATTTGCCGCTGCTCTTCCGTCGGTTTACGGCGGTGCTACAGCCAATGGAGTTACAGCTATGGACCTCTATGAGAAGGCTATTACGCTCTTCAACGCAGGCCAGGGCAAGACCGCTGAGGCAGGACAGATTATCGCAGACATGGGCATAACAGCTGATCCGAGAGCCCAGGGCATCGTGGCTCTGCTCGCACTTGCAGCTAACGTTATCTGCATTGCTGTAATCATCAAGCGCTCCATCGAAATGGGTAAGAACCCATACTCCAACGAAGTATTCGTCGGAACGAAGGATTACGAAGAGGCTATGGCCAGAGCCGAGGCTCAGTAGTATATATAAATGAAGATAGTTCTGATCAGGCATGCAAAGTCAATAGATATTATTAAGCCAATGCCGGTAGAGGGCAGGGGATACAAATTGTATGCCGCGGATTCGGACATATCTAAAGAGACAGCAAAAGCTCTGTGGCTCGAAGAAAGTTTCGATGCCACGGAGCTTCTTTGCGAATTTGAAGATGGCGGCACGGAATCGAAAGATGATGCCGTAGCAAGAGCCGGAAAATTCCTAGACATAATTGAAAAAGATGGCGAAGATGTTATCGCCATCTCTCATGAACACTTCCTCAAACTGCTCTTTAAGCAGCTCAGAAAGCGCGGTTATCAAATCAAGCGCTCCAACCTTTTCAAAATAGACTATCTCGAAAAAGCCATCGCGTCCAAGCGCAGCGATCGCTGCGGCGGCTGCACCCACGACTGCCAGCTCAGCAATCCCGGCTGCGACATAGGCCGCGAAAAAGCCTCCAGATCAAAACTTCAATGATAATCAAGACACACTTCTACAACTGAAAACCATTCTCTTTACCTGTACCAAATCCAAATATAAACTTCGTTGTAGCCCCAAAAGTCGCTTTCTAAGGCGAGCAAATTTGTGGCAAATTCATAGCAAACAGCTTGACTACACCCAATTTATGCTATTTCAACAGCTGTGGAGTTATGCACAATCACCGCAGACCCATGGATAAGCACATGCACAGAAGATGTCCTCGGCGTTTCTGCGCACATGCTTACCCACAGGCCTGCAACACATCTATGTGTCGGTGATTGCGCACAGCCTCCACAGCTGCTACTACTACACAGCTTAGAAGTCTATCAATAACAATATCAAGATGAAGAACAGGAGTGACAGTCTCTCATATCCATTCAAACGCTTCATTTCAGATGAAATGCACCCATAAATTAGATTTCAGAATCTCGTTTATGGGTTCAATCTGCTCATCTCACTGCTTGTGAATGGATATCTGTCGAAAGATTT
>CACWIO010000066.1 GCA_902760855.1 uncultured Eubacteriales bacterium
TCAGCCGTCCATCTCGCGATGCGTCTTGTGGTGCCCAGATCATCAAAAAGCCATCCGACCGAAGAAACTCTCATGGCTGAGCCATTGCCCCAGCTGTTATATGGTTCTCTGCTCTCAGCAAAAAGCCAATGATAGAATCTTCCTCCGTATCCTGCGTCCGGATATTTGATACCCCATTTATGCATAGAGTCTATAATCAAATCCTTAGTGGCTTTCTCGTCATTGATGCATCCTTGATTTATTGCCGTCATTAGTGCGTCTGCCACTGCTATGGTCATAACGCTGTCGTCTGTATATCTTGCACCATAATCGAAAAAGGGAAAGTCTTTCGTCTTGCTTCCCCTGTCAAACTCATATGGGCTGCCTATTATATCTCCAAGTATTGCTCCGTACATCATCTGCCTCCTCTTTAATCGGACCTAGGCCTCTCATGCGACATTTATATTATACACCCAAATAAAAAAGCATAGTTAACGCATGTGACAGTTTGTTTTGACATATGTTAGAATGAATTAACACCTTAAGGGTATGGGTGCGCAAATTCAAGGAGGTAAGATTTTGAGCAACTCGAACTTATATGAAAACATGAACCTGATAGACATATACGCAGCTATAATAGCCAACATGCAAGACGGCGCGTATTTTGTCGATAAGAATCGAAGAATACTTTTCTGGAACGCTGCCGCCGAACGCATCACAGGATATTCGGCAGACGAGATTATAGGCAAGGATTGCCCAAGTTCCAATCTGAACCACATAGACGAGGAAGGACATCCCCTCTGCCAGGTGGGTTGCCCGCTCTTCGCTACCAACATAGACGGCAAACGCCGCCAGGAGCGTGTTTTCGTACGTCATAAAGACGGTCATCGCATTCCGATTCGCGTGAACATATTCCCTATCTATAACGGCGATGAGATCGTCGGCTCCATCGAGCTCTTTACTCAGGACTCGCCTACTAAATACGATGATGTGCTCATTACAAAGCTGAGCGGAATGGCCATGCACGACGGCCTGACCAGGCTTCCTAACAGGAACTATCTTAGAAGCTTCCTCAACTACAAACTTTCGCAGTTCAAATACTTCGGTCAGATGTTTGCCGTTGTCTTTGCTGACATAGATAATTTCAGCGACTTCAATAACAATTACGGACATGAAGCCGGTGATGCTGTTCTTAAGAATATCGCCGAGACTTTTAGACGTGATGTAAAAAAAGACGACCTTATCGGTCGTTGGGGTGGCGAGGAATTCCTCGGAATATTCATGATCTCAAATGAATATGAGGCCACAATTCTGGCTGAGAAGCTCCGTGCTGTGATCGAGCAGACAGAAGTCATCTATAACGAAGAGACTCTACATGTTACTCTTTCCCTCGGAGTTACCGTAGTCAAGATGGATGACAGCGCAGATTCCATAGTCGACCGCGCAGATCACCTGATGTACGAGTCCAAATCCAAAGGTAAAAACCGCGTCACAAGCGACTAGCCGATTAGATGGATGTCTCCGATGATCGGCAGTGGTTTCATGCTGTCTGTAGCTGCGCGGTAAATACCTATGACCCAGAACACAAACACCAGAAGTGAAACCAAAGAGGCGGCAATCGATCCCAGAATCGGTATAATGGTTAGTGCTCCGCCTACCACGCTCAACAAATTGAGCACCAGGGCCTGGTTCAGATGATGCGACACGAAGCGGTCTCTTCTGTCAGCAATCAGGATTGCAATCAGAAATCCTATCCATGTAATGTATGCGGCAATCGCTGCGATTTTATTGCTATTCATTTAAAACCTCCTACTTTTTTATTGCTGTTCTTTGAGGTAGTTCAGGAATTCATCTTTTGGAAGTGGTTTTGTGAAGTAGAATCCCTGGATGTAGCTGGCGCCGAGTTTGGTCATGGCATCCAGTTCCTCTTTTGTCTCGACACCCTCCATGACTATCGGAAGTCCCATTCGCTTTATGAGCTCCATGGTACCGATCATTACTTCGCGACTTCGCTCGTTGTCGAAGTACCAGTGAGTAAATCTGTAGTCGAACTTGATAACGCTGATCGGCATCACGACGAAGTAATCTAAATTGGACCTGCCCGTGCCGAAGTCATCCAGCGCAAAGTTGAATCCTGCGTCTATGAGCGTCTCCATATTCTTAAGGACGTTCTGCTGCAGAGCACTGTCTGCAGTCTCTGTAATTTCGAATTCAACCTGGCTCGGATCGATGCCGTATTCGGCAGTCATCTCCTGTACGAATTTCGCGGGCTGTTCATCGCTGAACTGCACCATGGAGAGATTGACCGTAAGTGTCTTGATGCCAAGCTTTTGAACTTCACCTTCGGCGAGCAGCTCGCACACCTGTCTGAACACCTCTCTGCCGAGTGGGACTATCAGGCCGCTCTCTTCCGCAATAGGAATGAATCTGCCCGGCATGATGACATCACCCTTGTGATCCTTTATACGTAGCAGAGCCTCAGCAGCCGTGAACTTCTTCTTGGCGATGTTATAGATAGGCTGGAAATATACCTCGACTCCGTTATTGGCTAAAGCCCACTCGATCTGCTCTCTCTTCTCAAAGAGCGCTCTCATCTCCTCCGCCTGCTCTGCCTTTACGATTCTCATCTGCTCCGTGGCCTTATTCCTGTTATAGTGCTGGAACTGAAGGAACTCTTCCGCGGTCTTGAAGATGCTGTTATCGGGTATCAATGTGTACGAGAATCTTATCGGCAAATCCACGACTCCTTCGAGCTCTCTGTCTGCCCTCTCGTAGCCTCTTTCGAGCGCCTTTTCGTTTTCGTAAATAATCACGAGGTCATTGTCTGCCTCTCTGAATACGTAGTCGTCCTTGGTATCGAAGAAATTCGCAACCCTTCGAAGCGCTGTTCTTAGAAGCTCGAGGTCGAGTTCTCCCGCGCCGTAATCGACGGCTACGTGAAGAGCGGAAAATGATTTGCCCCTGTGATAATAGTCCTCAACCTTCTTTTGAAGGGCTAGATAATTGAACTGTCCCGTAGTACGATCTATGAGTTCGTTTGGATTTTCAAGTTCAGAGTATATAAGCATGATGCCCGCTGCGGCCGCAAAGCTTACTACCAGGAGGTCTGCCTTGAAGAACTGTACTATCGAGGCCAGGAGCCAGCAAACCTGCCATATCAAAATAATACGCCTGCGCCTCTTCGATGTGCCCTCCTTATCCCAGTATACAAATAAAATAATTGATGCAAATGAGATAAAGGCGAATATATAGGCTGCTAATGTGGATGGTCCGAATGAATATACCACTCTGCCCTCGGAAAAATAGTCGATAGGCATGATGAGGATTGCCGCCACAGCCATTCCGAACAACACGCTGTATGACCTTCTGAAAAATGCATGAGTCTCTTCTCTCAGGAACTCCGTCGCGACATACAAAAATCCCCTGTACCCGACGTTAATCAGGAGCACGAGATATATTTTGCAGATAATCTCAGTGGCGTTTCGTGGGAACAGTCCTTCAGTAGCATAGACTATCGCTACTACCGAAACAATGTCCATAACAAGGCTCGCAATGCACGATATTGTCGCAATGCGGAACCTCCTGTTCATGCTGAGATTGAGATTCTTGTCCCTCAGCATTATTATGAACAGTATTAAAAGCATGGCCAAGCCGAAGCTTTGCAGCTCAATATTCATTATCTCATTAATCCCCTATTCAATAGCTCCTCAATAATGTGAATAGTACGCATATTATACTATTTAAACGCCCGGTATTTCACGTTTTTTGATTGTGTTCTTAATTTGTCAATCTCCCTGTCTCGGCAGCGAGATCTCTGAGCCATCTGGCTCTCTCGTCCGCATCGGAGTATGCCTCGTAAACCGAGCTGCCCGGTATATGCCAAGTCCAGTTGCCTTCAGCAACTCCCGGCACATTCATCCTGGCATCCGTCCCGAGCAGGAATACATCCTGTATCTGCATCATGGCAAGGCCCGCATCACTTTTATAAATCTCTTTGATGATGCGCTCTGCCTCGGCTCTCAGCTCTTCCATCGGCAATTCCCTGTCGTCCTCTGCATGCTGCTCTGTCATATATTTGCTGACGAAGCTCATCAGAGTATCGTTGTCGTGCGTGCCCGTGTACCAGGCTCTCCTGCGAGCCTCTTCAGGTTTGAGTGCCAGCATCTCGTGTGAGGTGAACTGCCATACATCTATGCCCGGAAGCCCCGTGAGCTTGATGAGTGATTTAACTCCGTCATCGAGGTAGCCGAGGTCCTCTGCGAGAAGTTTAAGCGTTAGGCCTTCTTTATTTAGCATCTCATCGATAGCGCGGAATAGGCCGAGTCCCGGTCCGTGCTGCCAGTATCCCTTCGAAGGATCTCCTCCCTCAGGGATTGCGAAGTATTCAGATAAGCCTCTGAAGTGGTCAATTCTCAGCATGTCGAAACGCTCGGCACATTGCTTGATGCGTCTCATCCACCACTCGTGGCCCGTAGCCTCGCTCTTCTCCCAGTCATAAAGAGGGTTGCCCCAATCCTGTCCTTCTCCCGTGAAAGCATCAGGCGGTACTCCTGCGTGCACGCTGAGCCTGCCGTCTTCCTCGAGCCTGAATATGTCTCTGTTAGCCCATACATCAGCGCTGTCTGCTGCCATGAACATAGGGAGGTCTCCCATTATGCTCACTCCGCGCTCGTTGGCATATGCCTTGAGCTCTCTCCACTGGACATCGAAATAGTATTGCTCGCGCATTATCTCATTCACACGTCTCAGCTGATCATCTGTGAAGTCCTTTATGATCTCCTTAGGATTTGCAAGTCTCAAATGCTCCGGCCAGTCAAGCCAGGATCTTAACCCCTCTGACTCCTTGATAACACTGTATGTTACATATTCCGTAATCCAGTCAGCATTCTTAGCCACGAAATCCTTAAAGCCATCGTCATCGGGCAATTCATCGTAGTTGATGAATCTCGGATCGGCGGCAAATGCGCTGTGGCTGCTGTACGGCGAGCCTCCCGTCCCCGGTGGATTAAGCGGCAGTATCTGCCAGATCTTAAAGCCTGCGTCTGCTATGAAGTCTACGAAATCTCTCGCCGGTCTGCCGAGTTTCCCCTGAGGAATCGAGCTGATGTGACTTATGACTCCGGCGCATCTTCCAAATCCCTGGTCTTTAGGTTTTTTATCCCTCAGGCAGATGATCTTCACACCGAGCTTAGGCATCATAATCGAGCCGAGCCTGCCCTCCTCATCCGTTGCCATCTCTGTTGAAGTAAGCAGCTCCAATGCATATGCGGACCTCAGCTCATCGAAGCTCCAAAGATTTACTTCGGTCTCTCCGTATCTCCTGTTTGCGAGTACGAGAATCTTCTCACCGTGTCCCTCGCGCACGAAAGCGAATACGTCATCGTCTATTCCGCCCCTGCCCGAGAGCATGGTAAATTCTCCGTCCTTGAGCACAGGATGCTCATCATATATGAGCCCCAGCATCCTATAGTGATATCCGAGATCGAGATTCTCAAATCCCCAAGGATACCCGCTTCTGTTCTCAGGATCCGTGCCGCCCATCAGACCTACTTCATCACCGTAGTAGATGCAAGGCACACCCGGAATTGTATACTGCAGAGCGGATAGCATCCTGACCTTCTTAACCGCTGACTCATAGTCCTCTTCTCCGGCCATAGCCGTTATGATTCTCTCTTTGTCGTGGGTCCCGATGAGATTGAGGTTTGCATAGAAAGCATCCCTCGGATAATTCTCCTTGAGGCTCTCGAGTTTCTCCGCCGCAAAGCCCGAGGATATGGTGTAATTAACATAGTCGAGCAATATGCTTCTCAGAGGATAGTTCATGCATCCGTGAAGCTCATCTCCTTGCAGATACTCTCTTCTCTCATCGTAGCTTATCTTATTGCTCGCATCCTCCCAGACCTCTCCGATGAGAAGCGCATCGTCCTTGGTCTTATTAACACGCTCTCTTATTTCCTTTATGAATGAATCAGGTAGCTCGTCTGCGACATCAAGCCTCCAGCCGGATGCTCCCATCTCAAGCCAGTGGGCAACCACTCCGCCGGTGCCTGCTATGAACTCTCTGTAGCCTTCGTCCGTTTCATTTGTCTCGGGCAAATCTCTTACGCCCCACCAGGACTTGTAACCTATCTCTTCGCTCTCGTCGAACTTATACCAGCTCCTGTACGGAGAATCCTCGTTGGCGTAGGCGCCTCGCCCATCCGCTCCCGGGTAGCTTTCGTATTTATCGAAGTATATGCTGTCAGATCCAGTGTGACTGAACACTCCGTCGAGTATGATTCTGATGCCCTTAGCGCGAGATGCCTCCACCAGGCTCCTGAAATCCTCCTCTGTTCCAAGTGCGGGATCTATGTGCATATAGTCGGCTGTATCGTAGCGGTGATTGGACGTGGCTTCGAATATTGGGTTCAGATAAATCGCAGATACTCCAAGCGACTTGAGGTAATCCAGTCTCTCCTCTATTCCTTTGAGACTTCCGCCGTAAATAGGCCACTCTATGACCTTGCCGGTTTCGTCCTTTTCGTAATAGGCTCTCTGCGACCAGTCCTCCTGGATCACGCGCTTTATATCCTTGCGTCTCTCGTTGATGGCACCGTTGGCTGCTTCCGAGCGCTCTCTCCAGTCTGCGTCCCTTGCGAATCTATCAGGGAAAATCTGATAGACTATGCCATCTGTATACCAATCCGGCGCCGCGTCTTTTTTATACACCGTAATCTGATAGCACTCCGGGCTGGCCTCATATACATTGCCCTCGCCGCCTAGGCAGTCATGATTGTTACCGTAGTAGATGGTGTATTCTTCTCCGTTCGCATTGCGAGCTTTTATCTCAAATGCATACCATAGCAGGCAACCTTCATCAGGCACAGTAATCTCAGCTCTGTATCTGCCGCCATCGCTCGCTGCCATGTCGTAGTAAGCTGGAGACAGTTCTTCTCCTCGCCATACCATAAGGCGCACGCTGTCGGCACTTCCGTCTCTTATTTCAATTGAAAGAGAGACTTTCGTCCCGGCTTCTGCCGCACCGAAAGGCTCTCTATACTCTTTCATCCTTGAATTATGATACAAATACATCTAATACGTGAATACCTTTCCTATTTTTGCGATGCACTACCCGAGCAGACTATCGTAAAGCTCGCGATATTTCTCAGCTGATGCATCCCAGCCATAGTTCATGGCCATTGCATTTTGCATGAGCTTTTTCCATGTCTTAGGCTCATCGAACCAAAGGTGAAGAGCGAGGTCTACTGCATTTCTGAGACCATTTACATCGAAGTCTTTAAATGAGAATCCGTTGGCGTTCTCTCCTGCATCCCAGTAGCCTGCTACTGTATCCTTGAGTCCACCCGTCTCTCTGACAAGAGGCAGAGTTCCGTACCTCATGGATATCATCTGGGCGAGCCCGCAAGGCTCGAACTCGGACGGCATCAGAAATACATCTGCACCCGCGTAGAATCTTCTGGACATAGGCTCGTTGAATGTAATGCGAGCAGCGAAGTTCTCAGGATTATGATATGCGAAATCGCCTATTGCATGCTCGTATACGGCATCTCCCGTGCCGAGCACGGCCACCTGCATATTGCGCTCCCTGAACTCAGGTAGAAGTGCGGATATGAGATTGGCGCCCTTCTGCTGGGTGAGTCTCGATACCATTGCGAACAGAGGAACATCAGGGTCTTCTCTTAGACCAAGCTCCCTTTGAAGCGCGAGCTTATTCTCTACCTTTTTATCAAAGACGCTCTTTTCGTCGTAGTTAGCTGCTATGGCCTTATCCTTCGCAGGATTGAAATCGTCTCTGTCAATTCCGTTTATGATGCCGGAGAGTTTGTAGCGTCTTGAGTTGAACAGGCCCTCGAGCCTCTCCCCGAACTGCATAGTGCATATCTCGTCCGCATAGGTCGGACTTACAGTCGTAACGGCATCGGAATAGATGACAGCGCCCTGCAGATAGTTGGTCGCATCATCGTGTATCATTTGCCCTTCGGCAGGAGTGCCCCTGAGTCCGAGCACATCACCTGTTACGAGCTTGTTATACTGTCCTTGGAATTTCAGATTGTGTATGGTGAACACTGTCTTGATAGGATCGTACAGAGGATCGCCGTTATAGTGCTCTCTGAGATATACCGGGATCAATGCCGTATGCCAATCGTTGCAATGGATGATGTCCGGATAGAAGTTCTCCCATATGTATCTGATTGTCTCAAGCACGGCCTTGGAGAAAAAGGCAACTCTCTCACCGTCGTCGAATTCACCATAGATATGAGATCTGTGGAAATAGTATTCGTTATCCAGGAAATAATATGTGACTCCGCCTTTTCTTAGCGTGAAGAGTCCGCAGTACTGGGAGCGCCAGCCGAGACGGACCTCATAGTTCGTCACGTATTTCATCTTGCTCCTGTACTCATCGGAAATCGATCCGAGCAGAGGAAGTATGACCCTCGCATCGTAATCATCCGACTTCACATGAGCAGGAAGGGACCCGGCTACATCACCGAGTCCTCCTGTTTTAATAAATGGTGTTGCTTCAAATGCCGCGAAGAGCACTCTTTTCTTTTTAGGCATAATGCCTCCTTTTTATATTTTCTTTTCCTTACCGATTACAACCGGTGCGTCCTTGGTGCCGTATATCTTGACTCCTCCGGTTATGGTCACATACTTATCCGCAATTACGTGATCGAGCACAACGCCGTCTCCTATCTCGCCGTGCATCATGATTACGCTGTTCTTAACTACGGCCTTCTTCCCGATATTGACTGAGCGGAATATGATGCTGTTTTCGACTCTGCCTTCTATCCTGCAACCTGCGGAGATCAAGGAGTTCCTGACATCTGAGCTCGGATAGTGGAATACCGGAGCCTCATCCTGAGCCTTTGTGAAAATCGGACGCTCGGAATTGCAGAACACTTGATTGACCTTGATGAAATCTACAGGATTCTTGATCTTACCGAGATAACCCTTGAACTCATAAGTGTCTATGTCCATAGTATCCATATTATCCTTCATAATCTGGATTACATCCATGTACTCAAGAGTCTCATACCAGTTTATGAAATCGATCATATACTCGCGATCTACTATGAAGCAATCAGCGAAGTAATTGGCCCAGGCAAACCCCTCCTCTTGGATGTGTTTGACCTTTCCGTCCTCATCGATGTCGAGGAAGTATCCGTAGTAGTCCTCTCCCTTCGGCACTTTCTTATACAGCATCGTGACAGGGCATCCTGATTTATCGTGCTGCTCTATTATAGGTCTAAAATCAATATTGCAGACATCGCTGCTGTCTGACATGATGACATAATCAGCATCATCTCTTTCAAAGAATGCTCTCACCTTGATGAGATCTCTTAAGAGGAATCTGCTGCCAAATGACTGCAGGCCGTATGCAGAGCCCGGCATGATGAAAAGTCCGCCGCTCTTCCTACCGAGCGACCATGGACTTCCGATACCGATGTGGTCTACAAGAGATCCCGAGTTATATGGCGCGATAACTCCGACTGTTGTAATGCCCGAATTGGCCATGTTGGACAGGGCGAAGTCTATGAGTCTGTACCTTCCGCCATATGGAAGCGATGCTAGAGATCTGTTTTCGAGCAGATCTCCAAACTCCGTGCTGCTGTAGTTAGCAGAAATAAGTCCTATTGTCTTCATCTTTGCTACCTCCTTTGCTAAATCGAGAGTTTGGCTCTGCCATAAACTTGAACTTCTCCGTCTTCATTTATGACATCTAAGTTGTCTTCCATGATAACGCCTTCGTTTACTATGGCATTCTTAACCTTGCAGTTGCGGCCTATAATCGCATTTGGAAGCACTATCGAGTCCTCTACGATGGTGCCGTCTCCGATAACTGCACCGGAGCCGAGTATGGAATGCTTAACCGTGCCGTAGACCGTACAGCCGTTGCAGATCAGCGAATCGCTTACATTGGCCTTAGGTCCTATGAACTGAGGCGCGTAGTAGTTGGAATTCGAGAATACCTTCTGGTCTTTGGTGAATACATTGATGTGCTCCATGTCATCCATGAGGTCCATCTGGCTGTCGTAGTAGCTCTTGACCGTTCCGACGTCTCTCCAATATCCGCGGAATCTGTAAACGAATAGTTTCTTTTTATCTGCCAGGAGTTTTGGTATTACGTCATTACCGAAGTCGTGGCTGGACTTTTCGTTATCGTGATCGTCGAGCAGGGCTTTTCTGAGAGCCTTCCACTTGAAGATATAGATACCCATAGATGCGAGATTGCTGTCTGGTTTTTTAGGCTTTTCGGAGAACTTCGTAATCCTGCCCTCTTCATCCGTTGACATGATGCCGAAGCGCGAAGCTTCTTCCCAAGGCACCTCGAGTACAGACACTGTAAGATCTGCGTTATTTTCGATGTGCTCTTCGAGCATGATATTGTAGTCCATCTTATAGATGTGGTCACCCGAGAGTATGAGCACATGCTCAGGATCGTACATATCGATGAAATCTATATTGTGATAAATGGCATCGGCTGTGCCGAGATACCATTCGCCTCCTGTCTCACCGGCAAACGGCGGAAGGATTACTACGCCTCCGTCAGATACCGCCATATCCCAGGACTCTCCAGTGCCCACGTATCTGTTTAAAACGAGGGGCTTATACTGTACTAAAACGCCCACGGTATCTATACCTGAATTGACGCAGTTAGATAATCCGAAATCGATGATACGATACTTTCCGCCGAATGATACCGCAGGTTTAGCGATATTGGTAGTGAGTTTACCAAGTCTGCTGCCCTGTCCTCCGGCGAGAAGCATTGCTATGCATTTTTTCTTTTTCATAGTTCAAGCCTCCTCTTTCTTTAAACTTTTTCTCTCTAGCTCCTATAAACGATAATTTACTTTGTGTGCCAAATATCCTCTGCATACTCCGCGATAGTGCGGTCGCTGCTGAAGAATGACGAATTGGCTATATTGGCCAGCGACATCGCATTCCATCTGTACTTGTCGCTGTAAATCTTATCCATTTCCTCGAAAGTCCTGACATATGAATCGAAGTCTCCGAGCACGAAATATTCGTCGTTCGATCTCATCAGTGCATCGTGTATGCCCCAGAAATCATAATCGCTCTTAACGAAGGTTCCGTCTATCAGCTGCTCTGTGATTCTCTTGAGCCTGCCGTCATTATCTATGCACTGCTGAGCGTAGTAGCCGCCGTGCTTGTAGAAATTATCGACCTCATCCGATGAATATCCGAAGATGCAGATATTATCTCTACCCGCGAGCTCGCAAATCTCTACATTGGCTCCGTCCATTGTGCCGAGAGTAACAGCTCCGTTCATCATGAACTTCATGTTGCCCGTACCGCTCGCTTCCTTACCGGCGGTAGAAATCTGCTCACTTACATCCGCTGCAGGATAGATGAGCTGCGCATTGGATACTCTGAAGTTCTCTATGAAGACTACTTTGATCCTCTCGCTTACGACAGGGTCTGAATTGACCATATCCGCCAAGCTGTTGATGAACTTGATAACTTCCTTGGCAAATGCATATCCCTGCGCTGCCTTGCCGGCGAATATGAATGTGTAGTTGTTGATAGGCAGATTAGGATTCTCCTTGAGCCTGTTGTAGAGGTCGAGGATTTTGAATCCGTTGAGAAGCTGCCTCTTATATGCGTGAATTCTCTTGACCTGCACGTCGAATACGGAGTCAGGGTCCACATTAATCTCCATGTTCTCCTTGATGTATTTGGCAAGTCTCAGCTTGTTTTCTTTCTTAACAGCGGCAAGCTCATCGAGGAATGCGTGGTCTCCTGCGTAGTCCTGAATTCTTGCAATCTGTTTGAAATCTCCCTGCCATTCCTTTCCTATCCTTGAGTCGATAAGACCTGCAAGTCCCGGATTGGCCTGGATCATAAATCTCCTGTGGCTGATTCCGTTGGTCTTGTTGTTGAACTTCTCCGGCGAGAGATTGTAGAAGTCGTTGAATACGGTCTTTACGAGTATGTCGCTGTGAAGCGCTGATACTCCGTTGACCGAGTGGCTTCCGATTACGGAAAGATTGGCCATCTTGACTTCGTTATCCCAAAGAGCTGAAGTATTTCTCGAAAGCTCCTGCCAATTCTCTCCGCTAGGGAGCTCATGCTGCCAGCGTCTGTTGATCTCATCGATTATCATGTAGATGCGAGGAAGCATCTGCTGGAAGTGCGGAATGCTCCATTTCTCAAGAGCCTCAGGAAGTACGGTGTGGTTGGTGAATGAGACCGTCTCCGTTACTATCTTCCATGCGTCATCCCATTCCATGCCCTCTTCATCGATGAATACTCTCATGAGCTCAGGTATGCACATGGTCGGATGCGTGTCATTGATATGTATCTGTACTCTCTCAGGGAGCTTGGCGAGCTCTTCTGCTCCGTACTTGGCCTTGTAGTTGTTGATGATCATGCCTATGCCGGCAGCTACGAGGAAATACTCCTGGCGCAGTCTGAGTTGCTTACCTATTCCGTTTGTGTCATCCGGATAGAGTATGCTCGTGATAGCTTCGATATCACTTCTCTCTGCCATGGCATCGCTGTACTTGCCCTCGTTGAATGCGGCCATGTCTATGCTGTCATGGGCAGGCTGGGCATCCCATAGGTGAAGGGTGTTAAGAGTGCGTCCCTCTGCTCCGATGATAGGCACATCGTATGGGACCGCTCTTATGACCTTATATCCGGTATGCTTATATTCCATGCTGCCGTCTTTGTAAGTTCTGTCGACCTTACCGCCGAATCTCACAAATACGGATTCGGACGGTCTGGCTGTCTCCCATACATAGCCTTCATCCAGCCAGGCATCCGGCAGCTCAATCTGATAACCGCTCTCAATCTTTTGTTTGAAGAGTCCGAACTTATATCTGAGTCCCATTCCGTCTCCCATTACTCCTATGGCTGCCATGGAGTCAAGGAAACATGCGGCAAGCCTTCCGAGTCCGCCGTTACCGAGGCCCGGGTCCGGCTCGCACTCGAATATGTCCTCAATATCCGTTCCGAAATCTTTAAGTCCCTCCTCGGCTATGTCTCTGATGCCGAGGTTCAGAAGGTAGTTCTCCATTAGCTTTCCGATTAGGAACTCCATGGAGAAGTAGTAAACTTTCTTCTGTCCTTCACTTTTGCTGCCCTGCTCTTCTCTTTGTCTTTTGGCTTCTTCCTTGACAAGCTCTGCGAGCACGGCTTGTTTGTCATACTTGTCGAGCTGCTCGGCTTCTCTGTCGAACATCTCATGTGCCAATCTTGTAAAATCTTTCTTGAAATCGTCCTTGTTTCTAATCATTTTCTCTTACTGTTCTAACCTTTCGTTTTATATCAACCGCTTTGCGGGTGTAACAAATTATTTCTTGATGAATATCGCGCCACCGAGCACCGGCATCTTGATACATATCGAGTATGGCATGCCGTGCATAGGCTTTTTCTTAGCCTTTATCTGACGTGGATTGGCCCTGCCGGAGCCTCCGTATTTCTCAACGTCCGAGCTGAATATCTCTTTGTAGTAGCCCGGCTCAGGTACGCCTATCTCATACTCATCATAGGCCTGCACATCCATGTTCAGCACGGTGAGCAGTATCTCGCTCTTAGGTCCCGGATTGCTGCGCCTGATGTACGAAAGTATGCTCTGACCGCTGTTATCCGCATCCACCCACTGGAATCCTTCCCAGTTTGTATCGTTCTCCCAAAGAGCCGGATGCCCTTTATACAGATGATTGAGATCCCTTACGTATTCTTTGTATTTCGCATGATTCTCATACTCGAGCATGAACCATTCGAGGCCTTCATACTCGCGCCACTCTATGAACTGCGCTATCTCGTGACCCATGAAGTTGAGCTTCTTACCCGGGTGAGTCATCTGGTACATCGAGAGCAGTCTTATTCCGGCAAACTGCCTCCAGATGTCTCCCGGCATCCTTCCGATAAGCGATCTCTTTCCGTGCACCACCTCGTCGTGTGAGAGAGGCAGTATGTAGTTCTCGCTGTACGCATATGTCATGGAGAATGTCAGTTTATTGTGATTGCCGCTCCTCCAAGGGAAGTCGCATGACATGTATTCGAGAGTGTCATGCATCCAGCCCATGCTCCATTTGTAGTGGAATCCCAGGCCTCCGTCAGCAGGCGGCCATGTCACCATAGGCCATGCCGTACTCTCCTCGGCCACCGTGAACACGCCCTTCAGCTCGGAACCCACCATGTAGTTGAGCTCCTTGAGAAATTCTATGGCCTCGAGATT
>CACWIO010000067.1 GCA_902760855.1 uncultured Eubacteriales bacterium
GGGCCGGTGGAGCTGCTCAGAGAGATAGACAGGTGCGGCAATGTGCGCGACGCCTGCGAGAGCTGCGGCTTTTCGTACAGCAAAGGCTGGACCATACTTAAGAGGTGCGAGGAAGAACTCGGATACAGGATAGTCGACAGGCAGGCCGGAGGCCAGTCAGGAGGCGCTGCTTCGGTGACGGAGAAGGGAAGAGCTCTCATCGAAGTTTATGAGAAACTCGAGGCAGAGCTGTCCGAGATAGCGGATAGGAGATTTAAAGAGCTCATGAAGGAGAATAAATGAAACTTATCAAGACAGAGGATGCCGTAGGGCAGGTGATTTGCCACGACATTACGCAAATAATAAAAGGCGTAACTAAGGACGCAGTTTTTCGCAAGGGACATGTGATCAAGGAAGAAGACATACCTGTGCTCCTTTCGGTCGGAAAGGATCATGTCTACGTATGGGAGAATGACGAGTCCATGATGCATGAAAACGAAGCGGCTGAGGTTCTTTGCGAGATTTGTATGGGAGAGAATCTCTCCCGTGGAGAAGTCAAGGAAGGTAAGATCGAGCTCACTGCTGATTGTGATGGGCTGCTTAAGATAGACAGAGAGAAACTGAGAATAGTCAATTCGTATGGGCAGATGATGATTGCCTCAAGGCATGGGGATTTCCCTGTGAAGAAGGGTGATAAAATTGCGGGCACGAGGATTATTCCTCTCGTAATTGAGAAGGATAAGATGGATGAGGTCAAGTGGCTGTGCGGGGGAAGCGCAATCTTCAATGTAGTCCCTTTCGATGCCCGAAAAGTCGGAATCGTGACCACCGGAAATGAAGTCTTCTACGGAAGGATTGAAGATACATTCACACCTGTCGTGGTAGAAAAGCTCGCTGAATTCGGATGCAGCGTGATAGGACATGAGACCGTAAATGACGAGAATGAAAATATAGAGGCAGCTATCAGAAAGCTCCTGGATGAGGGCGCGGACATGATAGTCTGCACCGGAGGCATGAGCGTTGATCCTGACGATAAGACTCCTCTGGCCATCAGAAATGTCTGCGGAAGCGTAGTGACTTACGGCGCTCCCGTGCTGCCGGGCGCGATGTTCCTGCTGGCATATTACGGAGATGATAAAGTACCTGTGATGGGGCTTCCGGGCTGCGTGATGTACGCGAAGAGGACTATATTCGACATCGTGCTTCCGAGAGTGGTAGCAGGTGAGATTCTATCTGCTGACGATTTTAACAAACTCGGAGAAGGAGGGCTCTGCCTTAACTGCGAGATTTGCACATATCCGAACTGCGGATACGGTAAAGGAGGATTTTAGATGGATTCGGTTCATGCTGTATTGGGGGATATAGTCGCATCTGACGAGCAGGTGGTAATCTGCGGGGCGGGACATATTTCCATGCCTCTTATTACACTGTTCTTGATGATGGATATGCAGGTGACCGTAGTCGACGATAGGCCTGAATTTGCGGAAAACGCGAGAGCTCGCGGGGCGCAGAGAGTGCTTTGTATGCCGTTTGCCGAGGCTTTTAGGGAGATTGAAGGCGATGACGATACATACTTTGTGGTGGTAACGAGAGGTCACAGATATGATAAGGATTGCGTAGGAGCGTCTCTTCTTAAAAAGCATGCTTACGTGGGCATGATAGGATCCGAGAGACATGCGAAGATAGTCAGGGAGACTCTTATAAAAGAGGGCTTGTCTGAGGAGCTGATAGACAGCATTCATACGCCTATAGGTCTCGATATAGGTGCGGAGACTCCGGAGGAAATTGCCATTGCGATAGCTGCGGAGATAATAGAGGTTAAGAATAAAAAAGAGAAGAAAGATCGCTTTCCGAGGGATATTTTGAAGGTGCTCCGGGATGAGAGCAGAGAGCCTGTCATACTTGCGACAATAGTGGACAAGAGCGGCTCTGCGCCGAGGGCAGAGGGAACTAAAATGATAGTCAGATCCGATGAATCCATAGTGGGCACCATAGGCGGAGGCGTTGCTGAGAACGAAATCATAGTTCATGCCGCAAAGCTGCTGAGAGAAGGTTTCGAAGGAAGCGAGATAAAGCATATAGATATGATTGCCGGGGCCGATGAGGACGGAATGGTATGCGGCGGAGCCATAGATGTGCTCTTGCAGAAAGTTTAGATAAGAGATAAGGAGAGAAAAGTGGCTAGCGTAATAGCTGTTTGCATAAGTGAGAATAAAGGAACGCAGAAGAAAACCGTGTCTGAGATAAGACTGGTGGAGGGCCACGGTATTGAGGGTGACGCTCACGCAGGGAATTGGCACAGGCAGGTCAGCATGCTCGCTTTGGAGAAGATAAGAGCTTTTTGGGAGAGAGGCGCTGAGGTCGATTATGGTGACTTCGGAGAGAATATTATATGCGAAGGAATTGATCTCGCGGGACTTCCTGTAGGTACGAGGTTCAGGATTGGGAGCGCTCTGCTCGAACTCACTCAGATAGGCAAGGAGTGTCATACTCACTGCGCGATATACAAGCAGGCGGGCGATTGCATCATGCCGAGGGAAGGTGTGTTTACTAAGGTAATCGAAGGTGGTATTGTGCGCGCAGGGGACAGCATTGAAGTGATAGATGCTGAACCCGGCAGGACTTTTACTGCGGCTTGGATAACGCTTTCGGATAAGGGAGCCGCGGGCGAGCGCGAAGATAAGAGCGGACCTTTGATAGGAGAGATGTTAAGTGAGGCCGGGTACGATGTGGTGGACGGCATATTGATTGCGGATGATCCTAAGAGGCTTAAGGCGGAGCTCATCAATTTCGCAGACAGGAGGCAGGTCAATCTCGTGCTAACAACGGGAGGAACGGGATTCTCTCCTCGTGATATGACTCCGGAGGCTACAGAGGCTGTGTGCGACAGGATGACGCCGGGCATAGCGGAGGCTATAAGAGCATATTCGATGACCAAGACTCCTAAGGCAATGCTCTCGAGAGCGACTGCGGGTATGAGAGGGAAGACTCTAATAATAAATCTCCCCGGAAGCCCAAAGGCTGTGAGGGAATGCCTGGAGTTCCTCCTCGGACCACTCGAACATGGACTCGAAATAATGCTCGAAAGAGATGCTGAATGCGCGAGGCAGTAAGCCTCGCTTTTTTTAAATAGCGTTTGATTTTTAAAAAGCAATCGCCTATAATGTATTTGTAATATCAATACAAATAGTTTTCGTTATTGAAATAACTAATATGTTATTTAGGAGGAAGAAATGAAAAAGAAATTACTTGCGATTATGATGATGCTTGCAATGCTATTCGCTATGGCGGCCTGCGTCGGAGGAAACGAAGAGCCTGCAGAAGAGGCTGATGCGAGTGCTGAGACGGAAGCTGCTGCTGAGGCAGAAGCGACCGGTGATAAGACCACTGTTAATGTTTTTGCCGCTGCATCTTTGACGGCTGTTATGACAGAACTCGAAGCGAATTATGAAGCTGCAAATGAAGGCGTAGATATCGTGCTTAATACGGACAGCTCCGGTGCACTTCTTACTCAGATACAGGAAGGTGCGCCATGTGATGTATTCTTCAGCGCTGCACAGAAACAGATGGATACTCTCGAGGGCGATGGCCTTGTAACAGAAGGGACTAGAACAAATGTCGTAAACAATCAGCTCGTAGTTGTTACTCAGCGTGATTCTACGACTGAGGTCACAGGCCTTGAGGATATAGCTAAGGCCAAGAGCATTGCGCTCGCTGACGGAAGTGTACCTGTCGGAAAATACACAAGACAGGCTATGATTAAACTCGGATTACTCGCAGAGGTAGAGGATCCTGCAGCTATAACTACGGCTGAAGTATCTGAGCAGCTCGGCGGAGTCGAGATTTCCGAGCAGGGTAATGTAAGTAAGGTGCTTGCGGCTGTAGAGGAGGCTTCATGCGAAGTCGGAACTACTTATCTTTCGGATACAATAGGGCACGAGGATAAAGTAAAGATTATCGAGACTGTAGGTTATGATGTAACAGGAAACATAATCTATCCGGTAGCTCAGATTGTGAACAAGGACGCTGATGATGCTGAGGCAGCAGCGGCTGCTGACTTTATCGCATTCATCACAAATGATGATGCCAAGGCGCTGTATCAGAAATACGGTTTTGACACTAAAGTAGAATAATGGAAAGCTTTTTAGACATTGCAGCGAGGCTGGATTGGAGCCCGCTTTGGATATCGATTAAGACGGGCGTGGTGGCGACCGTGATATCCTTCTTTCTCGGACTTTGGGCGGCTCGCAAAGTTATCAAAATGAATTATGTAGCCAAGTCAGTGTGGGACGGACTGCTGACGCTTCCTATGGTGCTGCCTCCAACGGTGGCAGGTTTCTTTTTGCTTATAATATTCAGCAGGAGGCGGCCGTTTGGGATGTTCCTGGATGAGCAGCTCGGCATCCAAGCGGTGCATACCTGGCTTGGATGCATACTGGCGGCGACAGTAATCGCGTTTCCTCTGATGTATCGAAACGCGCGAGCTGCGTTTGAACAGATAGATGCCAACCTCGTATATGCAGGCCGCACTCTGGGCATGAGTGAGATGGATATATTCTGGCGAGTTGTCGTGCCGACAGCCGGCCCGGGCATAGCAAGCGGAACCATACTCACGTTTGCCCGCGCTATGGGAGAGTACGGAGCGACATCTATGCTGGCAGGCAATATACCCGGCAAGACAGCGACGGTCTCTCAGAGAATTGCCATGGTCATACAAGACGGCGACTATGCGACGGCGGGATTCTGGGTCGTGATAGTGCTTTTGATAGCGTTTGTCGCGGTGTTCTTAATCAATGTGATCTCGGGAAAGCAAATGCGTAATATAAAGAAGTGGTAAATGAAAAGATTATATGTCGATATACATAAGAGAATAGAAGGATTCGAGCTGGATATACATATAGAAAGCGACGCGAATCGGATAGGAATACTCGGTGCGTCGGGAGCGGGCAAGAGTATGACGCTTCGTAGTATAGCGGGCATCGAGGATCTCGACAGCGGCCGCATAGAGATAGGCGGTAGGACGCTTTATGATTCTGCGGAGAAGATTAATCTGAAGCCGCAGCTTCGGAAAGTCGGCTATATGTTTCAAAACTATGCTCTCTTTCCGACTATGAGCGTGCTTAAAAATGTAATGGCGGGAATCAAAGAGGGCAGCCGCGATGAAAAAGCGGAAAAGGCGCGCGAGATGCTCTCAAGGTTTAAACTCTCAGAGCTTGAGAGCAGGCTGCCCGGGGAACTGTCCGGCGGGCAGCAGCAGAGAACTGCCCTCGCGCGTATCATGGTAACCGAGCCTGACATGATACTTCTCGACGAGCCTTATTCCGCTCTTGACAGCTTCCTTAAAGAGCAGATGCAGACGGAGATGGAGGAGATGCTCCGAGACTACAAAGGACAGCTTATAATGGTGTCCCATAACATAGAAGAACTCAAGAGATTTTCAGATGAGCTGCTTGAGATCGGCTCAGGAAAAGTTCTGAGGCAGGTACGCTAAGTCGCATTAATTGTTGACTAACTGAGGGTTCAGTTATAAACTGAAATAGTTCATAAGACCACACTCGTTACACTTACAGTCAGGATAATGTTAATCTTTTAAGGAAAATCAAAAATGATTTTTACATATACTTTAGCGTATTTTTTGGTGACCGTTGCATGCGCTATAATTGCGATTGTCATACTCTTACAGTTCAATATCAACCAAGGTACTGAGCAGGAGATTAAATACTTTAAGCGCTACTTGGAATGGTATCTCAGATTCGTCATATCCAATATGATTTGGATATGGATTAACTACGGATATCTTAAGATAAACGGCACAATCTTTTCTGTAATTAATGTTGCGTCAATTTGCCTGGCCTCTTTCTATTGGTTCAAGTATGTTGAAGCAAGATTGTCTTCCGACCTTGTTAAGCACAAGGCTTTTCATGTGGTATCAGTGGTACCGCTGGCGATTGCCTTACTGTTGATTCTTACTACTCCGTTCACAAAACTGGTTTTCTACTATAACGAAAACAACGAGTACATGCACGGATCTTTGTATCCTACGATGTTTATTCTCGCAGTGGGATATCTGTTATTTGCAACCGGACACATCGTCTTAAAGATTAAGGACGCGGACACGAAGGCCCAAAGGTTCGACTTTCTTATTGTGGCATTATTCCTGATCTTCCCGGTCGCTGCGGGACTATTGGATATCTTTATTGAGAATTTGCCTGTCATGGAGCTTTCGCTTCTGCTCGGAACGGTGATGGTATATACACGCTCACTGCAATCGCAGGTTTTCAATGACAGTTTGACCAAACTGAACAACAGACGTGCGGCGGACAACTATCTCTTTGATAATATGCCTTCTGTCAGTGAAAGTGAGCCGATATACTTCTTTATGACGGACATAGATATGTTTAAAAAGATAAATGATGAGTACGGACATCTCGAGGGAGACAGGGCTCTGAGAGTCGTCGGAAAAGCTCTGCATGATTACAGCGAGAAGAAGCGTGTGTTTGCAGCCAGATGGGGTGGAGATGAATTCTGTATCATCACCAAGGGCGCGAAGGCACCGGCACCGGAGGAGACAATCAAAGAGGTTCAAAGGGCAATCGATAAAGCTGCAGCTGAAGAGCGCATCGAATATCCTCTGCGCTTGTCTGCGGGATATACCAAATGCATCTCACCTATGACTTCTGTCGATAAGTTAATAGATAACGCAGACCGAATGCTATATGAGAAGAAGAACTCTAAGGAGACCGCCTAATGAGTGAATTCACGCATTTTGATGATAAGGGAAATGCATATATGGTCGATGTCTCGGACAAGGACATAACAAAGAGGACTGCTGTTGCCGAGGGCACTATTAAGCTGTCCCGAGAAGCCATGGATGCCGTGCTCGGTAGGAAAATAAAAAAGGGAGACGTGTTTACCGTCGCCCAAGTAGCAGGCATCATGGGAAGCAAGCGCACATCTGAGCTTATTCCAATGTGCCATCCGCTTACGCTTACAAACTCAGCAGTCACATTTGAAGTCGATGAGGAGGCATGCGCCATCAAAGCGACTTGCACAGCCTCAATTGAGGCTAAAACAGGAGTTGAGATGGAGGCTCTCACCGGAGTGTCCTTGGCCCTGCTGACAATCTACGATATGTGCAAGGCCATCGATAAACAAATGCTGATATCTGATATCCATCTGGTCCAAAAGACCGGAGGCTCCAGCGGAGATTTCACTTATCAAGAGTAAATTATAGGCTGGTATATCCGCCATCTACAGGAATTGCAGCGCCCGTGATAAAGCGGGCGTTTTCGCTGCAAAGGAAAGTGACTATGGAGCCGATCTCGAAGTCCTCTCCCATTCTGTGCATAGGGTGCATCCTGCGGTAGTTGTTTTTCATATGATCCGGCACGAGAGGTGTATTTATGATGCCCGGGCAGACGCAGTTAACTCTGATGCCTCTCGATGCATAGGCCGTGCCCGCGGATTTGGTCAGATTGATGACCGCGCCTTTGGCAGCTGAATATGCGATATTGCTCGGCGCTGCAACGAGTCCGAAGATGGAGGCGAGGTTGCAGATAACTCCGCCGCTGTCCTGCGCCAGGAACTGATTGATGGCGTATTTATTCATAAGCATAACGCCTGTGCTGTCTACGCATGTGACCTTATCCCAATTGTCCATGGTCTCATTGGCTATGTCATTATGGTCTCCGCTTATCGCTGCGCTGCAGACCGCTATATCAAGTGAACCGAATTGCTCAACCGCCATCTCTACAACAGCCTTAACGTCCTCCTCGGAAGTGACGTCTGTTTTCTTAAAGAGGCAAGTCCTTTCATACTTTCCGTTAATCTTATCTGCTATGAGCTGCCCATTTTCGTTGAGGTCGGCAATTATAACATTAGCATTACTGCGCACCATAATCTCGGCGGTGGCTCTTCCTATGCCGCTTGCGCCTCCCGTAATAATCGCGGTTGCTCCCATCAGATCAAACTTTATGCAACGAATTTCTGGTACTTCTCGGTTCATTAAAATATCCTCCTGCGAAAAATAATATTGCACTGATTATAAAACAAGATTAACTGAGAGCACAATCTAAAACAAATAATTGTCAGAGATATTTCGTATTGATTTAAAGCCTTGTGGCATGTTATATCTGTTATTATAGTAACAATCGGGAGGGAAGTATTATGCAAAGACAGCCGATTTATACAGAATTATCAAATTGCCGCGACTGCTATAAGTGCGTCAGAAATTGCCCGGTAAAGGCAATCCAGATTAAAGACGCTCATGCGGAAATCATCTACGACAGATGCACGTTCTGCGGCACATGCGTTAACGAGTGCCCAAACGGCGTAAAGCAGATCAGAAACGATGTGGACCTGGCGAGAATGGCCCTTATGTCAAACCGCAAGGTAATAGTATCCCTTGCACCTGCATACGTGTCTGAATTCCAGGAGCTTTCGGACAACTTCTTAAGAGCGCTTAAAAAACTCGGTTTTGAATATATCTCCGAAACCGCTATAGGAGCACAGCTCGTAAGCGAGGCGCTGGACATTTATCTTGAAGAACACGGAAGCGCGCCTTTTGTATCGACGGCTTGCCCTTCGGTGGTGCATATGGTCAGGAAGTATTTCCCGGAGACCGTAAAGGACCTCGCTCCTGTTCCGTCTCCGCTTCAGACTCACAGTGCATATCTCAGGCAGCTTTACGGAGATGACATAGTTATAGTTTTCATCGGGCCTTGCATAGCCAAGAAGATAGAGGCTGATGAGACGCCGGGATATCCCGACATCGCTCTTACATTCCGCGAGGTCGAGGAATGGCTTGAAGAAGATAATATAATTCTCGAAGACATAGACACGGGTATTACATTTGATTTATGCAGAATGCTCTTTCGGTATCCGGAACTAACAGGGTAATGTCGTCTCTAAGCGGAACTCATACTAAAGATTTCCTTGAGGCGCTTAACTGCGACGGCGGATGCATCAACGGACCGGGAACGACCAAGAATGACTCAGCCGTAATAAGAAAGAAATCCGTTACATCGCATGTCACATCCAGGATGCAAGAAGAGGATGTGTTCGATGGCGATAAAGAGTTTGCCCAAAAGGTAATTGATAAAGGCTATGGCATTCTCAAGGCGGCTCAGCCTGTAGAAGCCGGAGTCGGCAGAGCAGAGCACACGGAGGAGGAGATCGACAAAGCACTTCTCAGCCTGGGTAAAATGTCCGTCGAGGACGAGCTCAACTGCGGAGGCTGCGGATATCCGAGCTGCCGCGATATGGCCAAGGCACTGCTGGACGGACTCGCCGAAGTTGAGATGTGCGTCACCAAGATGAGAAAGGACGCGGAGAGCAAGGTAGACATACTGCTTTCGACCATACCTCATGGCGTGGTCATCGTGGACAGGGACCTGCTCATATCCGATTGTAATAAGAGATTCATTGACCTCTTCGAGGACTTCCCGGAAGGCTTCCTCGATGCCGAGGGACTCAGGTCATTCAGGGGAACTCCGGTGTCGACCTTCGTGCCGTTTTCGGACAAATTCCAGGAGCAGTTCTCAGCATCGAAGCCGACTCAGTACAGGTTCAAACACGAGGGCAGGATTATGAGAATCACATTCTTCCTCGTGGAGAGCAAGGAACTTCTCGGAGCGATGTTCGAGGACATCACGACTCATACCGTTCGCAGAGAAGCCGTAGTCGGAAAGGCCGAGGAGGTTATCACCAAGTCGCTTAATACCGTGCAGCAGATCGCATCTCTGCTCGGAGAGAGCGCTGCCGAGACCGAGATCGTGCTGAATTCCATTATCGAGGAGTTCAACGTCAAAGGCGGCGGTGGTGAGAGCGGCCTGATCGAGGAAAGCGAGGTCGATTACAATGCTGAATAATATATGCATCGATATCGACTACTCACAGATATATAAAAACGGCCAGAAGATAGGTGGAGACGTATTCCTGCTGGACAGAGCGCCGGGCAGTAATATCATAACGGCCACACTGTCTGACGGACTCGGAAGCGGCGTTAAGGCCAACGTCCTCGCTTCCATGACTTCTCACATGGCGACGAAGATGTCATTTTCTCCGCTCGAGCTCGGGCATTCCGCAGAGATTATTATGGATACTCTGCCGGTAGATAAGGAGAAGGGGATAAGCTATTCCACATTTACCATTGCTAAGATAGTCTTTAACAACGACAAATCCTTTATAAATGTGGAGCTCGTCGAGTACGACAATCCGGAGAGCTTGAGGTTTAAAGGCTCTGAGTCAGTCGAGTGGGACAAGGTCTGGGACAGGAGCAGGGTCACACTCAACAGAAAGAAAGCCGTAAAAAGCGAGATAGTCTTCTCCTCAACATTTAGCATGGAAGAGGGCGACCGACTTATATTCTTTAGCGACGGAGTCGCGCAGTCCGGAGTATCTCTCGGGCGCATGCCTCATGAGCAGCAACAACAACCTAAATACTACGGCGGTGCACTTCCAAGCTCAACAAGAGCGCTAGCCGCGGGGCGCGGAATTGCAAGCTCCGACGAATGGGGAGTTGAGAATGTAAAAGCCTTTGTAAGAGATCTGCTTGAGAGGCAGCCTGACATAGATTCGAGGGCGCTCTCGAGAGCCATAGTAACCGAGGCGTATAAGAGGGATAGTTTCAAGGCAAACGACGACATCACTTGCGCAGTTATTGCGGTGAGAAAACCGGATCGTGCGCTTTTGGTCACCGGTGCGCCCAGGCAGAAATCGTCGGACAAGAGATTGGCGGAGATCGTCAGAGATTATGAAGGCAAGACCATAGTCTGCGGAGGCACTACTTCCAAGATAGTTGCCAGAGAGCTCGGGCGAGACATCAAGGCTGACAGAAGGCCGGCCGGCAAACTCCCGCCGGGCGCTTTAATAGAGGGTGTGGATCTTGTGACCGAGGGCATGCTGACTCTGACGGAAGTAGCCGAGAGACTTGAAAACAAAGTGCTCTTGAAGGACATGCCTGAGGATTCCGCAAAGAGGATAATAAGCATACTCAGGGAAATGGATCAGCTCGAAATAATCATGGGAACTCAGATCAACAATGACACCGATGATCCGCAGGTAGCGGCGGAGATAGGGGTGAGGTTTCCGATCATAGACAGGATAGTAAAATCCCTTGAAAGGCAGTACCTCAAAGAGGTGGAAGTTAGATATTATTAACAATATCTGAAAGCCTTTTATTGCAAGGGCTTGGCAAATGTCTTAAAAAGGAGCAAGGCGGCAGAAATGCCGCCTGTTTTTATGTACGCTTTTAAGTGCATGAAAAAAGCAAAAATAAACAATTTTGTTATTGATTTAACAAAGTCGCAGCGTTATACTCTTTGTAGAGAGATTGTTAACTATTTAACAATAAAGAATCCTCTTAATAAATTAAATCAAAACATCTTTTAAAGAAAAACAATTTATGTAATTGAAAGGAGACAGTTATGGCTGACAAAATGAAAGGCTTTGCAATGCTGAAGATCGGCGAAGTTGGTTGGATTGAGAAGGACGTTCCTGAGTGCGGACCACTTGATGCTATTTGTAAACCACTCGCAATCGCTATCTGCACATCTGACGTACACACTGTATGGGAAGGTGCTGTAGGTGACAGACACAACATGATTCTCGGACACGAGGGTTGCGCAGAAGTAGTTAAGGTTGGAGAGCTCGTTAAGGACTTCAAGCCTGGCGACAGAGTATTCGTACCGGCTATCACACCTGACTGGAGCTCAGTAGAGGCTCAGAGCGGTTATTCAACACACTCAGGCGGAATGCTCGCAGGATGGAAATTCTCAAACTTCAAGGATGGTCTTGATTCAGAGTTCTTCCACGTAAACGATGCAGACGGAAACCTCGCTCACATGCCTGACAGCGTAAACATCGTAGACGCTTGCATGCTTTCCGACATGGTTCCTACAGGATTCCACGGCGTTGAGCTCGCAGACGTACAGTTCGGTGACAGCGTACTCGTTATCGGAATCGGCCCTGTTGGACTTATGTCAGTTGCAGGCTGCGCACTCAGAGGTGCATCCAGAATCATCGCTGTAGGTACTCGTCCTAACTGCGTAGAGGCTGCTAAGTTCTACGGCGCAGATGAGTTCATCAGCTACAAGAACGGATCAATCGAAGAGCAGGTTCTCGCTATGACAGACGGCAAGGGCGTAGATAAGGTTATCATCGCAGGCGGAGACGTTGACACATTCAAGTCAGCAGTAGCTGCAGTTAAGCCTGGTGGAAAGATCGGTAACGTAAACTACCTCGGATCCGGAGACATGATCTCCATCCCAAGAGTTGAGTGGGGTGTAGGAATGGGTCACAAGCAGATCAACGGCGGACTCATGCCTGGCGGAAGACTCCGTATGGAGAAGCTCGGATCACTCATTTCCAGCGGCAAGCTCGATGTTAGCAAACTCGCTTCGCACGTATTTGAGGGATGGGAGCACATTCCTGAAGCTCTTCAGCTCATGAAGGACAAGCCGGCTGACCTCATCAAGCCTGTAGTAATCCTCGAGGGACAGGACGTAAACAAGGTTCAGATGTAATAAATGAACATATTAATAAATAGGAAGTATGAACAGGGATAAATGAAAATACTCGTGGTGTCGGGTTTTCTCGGAGCCGGTAAGACTACCTTCATCAAAGAACTTATCAAACGAACCGGCAGAGAAATCGCAGTTTTGGAAAATGAATACGGAGACACAAATCTGGATTCTCAAGAGATACAGGAGACAGGCGAGCTCAAAGTTTGGGAATTTATGGAGGGCTGTGTTTGCTGCAGCAAAAAGGATTCATTTGCTAACACAATAATAGCAATCTCAGCCAGCCTTAATCCCGAATACCTTGTGGTCGAGCCCACGGGCGTTGGCAAACTCAGTAATATAATTGCCAACATCCACAAGGTCAGCTATGAGAATATTAGGCTCCTCAACCCTCTGGCGGTGCTCGCTCCTGTATCGTACCACGAAAACATGAAGGAATACGGTGAGCTGTACGGCGATCAGATTGCCAACGCAAAAGGTATTATATTTTCAAAGATCGAAAATGAGGCCTCCAATTTACTCACTAAGATCAAAAACGAAATCAGCACCATCAACCCTGATGCGTGGATATCTGACATACCGTATAAAGAACATGATGACGAGTGGTGGAACCAGATATTGCAAGACCCGGAATCCGAAGCTGCCCCGATAGGCGAGAATGTAATAAACGAAGCAGAGCAAGACCCTGTTTATATGAAACAAGTGTCATTCCGGGACGTTCAACTTTCGAGCGTCTCGGAATTGATACTTTTGCTCGAAGATACGATCAGGTACGGCCTGGGCAGTATAGTCAGAGCAAAGGGTGCCATAAAGGCAGGAGATGATTTCATCAGATTTGACGTAGCGGACAGGATGTATGCCATAAGCGGAGCTGATGAGGCTCTGGATAATCAAGCAGTCTTCATAGGTGAGAATCCAGATATGGAGAAGCTCGAGAGAAGGCTACACAAGTCTGCGCTAAATAATACTTTAAGAGATATGTCACTTTTGAGGAGAAAAGTGTAGGAAATGTGATAGAATTTAAGCGTTGGCGATACACGCTGATGATAGCTAAACGCATAGGAGGGACAAATGTACAAAATCGTAAGGAGAAAGCCTCTTAAACCGACTGTTACACAGATCGATGTAGAGGCGCCGCTGGTGGCTGCTAAGGCTAAGGCGGGTCAGTTCATTATCCTGCGTGTGGACGAAGAGGGAGAAAGAATTCCTCTGACCGTAGCAGGAACTAATCCGGATGAAGGAACTGTAACGATCATTTTCCAGGTAGTAGGCGCTACTACTGAAGCTCTCAATCACAAGATGGAAGGAGAGTATCTGGAAGACTTCGTAGGGCCACTCGGCAATCCTACAGAGACCGAAGGAATCAAGAAAGTCTGCATAGTCGGAGGCGGCGTAGGATGTGCTATCGCTCTCCCTGTAGCTAAGGAATTCCACAGAATCGGAGCAGAAGTAACGAGCATTATAGGATTCAGAAGCGAGGATCTCGTAATTCTCGAGGATGAGTTTGATGCTTGCTCTGACCGCTTGGTTGTAATGACCGATGACGGTTCATACAAGAGAGAAGGAAACGTTACTATTCCTCTCAGAGAAATGCTCGAGGCCGGTGAGAAATTCGACATGATAGTCACCATCGGACCTATCATCATGATGAAGTTCGTCACTCTGACAGCTAAGGACTTCAACGCTCCTGTTACCGTATCGATGAGCCCTATCATGGTCGACGGCACGGGAATGTGCGGATGCTGCAGACTCACTCTGCACACCGAAGAAGGCAGCGTTATGAAGTTTGCCTGTGTAGACGGACCGGACTTCAACGGATATGAAGTAGATTTCGACGAGGCCATTGCCAGAGGTCGCACATATTTCGACTTCGAGAGAAAGGCGCACGACCACGTTTGCAATATGTTTAAGGCGGCCGATGAACTCAAGGCCGGCGCGAACGCATAAGGAAGGGAGGAAGAGTAATGGCAATTGATCCTAAAAAACACGAAATGCCTGCACAGGACCCTAAAGTGCGTGCGCATAATTTCAGCGAAGTAGCTCTGGGATACTCAAAGGAGACAGCTGTAGCTGAGGCTGAGAGATGTCTCAACTGCAAGAACAAACCTTGCGTTGCGGGTTGCCCTGTAAACGTAAAGATTCCGGAGTTCATTCAGAAGGTTAAAGAAGGAGACTTCGAGGGCGCTTATCAGATAATCAGCGAAGATTCATCACTGCCTGCAGTATGCGGCCGTGTATGCCCTCAGGAGACTCAGTGCGAGGAAGTTTGCAGCCTCGGCATCAAGTTCGAGCCTGTAGGAATCGGACGTCTCGAGAGATTCGTTGCTGACTGGCACAATGAGAACGCCAAGGAAGCTGCTGCAGCACCTGCTCCGAACGGACACAAGGTAGCTATAGTAGGCGCAGGCCCTGCGGGACTTACATGCGCAGGAGACCTTGCCAAGAAGGGTTATGCCGTATCGATTTACGAAGCTCTTCACACACCGGGCGGAGTACTCGTTTACGGAATTCCTGAGTTCAGACTTCCGAAGGCTATCGTAGCCAGAGAAGTGCAGGGACTCAAGGACCTCGGAGTAGAGGTAGTTACAAATGCCGTAATCGGTAAGACTCTCACAATAGACGAGCTCTTCGATATGGGATTTGAGGCTGTATTCGTAGGCTCGGGAGCAGGACTTCCTAGCTTCATGAACATCCCGGGAGAATCCCTGACAGGCGTATACTCAGCTAACGAGTACCTGACCAGATCCAACCTCATGAAAGCATATAAAGATAATCCAAACACACCTATCATGAAGGGCGGAAAGGTAGCTGTAGTCGGAGGCGGTAACGTAGCTATGGACGCTGCAAGAACTGCTCTGAGACTCGGTGCTGAGAAGGTATACATCGTATACAGAAGATCGATGGAAGAGCTTCCTGCTCGTGCCGAAGAAGTTGAGCACGCTGAGGAAGAAGGAATCGAATTCAACCTCCTTTGCAATCCTATAGAGATACTCGGTCACCAGAATCCTGATGATCCGAGAGATCCTAAGAACGGAACAGTAAAAGCTATCCGCTGCATCAGAATGGAGCTCGGAGAGCCTGATGATTCCGGCAGAAGAAGACCGGTAGAGATTCCGGGCAGCGAGTTCGAACTGGACGTAGATGCTGTAATCATGTCCATCGGAACAAGCCCGAACCCACTCATCAAAGATACGACAGATGGCCGCGAGGTTAATCGCCGCGGCGGCATCATCGTAGATGAGGGC
>CACWIO010000068.1 GCA_902760855.1 uncultured Eubacteriales bacterium
ATGTCTACGGCTCCGGATATGCCGTCTATTCGACCTGATGAAGAGGCCTGCCAGATGCGGTAAGGACCGCTGTAGTCGGTTTGATCCGTGTAATGGGCAAGCCAGATAGGGCGGCTGTCCGTTTCGTCCCAGACTTTTTCGAGGTAGTTCTTGCTGCCGTAGAGCATGCAGTCGTAACCAGCTTTGGAGAGCTCGTCAGCGAATGCATCGTACATTCTGTTTAGCGTGATTAAGCTCATCTCGTATTTTTGGAATTGCCCGAAATCCTCCCAATCGAAGGCGATAGGGAGTTCAAGCGAGTCTCCTCCGAGCTGGGTTATTATCTGAGAGGCTGCATCGCGGACTTTTTCTTCGGAATTGTCGTAGCTGTACATGTAAAGACCTATAGGAATGCCTGCCTCTTTAGCATGCATATAGTTGCGCTCGAATCTTTTATCGAATTCAATAATTCCATCCTCTGAATATCCGATTCTGATAATCGCAAAATCACAGCCCGCGGCTTTTACCTTGTTCCAATCTATTTCTCCCTGCCATACTGAGACATCTATTCCGAATTCAAGGCCCTCGGCTCTGTGTTTATCTACGAAGTCCTTGAAGGGCATCTTCTCTGAGGAGTCGTGGTAGCTCGGCATGCTATCTACTACGTAGACAGTTGTATCCCAGTCTGTAGAATTGCCCGATGCGTCGGTGACTGTCACATGAAGAGGGTAGTCTCCGCTCGTGTTCATATCCACCGTGCCCGTATAAGTGACTTGGGGACTTGGATCTGCATTATCTCCGTAGCCGACTACGTTCTTGATATCAAACTCCGTGCCTTTCTCCAGTGCAGCGCCTCCGCTCCAGAGCACTACAGGCGGGACTTTATCCTCAACTATATAAGTAAAGCTGAATGTTTCATACGGAGCAATATACCCTCCGAGTATGGGCTGCTCTATAAATCCGCTTACCGTATGCTCTCCGATCTCGTCTGTATTCAGATAAAAATCGTCATAGGATACAGGCTCGTGCGAGCCGATTACGGAATAGGATGACTCTCCTGTCTCGAAGAAGAGCTCTCCGCCGTGGTCTTTTATGCAATCAAGCGCGAGCAGAGGCTCTCCGACAGCGACGTTAAGCTTGTCCTCATTTATCTCTACATAAAGAGACTCCGCCGCATTTTTATAAATGTTGTAGACAGTGGCAGGGATTGCTATCAAAAGCAGGAGTATCAAAAGAAGCAGCAGCTTGAGAGCCCTGCTTCCTTTTTTCTTCTTACGTTTTGGTTCTTCTTTGTATCTGTCGCTTCTCATTAATTATTGTCCGAGTGGGATTTCGACGACTTCTGCCATCTTGGCGAGTGTCGTTTCAATCTGTCCTGAAATTTCGTTTACCATGCGCTCGCTGATCTCGTCATTCTTTTCTTTTTTAAGAGTTTCGTAGAATGACTCTTTAATGCCCGCGCTTATGGATTCCGTGCGAGAGCTGAATGCTCCCTTAGGAATTAGTTTGCGCATTGTCTTTGGAATGTCTGCGGAGAGCAGGGTCTCCTGCATCTTATCTTTACCAAGGAAGAGCACGACCACTGATGCGATTATTCCGATCAGTATGCCTTCCGGGCCCGCCATAAACGGTATGAGATCTATAGTCGCTATGAGAATTGCCACGAGGGCGGTGACTATGGAATCGATGAGGAAGGTCATCTCCTCTACGGCAAATATATTCTTGGCGTCGACTTTGATGTCGATGTCGTCTGCGTTCAGGTATGATTTAAGGCTAAGTGCGGTGTAAGGCACGCGATGCTTCAGGCAAATAGGGACTGTAAGCGATTCAAGTTCCTCTATTACCGGCCTGAGCCAGC
The DNA here is from genome assembly GCA_902760855.1 of uncultured Eubacteriales bacterium. Classification (GTDB taxonomy): domain Bacteria; phylum Bacillota; class Clostridia; order Peptostreptococcales; family Anaerovoracaceae; genus Crickella. The sequence continues at coordinate 1,838 of CACWIO010000068.1, forward strand.
CTGTGATAGGGCCTGCGAGAAGTTCGCGGCATTCGTCGGATCTGAGGAATGTCGCCACCTCGGTCTGAAGCACGCTGTCCGTATCTGCGAGGCGTTTTATCTCTCCTGAGCGCCATCTGTCAAATACAGGGACTGCGACTTTTTCGACTATTGGCTCCACCAGAGCATCGACCGCATCTTTATAGAGATTAGGTATGTGCCTTCCTACTATCTCTTCGATTGTGGATGAGGCAATTAGCTCATCGAGCTCTTCTTTGAATTCCCTGAGGTCTTCGTCTATGCGTCCGCAGTAGGAGAGGCCGCGGGCTACCGAGAACTCAGGGTCCGTAGCGGATATAACGACGGAATCCGTAAATACGCTGCTGCACCAATCCCTGATGGCAGGGAGTTTGCTGACTCCACCGGTCAGGAATATGAGCTCGGGCTCAGATCCTGTTATATTTTTCTTAACGTCTTCGAGAGATGAGATAAAGACCTCACGCCAACTCTTGTTACCGAGCTTGGATATTTTCTTGTTTACGAGTTTGTCAGCAACCTTGGCATCCATCTTAAGCACGAGCTTAACAGGTCTGTCGTAGTGGAGGACTATGCTCTCTTGGCAGGAGTTCTTGCTCCAATATTCCTCATCGGAATAGTATTTCTCTTTGAGACGTCTGGCTGCGAATTCTGCATAGGTCTTCCAAGGCTCGCTTTTATCAAATACAGACTGAATCTTTTTGCGACCGAGGCCCGCTGATGCGACCGACTCCTCGAGCAGTATCTCATCCATCAGTCCGCCTCCGAGCACGACTTCACCTGCAGTTTGCATTTCTACTTCCTTGCCACCCATGATGTATGCGAAGTCAGTGGTGGATGATCCTATGTCGACGACCAGCACAGGTTTGGAAAGTATATCTACTCCCACCTGGAGGTGCTTGGACTGGCAAGCGCTTACCATGGCTGCGCGAGACTCTGAGATTATCTTTGCGGGCGGATATCCCGCACTCTCGAAGATTTCTCTGTAGTGCTCTCTTGTATTCCTGTCCCAGCCGGCAGGGCAACCTATATAAAATGAGCATTCTTCGTTTTTGATGAGGTCTCCGTTTCCGTAGAGCTCACCGAGTACTCCGGCTGCAAAACTCCTGACATCCTGCGCGCTCTGCCTGTCTGTCAGGAAGCGGCTCTTAAATCTGAGCTTTCTCTTTATGACATTATCCGCGTAGCAGGCTTTCTCGCCGACTAAAAGCTCTCCATTTTGGAGCTGTGCGTATGCCGTAATAAAACTCTGCTCACCTACGACGGTGAGCATTTCCGGTACGTTTTGTTCGTTTTTGTCTAGCCTCGCGATTGCACTTTCGGCGTCGCCGAGATCAAATCCGAAAAATCTGTCCATTAAAGCAATTCCCCTCAATGTGCTTTTTAGTTACCTTTGGATGCGAGTCCTTTTTTAAGCAGGCGGCCGTCCGCAACCAGTGCAGGTCTTATAGTGCCTGCGGATGCTCCCGGCATCAGGTCGAAGAAGTCCGCTGTGTCCTCTGCGTAATCGACAGCCTCTATCTGTTGCTGATGTAGGTAGTATTTGATGCCTGAGATCTTCTCAAGTGCGAACTCGGGATCTCCGCTGTAGGATGCTGCAAGGAGATCGGAGAAGAGATCAATCTCGGCACTTGATGCATCGCGTCCTTCAATCTTACCCGCCTGAGCCTTGTAATCCTGGTGTTGCTGGAGCCTGATTTCATCCAGACTCTGATCTACAGAGATCATAATGGTGCGGTAGTTTCTGTATAATCTGTCTGCATCGACTCTCTGCTCGACGTGATACTCTTTTTTCTTAGCTGCAGGCTTGCTCTGGGTATTGCCTGCCAAGAAGAGGGCGGCGGCTCCCATGAGAATTGCCACGCCCCTTGTGATGAGGTCGTTTTGGGCCGCAGGTGTATTTGCGTTGTTCATGGCCTGCATAATGAGCGGAAGAAGTCCGTATACCAAGAGCACCAGTGCAGCGATTATCAGGAAGACAACCGTAAGCGGTGTCTTGACTGATTTTTTGGCTCCGACTTCCTGCTCAAATACCTTGGAACTACCGAGAGAATCAATGAAAGGAAGGGAGAGCCTGACTGCCTGCATCATATGAGCTGCAGCATTACGCTCTGCGTCAGAGCCCGCCGCATCGTTATGAGTCAGGAGGAGCTTATCCGTTTCCTTTTCGAGAATTGCGATTGCCTTTTCGGCTTTACCGGCCGATCCTATTTCCGTCAGCAGACGGTCTTTGTCTTTTTCAAGTAATTCTGTAATCTTCATAGTGCGTTAATTATACTATATTTTGCTCATGTAATGCGTCGAATAATACAAGTTTTTTGTGAGTATAAGTTAGTTCAAAATATGGTATACTATGCATTATTGTAAGGGGTGTTGATGACAAGTTAAAGGGGATTTAGAGTGAGTAGGGAATAATGGAACTAAAGAAGAATAACCACGGATTATCAACACGAAGCAAATTCTCATTTGGTATGTTCCTAGTAACCATAGGCATAGTCTACGGAGATATAGGAACTTCTCCTCTGTACGTAATGAAGTCGATTCTCGAGGGAAACGGCGGCATAGGAGGGGCCGATGAGAATTTTATTATAGGCTCGCTGTCATTGGTCATATGGACCATCACGCTGCTGACGACGGTCAAATACGTGCTTATAGCCATGAAGGCCGATAACGACGGGGAGGGCGGCATCTTCTCCTTATACGCCTTAGTTAAGAACTGCGGCAAATGGCTGATAGTGCCTGCTATGATAGGCGGCGCGGCGCTCCTCGCTGACGGAGTGCTGACGCCTGCAGTTACTGTAACCACTGCGGTTGAGGGACTGCGAAGCATAGAGACTATGAACAGAATGCTCGGCACAGGTCAGTGGAAGGTAATTATTATCACCTTGACCATAATCGGCTTACTGTTCTCTATACAACATGCGGGAACGAGCAAGATAGGTAAGGCATTCGGACCTGCCATGCTCTTATGGTTCTCGTTCCTCGGGCTTACGGGCGCATGGAATGTGCTGGCTCATCCTATAGTTTTCAAAGCCTTCAATCCTATATATGCCATACAGATACTTCTGAGCCCTGCCAACAAGATGGGCTTTATGATACTCGGAAGCGTATTCCTCGCAACGACAGGTGCGGAGGCACTTTATTCGGATATGGGTCACGTCGGAAGGAATAACGTATACTTCAGCTGGCCTTTCGTAAAGACCTGCCTCATAGTCAATTACCTCGGACAGGGTGCATGGATTATTAATAACCTTGGTAACAACGAGCTGATGTCTATCGAAGACATGAACCCGTTCTTCCTGATGCTGCCTCCTGCACTGAGACCTGTAGCTGTACTTCTGAGTGCTATGGCGGCCATCATCGCGTCCCAGGCTCTCATAACCGGTTCATACACTCTTGTGTCTGAGGCCATACTACTGGACCTTCTGCCACACCTTGAGATTAAGTATCCGGCGGACACCAAGGGACAGCTATATATAGGCCTTGTAAACAAGGTGCTTTGGATAGGATGCAGTGCGGTAGTCCTATACTTCCGCTCCGGCGCGAGGATAGAGTCGGCGTACGGACTTGCGATTACGCTCACGATGCTGATGACGACTGTGCTCCTTTGGAATTACTTGTTTGCCATAAAGGGCAGGAAGGTCTTGTCATTTATCATGTTGGCGGCTTTTGGCGGTATAGAGACGGTGTTTTTCATCTCGAGCCTTGGGAAATTCATGCATGGCGGTTACGTGACTGTTTTCCTGACGCTGATTCTGCTGTTGCTTGAGATAGTTTGGTTCCGCGGCACTGCGGTTGAGAAGAAATATGCGACCAGCCTCAAGATGCGCAAACATATAGACAGCCTCAACGAGCTGCACGACGATGAGGATTTGCCGCTGCTTGCCCACAATCTCGTCTACATGGACAGAGAGAGGGATCCGGAGCTCATCGACAGGGATACGCTGTACTCGATTTTGGATAAGGACACCAAGAGGGCGCAGGCGTATTGGTTCGTTAACGTCAATGTGATTAACGAGCCATACACGATGACTTACGATCTCGAGACCTACGATACGGATTTCATCTTCCGCATTTGGCTCAATCTCGGGTTTAAATGCCCGCAAAAGGTCAACGTCTATCTCAGGCAGATAGTTCAGGATATGCAGAGGCGAGGGGAGCTTCCGGCGCAGAATAAGAAGTATTCGATCTATGGACCTTCGGACATTGGAACATTTAAGTTCTGCATCATCCATAAGTCCGTAACGAAGAAGACTGAGCTCTCGGCCGTGGATGAGTTCTTGCTCAATGCCAAGTATGCGATACGTTCGGTTGCGGGATCGAGGGAGAAATGGTACGGCCTCGACACCTCATCTCTGATAGTGGAGCACGTGCCGCTCATCACCAAGGTCAGCAGCGACGACAGGGTCATAGAGAGGCTCGAGAAGAACATAAAGAGGGCCGAGCATGAGGCTGAGGACAGCAAGTAAAATTGAGATTTTGCTTATTGTTTCGCTGTGATTTATGGTATAGTTTAGGCGACGGGTGGTATTCCCTCGGGAAACTATACCAGGCACAATTCATTGAGACTACGCCATCCGTTTTCGGGTGGCTTTCTTTTGTGGAAAGTGCCTCAGTGAAAGGAGTTTGAGAATTGAAAAGAATTGAAGGAATGACCAGAGAAGAGAAGGATGCGCAGGTCAGAAGAGAGGCGCGTGCCACTATGATACTGTTCATCATTTGCTTCGTCTGGAACGTAGTGCTGGCATATGCGCTCTCAGGTAGCGGCATCAGGCTGGGAGGGCTGCCTCTTTGGTGGCTTATCAGCGTGCCCGGCATGTTCGTAGTCGCTGTAGTCGGCGTACTGTACTTGCTTAAATATGTCTTCGTAGACTTCGATCTCGACGATAATGCGAGAGGAGGTGCGGAGCATGAATAAGAGCACTACAGTTCTCGTAATCTTAGTAGCATATCTTTTGATTAATCTTTGTCTTGGGATCAGGGCGAGCAGGAAGTCCGCCGAGGAGCACGCGGATAAGGGGTTTTTATCCAATTATTTCGCGGGCTCACGCAGCATGGGCGGCGTCGTGCTCGCGATGACTCTCGTAGCCACATATACAAGCGCGAGCTCGTTCCTCGGCGGACCGGGACTCGCATCGAGCTTCGGTATGTCATGGTCGTGGGTAGCAGGTGTCCAGATAGGAGCTGCCTTCCTGACTCTCGGCGTGCTGGGTAAGAAATTCGCTATGGTGGCTCGCCGCACCAATGCAGTGACCATCAACGATTATCTTAGAGCCCGCTATAAATCTCCTGCAGTTGTCATCATCTGCGGAGTGGCCATGGTCATATTCTTTACGACTCAGATGATTGCTCAGTTCATAGGAGGAGCCACTTTGCTTCAGACTGTGACGGGTCTTCCTTACTGGGCGGGGCTTATACTTTTCGGTGCTGTAGTTATCATCTATACATCTGTCGGAGGCTTTAAGGCTGTAGTTACCACAGATACCATACAGGGAATAGTTATGAGCTGCGGCACATTCCTGCTGCTCTTCTTCGTGATTCATAACGCAGGCGGAATGGAGAATATAGTCTCAGCTCTTGATGCCGGAAATCCCGGATGGGATTTAATGGGTAAGGGCGAATATGGCGCAGAGATTGCATCGCTTAGACCCGGCGCGTTGATATCATTTTGGGTGCTGGTAGGAGTTGCGGTGCTCGGACTGCCTCAGACGGCAGTCAGGTGCATGGGATTCAAGGATACCGAGTCCATGCATAAAGCCATGATATACGGCACCGTAGTCATCGGTATCCTCATGATAGGCATGCACCTCGCAGGCACCCTGGCCTATCCGTTGCTCCCGGCCGAGGGCCTGCCGAGCACCGACCAGGTCATCCCTTATGTTGTAATGGAATACATGCCTGCATGGGCGGCGGGATTCTTCCTCGCTGCACCTCTTGCAGCCGTAATGTCCACGATAGACTCCCTCCTGATACTCGCATCAGCGACCATCATAAAGGACATCTATCTTCACTACATCAAAAAAGTGCCTCTCGGCACTGCTGCAGTTAATAATCCTGAGTATGATGAAGCCTTCGACAAAGTGCCTAAATACAGCTTTGCACTCACGGCAGCTATCGGCATCATAGGATGCGCATTGGCATTCAATCCGCCTGATGTAATCGTGTGGATTAATCTCTTCGCGTTCGGCGGCCTCGAGGCTACATTCTTCTGGCCTATTATCGGAGGCCTTTACTGGAAGAAGGGTAACGATAAGGCCTGCCTCGCATCAGTCATTTGTGGTCTTGCCACATTCATCTTCTTCAACAGGGTGAAGATACTGCCGCTAGGCATACATGAGATTATAGTCGGCCTCATAGTCGGTGGCATAGCCTACTTCCTGGTCGGCCAGCTCACAGCCGGAGAGCCTGACCGAGAAATGATCGAAAAATGCTTCTGAATTCTCATCTGAGGGGAAATGGAGTATAAATGATGGATACAAATAAGAAAGCTATTCTTGAATACATAAAGGAATCTCTGGTGGACGGAGAGCTTCCGGAAGACTTTTCCTTGCCTAAAGAAGATGAGGGAGGACTTGTCTTTGCGGAAGGTGCGATGGACGGTATCTATCTTTATCATATGCTGCCGCAAGAACTAACAAAAGAAAATTACGATGTATTATCGGAAGCAGTAAATTGCGTAGGCAAGCGTGAGTTTAAAGCCGCTGATGTAATGTTTGGCAGGCTCTCTAAAAGCCATAGAGCAATTGAAGTCAGAGATGCCATAGGGAATCAGCTTAAAGTCGTTGCTCATAGTGGGTAGTGCTTATCTTCCGTGCAAAAATA
>CACWIO010000069.1 GCA_902760855.1 uncultured Eubacteriales bacterium
GCCGTTAACTATCGTGAGCGTAACGTTAAGGGCGACTGGGTAGGCGGACCTATGTACTACATCAAGAACGGTCTTGGTGAAAAGTGGAAATGGCTCGGATCGCTGTTCTGTATCTTCGGAGCACTCGCTGCATTCGGTATCGGTAACATGACACAGGTTAACACCATCGCAGGATTGATCAACTCAGTTATCGATTCCTTCGGTGGAAACACATCTGCCTCAACATTCTCGATGTTCGGACAGGATGTCCCTGTTTCCAGCGCTATAATCGGTGTAATTCTTGCTGTCCTAGTTGCTATCGTACTGTTCGGCGGCATCAAGCGTATCGGAGAAGTAACAGAGAGACTCGTTCCGTTCATGGCAATTGTTTACATCCTCGCAGCTCTGATTGTAGTTATTGTAAACATTAAGCATGTTGGTCCTGCAATCGGATCAATCTTTGGTGAGGCATTCACACCTCGTGCTGTAATCGGTGGTGGAATCGGAACAACCATAAGAATGGGTATCGCTCGTGGAGTATTCTCCAACGAGGCCGGTCTCGGTTCTGCTCCTATCGCACACGCTGCTACATCTGAGACAAATCCTGTACGTCAGGGTCTTTTCGGAATTTTCGAAGTATTCATGGATACTATCGTAATTTGTACACTGACAGCACTTTCTGTACTCGTAGGAACACACAACGGTGCAATTGCTACAGAGTATGGCAGCAAGGCCGGTGTTGGTGAAGTAGTTGCATCCTTCTCAGGAGTATTCGGATCTCAAATCGGATCTCTGATAATTGCCGTAGGAATCGGATGCTTCGCATTCTCAACGGTACTCGGATGGTCACTCTACGGTATCCGCTGCTTCGAGTATATCTTCGGAACAAAAGCATCGATGGGATATAAATGGGTATTCGTATTCGTTATCCTGCTTGGAGCTACACTTACACTCGAGGCTGTATGGGGTATCGCTGATACACTCAATGGATTGATGGCTATTCCTAACTTGATTGCAATATTTGCACTGTCGCCTGTTGTAATCAAGCTCACCAAGGACTTCTTCGGAGACAAGAAGAACTTAGAGTAGTATTCAAAACTAGCTAAATCCTTAAAATCCAGAGCCGCTCTTCGGAGCGGCTCTTTTGTACTTACAAAAGTGCGTGAGATTTTGAATCTTCACAGTATCGACTAACTATGTGTATTCTCTGGTGCTACAATTTTAAATCATGATTAAGAAGGTTGTAGGTTTACATTACAGTCCTGCGGGAGGCACAGCTAAGATGACGCGGATGCTTACGCAGGAGATAGCGAAGCGCCTTGAGGAATGCAGCCCGCACAGCATAGCTGTGGAGAGCATATATCTTAGTGCGGGCCGAGATCTGCCGGAGATAAATGAGGAGACTGTCGTTATTCTCGGCATGCCTGTATATGTGGGGAAGATACCTCTGCCCGGAATTAAGCTCTTGCGAGAGATTGAAGGGCGCGGTGCAATGACGCTTGCGCTGGTAGCATACAGCGGCCACGACTATGGCAATGCTTTATATGAGCTGACGCACTTTGCCGACGAGAGAGGTCTCTCGGTAGTGGGAGCAGGTGCTATCGCGATTACCTATGTAAGCCTGCGAGAGAGAAACTTCGGTAAGTACGCAATTATAGATATCGCATCATTAAATGAATATGCAGATGCTGCAGCCGCTAAGATAAGAAGGCTGGGTGGTTGCGACGTGGACGGACTCAAGATTAAGCCGGCGCCGCTGGAGGTAAGGGGCAAACTCCCGATGCATAGGATAAGCCGCGTTTCTCCGAGGGCGGCTGCGATTGCCCAGATGGCGCTGGATAGAGTGCCTATAGGGCGTAAGGAATCGGAATGGTTCCTATGATTTGTAGATTGTATACAATATGAGCAAAATTTGCAGTTTTAAATAAGATAAATGATATCTGAAATAACAGCAATTTAGAGTTTGACCGCGATAAGCGGTCTTTTTTCTTTTATGCACATTGTATACAATCCTTGAAAAATGAGGGGTTTTGAGAAATTTGGACTTGACAATGCACAAGGCTGTAATTAGAATACATGTATACAATTTAACCGAGAAGGCTAATTGTATGTGCTAGATAAATAATTGGAGGCCCGTTATGGCAGGAAAAGTAAATAGCAAGGAAAACAATAAAGAGATCAAGAAGACTATAGGAAGCGCGGGTGTGAAGCGCGCCATGAGAGCCAAGCTGGGAGAGAGATCGCATCTGCTCGAGATGGAAGCCTATCACTATCAGGTGCAGGATGTGCCTGAGCCGAATCTCCTGAGAGAGTTCTTTGAATATGTGGAGATCCCGAAGGTGGGATTTAACTTCAGGACGAGCCCTTACGAAATGCCGGAGGAAATAGTAATCACAGATTCGACTTTCCGCGACGGACAGCAATCGAGGGAGCCATATACGACCAAGCAGATTGTAGACATCTTCAAGATGATGTCCAAGCTCTCAGGGCCGAAGGGCATCATACGTCAGACGGAGTTTTTTACATACAGTGACAGGGATAAGGAAGCTATCAGGGCTTGCCAGGATCTCGGCCTGGAGTTCCCTAAGATTACTACTTGGATAAGAGCTAAAAAGGAAGACTTCAAGATAGTAAAGGAGATGGGAGTCAAGGAGACCGGCATACTTACGAGTTGCTCGGACTACCATATTTTCTACAAGCTCGGGATGTCGAGGCCCAAGGCTATGGAGCATTACCTCTCCATAGTAGCCGAGGCTTTTGAGGCGGGCATCACGCCACGCTGCCATCTCGAAGACATAACGAGGGCTGACTTCTACGGCTTTGTAGTTCCTTTCGTGGCAGCAATTCAGGAGATGGCGGAGCAGGCGGGCATGCCTGCCAAGATAAGGCTATGCGACACGATGGGTTACGGAGTTCCGTACAGCGGAGTCGCTCTTCCGAGATCGGTGCCCGGCATCATATACGGACTTCACAATTACGCCGGAGTTCCGAGCGAATGTCTCGAGTGGCACGGACATAATGATTTCTATAAGGCCGTCGTTAATGCAGGCACAGCATGGCTTTACGGCTGCGGTGCTGTTAACTGCACGCTCTTTGGTATCGGAGAGAGGACAGGAAATATCCCGCTCGAAGCCATGGTCTTCGAATATGCTCAGCTAAAAGGAACGCTGGACGGCATGGACACGACTGTCATCACAGAGATGGCCAGATATTATGATCAGCAGGTCGGATACACTCTTCCGGCGCAGACGCCGTTTGCCGGTGCAAACTTCAATGTGACGAGGGCCGGTATACATGCGGACGGACTTCTTAAGAACGAGGAAATCTATAATATATTCGATACGGACAAATTCCTGGACAGACCGCCGCTGGTTAATATCAATCAGGCCTCGGGAGCAGCGGGAATTGCCCACTGGCTGAACGCAAGCTACGGCCTTAAGGGCAGCAAGAGAGTGGATAAGCACAGCGCGATAGTTGAATATCTCAAGGATTGGGTGGATGCAGAGTACGCGTCAGGGCGCGTGGCTGAGATAGGCGCAGACGAGATACATCGCAAGATAGACGAATTTACGGTGGATTAGGAGATTGCCATAAAGGATTTAAAAGAGACAGAAAAGAATAGGAAAACAGAAAAACGATAGAGATTCTCTATCGTTTTCTGTTAAATTTGTATTGGAAAAAAGACAAACGAGAAACGTATAATCATTTCAGACAAGTTATCTCTCATCATGTCTCAACCGAAACAAGGATTATTTAAAAGAGGAGAATGGAAATGGGAAAGACTATTGCACAAAAGATAATTGAAGAACATCTGCTGAGCGGAGAGATGGTTAAGGGAAGCGAGATCGGGCTTCGAATTGACCAGACACTTACTCAGGATGCGACGGGAACTATGGCATATATCGAGTTCGAAGCCATGGGAGTTCCGAGAGTTAAGACTGAGAAGTCGGTGGCATATATCGACCACAACACTCTGCAGTCGGGCTTCATGAATGCTGACGACCACAGATATATACAGTCGGTAGCAGCCAAGCACGGAATCTATTACTCACGTCCGGGCAACGGCATCTGCCATCAGCTGCATTACGAAAGATTCGGAATTCCGGGTAAGACACTCATCGGTTCTGACTCGCACACTCCGACAGGCGGCGGCATAGGCATGCTTGCTATAGGAGCAGGCGGAATGGACGTCGCAGTAGCAATGGGCGGCGGTGCATATTACATCCCGATGCCGGGCATGATCAGAGTTAATCTGACAGGACGTCTCCAGGGCGGAGCAAGCGCCAAGGACGTAATCCTTGAAGTCCTAAGGCAACTCACCGTTAAAGGCGGAGTCGGATTCATAGTCGAGTACGCCGGAGAGGGCGTCAAGACTCTTACAGTTCCTGAGCGCTGCACCATTACAAACATGGGAGCTGAGCTCGGTGCAACCACTTCCGTATTCCCAAGTGATGAGATAACAAAAGCATTCTTCGCAGCACAGGATCGCGAGGCGGACTGGAAGCCGCTCGAGAGTGATCTTGATGCTGTATATGATAAGGAAATCAGCGTAGATTTGTCGGCGCTGAGACCTCTCGCTGCTTGCCCGCATAGCCCGGACAATGTAAAGCCTGTTGCTGAGCTTACGGACATCAAGGTAGATCAGGTGTGCATCGGATCCTGCACGAATTCATCCTTGACAGATATGCTCAAGGTCGCAGCCATGCTCAAGGGCAAGACCATAGACGACAGCGTAAGTCTTTCGATTTCTCCGGGCTCCAGGCAAGTGTTCTCAATGCTCTCTGAGTGCGGTGCTCTGACAGACCTCATCGATGCAGGCGCCAGAGTGCTCGAGTGCGCATGCGGACCATGTATAGGAATGGGATTCTCCCCTAACTCCGCAGGAGTATCGCTCCGTACTTTCAACAGAAACTTCCTCGGCCGCTCCGGAACGAAAGATGCACAGGTTTATCTCGTATCTCCTGAGACAGCAGCTGCGTCCGCTCTCACAGGATATTTCACAGAGCCTGAAGGCGCAGATATTTCAATCTATGACGTTCCTGAGAAATTCAGAATCAACGACAGCGGATTCATTCCACCTCTTGATGAGGAGGCTGCTAAGAGCGCTGAGATTCTGAAGGGACCTAATATCAAACCATTCCCTGAGACAAGACCGCTCGAGGACGAGCTTAAAGCAGAGCTCATCCTTAAGACAGGTGACAATATAACGACAGACCACATCATGCCTGCCGGTTCGAAGATACTGCCGTTCAGATCGAACATCCCGCATCTGACTCAGTACTGCTTCGAAGTAGTGGATCCTGAATTCCCTGCTCGCGCTCAGGCGGCGGGCTCAGGCATCATAGTCGGAGGACAGAACTACGGCCAGGGCTCATCACGTGAGCACGCCGCGCTCGTTCCACTCGCACTTGGCATCAGAGCCGTAATCGCCAAGTCCTTCGCGCGTATACATGCAGCCAACCTCGTAAATGCGGGAATAGTTCCTCTCATCTTCGAGAATGAGGCTGACTACGATAAGATCGAGCAGGGAGATAAGATCACTATCTCGAACGTTCACGAAGGCCTGAAGGCAGGAAGACTGATCATGACTGTCAGCGGCGATGGTGGCAGAACTGCTGAGATTCCGCTCACTATGGAGCTTGCCGACAGACAGAAAGACATGCTGATGGCCGGCGGACTTCTCGACTATACCGCAGCTAACTAATTGAAGAAAAAGATATTTCACGAAGCTCTTAATTAAGAAACGGAGATGCAAAGCCATGGACAAGATCAAAATGACGACCCCGCTCGTAGAGATGGACGGAGATGAAATGACCAGGATACTCTGGCAGGATATCAAGGATGAGCTCATCCTTCCTTTCGTAGACCTCAAGACTGAGTACTACGACCTCGGACTTCCTGTACGTGATGAGACGGGAGATCAGATTACAAAGGATGCCGGAGAGGCTATCAAGAAATACGGCGTAGGCGTAAAGTGCGCTACTATCACACCTAACGCTCAGAGAATGGACGAGTATAAGCTCCACGAGATGTGGAAGAGCCCGAATGGAACTATCAGGGCAATTCTCGACGGAACCGTATTCAGAGCGCCGATTACTATCGATAAGATCAAACCTGTAGTTAAGAATTGGAACAAACCTATCACGGTAGCTCGTCACGCTTACGGAGACCTCTATAAGGGCACAGAGTATCGCGTACCTGAGAAGGGCGTTGCAACACTCTCGTTCAAGGGTGAGAACGGCGCTGAGTTCAGCGAGACCATCTACGACTTCGAGTGCCCGGGCATACTCCAGGGAATCTATAACAAGGACAGCTCAATTGAGTCGTTTGCCCACTCATGCTTCAAATATGCGATCGAGACCAAGCAGGATCTTTGGTTCTCCGCTAAGGACACAATCTCCAAGAAGTATGACATGCATTTCAGAAATACATTCGAGAAGGTGTATGAAGAGGTCTATAAGCCTGAGTTCGAAAAGCTCGGCCTGACTTTCTTCTATACGCTCATCGACGACGCTATCGCCAGAGTAATCAGAAGTGAAGGCGGATTCATCTGGGCTCTCAAGAACTATGACGGAGACGTAATGAGCGACATGGTTTCCACAGCGTTTGGCTCACTTGCCATGATGACTTCAGTACTCTGCAGCCCGGACGGCAATTTCGAGTTCGAGGCAGCTCACGGGACGGTAACGCGTCACTACTATAAATATCTCGAGGGCGAGGAGACTTCCACTAACCCAATGGCTACTATATTCGCATGGACGGGAGCTCTCAAGAAAAGGGGAGAGCTGGACGGACTCAAGGATCTTGAGGACTTCGGCGCCAAGCTCGAGGAGGCTTGCATCGATACATTAAACGATGGAATCATGACCAAGGACCTCGTCGGACTTGTTGAGGACGGAAGTGCTAAGGCTGTGCTGACCAAGGAGTTCATCGCAGCTATCAGAGAACGTTTGGAGAAGAAGCTCGGATAATTCAGGAGGAGAATCCTTATGAAAATCGTAAAACCTGCATCGGCAGGAACGCTGGAATCAAGCGACATCCAAATCAGAGTAGAGCCGGCAGAGCAGCCGGGCGTAGAGGTGCATCTGACCTCAAGCGTCAAGCAGCAATTCGGTAAGAAAATCGTACAAGTTATAAATGAGACTCTAGCAGAGCTGGGCGTAACTGATGCATATGTCGAGGCCGTAGACAAGGGTGCTCTCGACTGCGCAGTCAGAGCGCGCACTGCAGCGGCTGCGTTCAGAGCGGCGGATGTAACGGATTATGAATGGAGGGTCAAACCATGAGACTGAGAAGAACCATGATGTTCGTCCCGGGCAATAATCCGGGCATGATCAAGGACGCGGGCATTTACGGTGCTGACTGCATCATGTTCGACCTTGAGGATTCCGTATCGATTAATGAGAAAGACGCTGCGAGATTCCTCGTATACAGCGCACTTACGACTCTCGACTACAGCCCTGCGGAGATAGTAGTCAGAATCAACGACCTCTCATCCGGCCTTGGCGTTCAGGACCTCGAGGCCATAGTCAGAGCGAAGCCTGATGTAATCAGACTTCCAAAGACAGAGACCGCTCAGGACGTAATCGACTGCGAAAGAGAGATTGAGAGAATAGAGCGCGAGGCAGGAATACCTGTCGGAACTACAGGCATGATGGCCGCCATAGAGAGCGCTGAGGGCGTGGTGAACGCTCCGGCAATTGCCAAATCATCCAAGCGTCTCATCGGAATTGCTCTCGGTGCGGAGGACTATGTTACGGACCTTAAGACAACGAGAAGCGACGGCACGGAGCTGGCTTTCGCCCGCGGCATGATAGTAAATGCAGCGAGAAGCGCTGGCGAATCTTCGCCGTCTGCGGGCGCAGGGTGAGACTCGTGCCATCGTGATTTCTGCGACCGGTACCGGAAAAACGTTTTTGTCCGCGTTCGATGTGAAGCAATGCCATCCCAAGCGGATGCTGTACCTGGTGCACCGCCAGGAAATCCTTACCAAAGCGATGGATTCTTACCGCCTTGTGCTGGGGTGTTCAGCGGACAAGCTCGGCCTGTACACGGGAAACGATAAACGCGGCGCTGATCGACAATACGTTTTCTCAACAGTGCAAACCATGGCACAGTCGTCAGTGTTAGATTCCTTCCCCACGGATGCGTTCGACTACATTCTCATCGATGAGGCTCACCATGCCGCAGCCGAAACGTACAAGCGCATCATCGACCATTTCACACCGAAATTCCTGCTCGGCATGACCGCGACCCCGGAACGCAACGACAGCGGGAACATCTTCGACCTGTTCGGCAACAACATCGCCTATGAGATCCGTCTCCAGCGGGCGCTTGAAGAGGACATGCTCTGCCCATTCCACTATTACGGTGTTAGCGAGTTCATCACCGAAACTGCGGAAGGACTGCCCGACACCGGTGTGAGTATGGAACACACGAATGACAAGGATCGAGCGGCACTACGCAAGTGGGTCAACAAACTGACTGCTGATGATCGCGTCAGCTACATCGTCGACAAGCTACGCGTGTATGGGCAGGCAGGGGAACCAGTTAAAGGCATCGTATTCTGCAGCCGGGTCGAAGAAGCCCAGATCCTCGCAGAGAAATTCACCCACTTCATCAATGAACAGGCGGAACGCACCTACCGCACCGCATGTCTGACAGGAGCCAGC
>CACWIO010000070.1 GCA_902760855.1 uncultured Eubacteriales bacterium
CAACCAGCAGAAGGTAATTCTCGGCAAGTGGCTTGCCGCAGATTCGCAGCTGATTATATTCGATGAGCCTACAAGAGGTATCGACGTAGGTGCGAAGTACGAGATATATAAGCTGATTAATGATCTGGTTGAATCAGGCAGAAGCGTATTGATGATTTCTTCCGAAATGGAAGAGCTAATAGGAATGTCCGACCGCATTATAGTGCTGGCAGAGCGTGAGATGACGGGCGAACTCCAAAAGGAAGAATTCAACGCGGATACTATCATGGCAATGGCATCAGCTATAGCAGATAGAAACGTTGAGACAGTAAAAGAGGAGGCATCCTGATATGAAAAAGTTAAGCAGCAATCAATTGATTAAATCGAATGCCATCTGGCTTGTTTTCCTGATTGAGGTAGTCATTTTCGCAATCGCAAGCGGAGGCACATTTGTTACAGGAAGTAATATCGTAAACATCGCAAGACAGGTATCATATTACGGAATAGCTTCTATAGGAATGACTTTCGTAATCCTGATTGCGGGAATCGACCTCTCCATAGGTTCGATCATCACATTGGTAAACGTAGTGTGCGCGTTCCTCATGGTAAATGCGGGCGTCAACATGTGGGTAGCGGTGATCATTTCGATAATAATGGCGACAGCCATAGGCGTGCTCAACGGAGCAATGGTAGCATCCATCGGAATACCTGCACTTATCGCGACATTTGCATCGCAGACTGTATTTGAAGGTGTGGCATACCTTATCTCGGGCGGACGTCCTATAGCGGGATTTGACTCGAACTTCGGACTTTTCGGCCGCTGGTCGGTCGGACCGGTTCCTATCTGCGCACTCATCATGATCGCATGCTTCGCAATAGGTAGTTTCATACTTAACAAGTCATTCTTCGGTCGCTACTTCTACGCAATCGGAGGTAATGAGGAAGCCGCTGAGCTCTCGGGAATCAGAGTAAACAGAGTTAAGTATCTGATCTATGCTCTTTCGGGACTCTTCGCAGGTCTTGCGGGAATAGTGCTTCTGTCACGTTCAGGCTCAGCTCAGAGCACTGTAGGTAAGGGACTTGAATTCGATGTAATTACCTGCGTAGTACTCGGCGGAGTATCCGTAAACGGCGGAGTAGGACGCATATCCGGAGTTATAGCCGGCGTACTGATTATCGGATCTCTTACAAACGGCATGATACTCATGGACGTAAGTGAATACACACAGATGGTAGTTAAAGGAATAGTACTTGCCATCGCAGTAGGTATTGACTGTATGTCCAAGAAGAGACAGACAGTATAGATGCCTTATACTGACAAGCTTTTTTCTTCATAGGCATCCTTACATTATACTTTGCGGCCCCAACCCATTACGGGCTTGGGGTCGCAATTCAGTTAAGAGGGCAGAAATAATGGATATCGATAAAAGACTAATGGCATATTTCAGAGAGCTGAGTCCGAGAGACCGAAGGCTTATGTTTGAAGAACTCTCCGAGGAGGGAATTGTTGATGCCGAGCTAAAAGATTTCTGTGAGCTGCTTTACAGAGAAAGATACTGCGATAAAAAAGATCCCGATCGCAGAGTGGACAATTGGCTCTGGAAACTTGTATATATGCCCGGCCTTTACAGGAAGAGAAGATTTTTCAAGAAAGCTTTGATAAAAGAAGCGGAAGCTACGCTTTCGGATTTGCATCTGTCGGATGCAGATAATCTTGATGAGATGCAGTCGATGATTCTGTATCTCGAGTTCAGAAATGTCGCTAAAAGATATCTTTCTACTTGCGGCGGTGCAAATTATGCGAGCCGTATGCTGGGACTTAAAAAAGCCAGTGATGATGAAAAGAAGAAGAGGGCATGTGAGGATATTTGGATATCCTCTAAAGGCATTGCAACAGTTTTCAAAGAAGAGAAAAGAATGAAGCTCTGGTGCAACGCTCTTTATGATGAACTGATTCATTATGACGAGTCTCTTAAATCATATTATGAGCAGCTTGATGCAGAGCATGGAGGAAATAAATAACGATGGGTAACTATATGAGACAGCAAGTAATGCTTGAACCACGTAAGATAGAGATAAGAGAAGTAGAGATTCCGAAGCCTAAGGCAAATGAAGTGCTTATTAAGATTAAGAAGATGGGCATTTGCGGAAGCGATATCCATGTATTTCATGGAACTCATCCATACACTTCCTATCCAATTACTCAAGGCCATGAGGTGTCAGGTCAGATAGCAGAAGTAGGCGAGGAAGTTAAGGACTTTAAAGTAGGACAGAAGGTAACCATAGAGCCGCAGCTTGTTTGCGGGGAATGCAAACCTTGCAGAGATGGCAGATACAACTGCTGCGAAAAACTCAAGGTGCTCGGATTTCAAGCTACCGGTGCTGCCAGCGAGTATTTCGCCATAGATGCATCGAAGGTGACATTGCTGCCGGAGAAGTTCACTTATGCTGAGGGGGCAATGATAGAGCCGCTTGCCGTAACGGTGCATGCTGCAAAGAGATATCCCAAGCTGGAAGGTGCGAATGCTGTTGTGCTCGGATGCGGACCTATAGGTATATTGCTTATACAGTCGCTGAAGGCTTTCGGCGTCAGCAAGGTGTTTGCTACAGATATATCCGACTACAGACTTGAGCTGGCCGGTAGGCTCGGTGCGGATTATACGGTCAATACTTTAAACAAGGACTATGCAACTGAGCTTGAGAAGGCTTTTGGAGCAGATAAGGCCGATGTGGTTTATGAGTGCGCAGGTACGGATATCACGATGGACCAGGCTATTCAGAATGCGCGCAAAGGGAGCATGATAGTTCTGGTGGCTGTATTCGGTAAGAAGGCGAGTATCGACCTGGCTAAGCTCAACGACTCTGAGTTAGATCTGAATACTTCCATGATGTATATGCATGAAGATTATGTAGACGCAATCAGATTTGTGGAAGAAGGAAAGATAAAACTCGAGCCGCTTCAGAGCGCTTTTATCTCCATGAATGAGTTCCAACGCGCTTATGAGTACATTGATGAAAACAAGGAGTCAACGATGAAGGTGATCATCGACATTGATCCTCTTGACAGGTAAGAATGCATACGGAGGAAACTCATGCAACTAAATTACAATGGCATCGAAGATAGGCAGGCTTGGGAGCAAGCTGAGATCGCACTCCCGAATTATGATTACAGGCTTGCGTCTCAAAAGGCGGTAGAACATCCGCTGTGGGCGCATTTCGGCATAGGTAATATATTCAGACATTTCATAGGTGGAATCGCTGATGAACTGCTTCAAAAAGGACTGTGCGACAGGGGAATCAACTGCATAGAGACTTTCGACTATGAAGTAGTAGACAGGATATATGATGCCTTCGACAATCTCGCCTTGAGTGTGACGCTTCACGCTGACGGAGCGCAAGACAAACGCGTCATAGCATCGCTAGCAGAAGCCGTGAAAGCTGACGGAACAGAGAAGGGAATTTGCAGGCTTAAGGAGATTGCAAGAGAACCCGGACTGCAGATTATCTCGTTTACAATAACGGAAAAGGGTTATCTGCTCTCAGAAAATGATACGAAAAATGGCCCGTGGGAGTCATGCAGCGCAATGTCCTTGGTGAGCTCTATGCTATATGAGCGTTATTTAAACGGCCGCTCGGCTATCACCCTGCTTTCTATGGATAATGTTTCGAAAAACGGAGAGAAACTTAAAAAGTCCGTTCTTGAACTGGGTGATGCTTGGGCAGAGAAAGGACTGGCTGAAGAGGGCTTTGCAAATTATCTGAGAGACGGATCACTTGTAAGCTTCCCTCAGACTATGATAGATAAGATAACCCCGAGACCATCCGAGCAGATAGCAGATGAGCTCGAAAGAGCAGGGGTGGAGAACATGGCTCCGATTATTACCGATAAGAGGACCTATATAGCACCTTATGTCAATGCGGAGCATGCGCAGTATCTGGTTATTGAGGATGACTTTCCGAACGGCAGACCTGCTTTTGAGGAGTGCAGGGGTGTGTATACGACAAGTTCGGGAACTGTCGACTTGTCCGAAAAGATGAAGGTAACGGCTTGCCTCAATCCTGTGCACTCGGCAACCGGACCTATTGGCGTACTTCTCGGGTATCCGCTTTTTGCGGATATGCTGATCGAGGACGAGGCGATGATGAAGATGGCACGCATGGTGGCATACGATGAGGGCATGCCTATGCTGAGCGATCCGGTGATAATTTCTCCTAAGGAGTTTGCCGATGAGCTGTTCTCGGAGAGGTTTGTGAATCGCTATCTGGGAGATACCAATCTGAGGCTCTGCACGGATACGTCGATGGGGCTTGGAGTGAGATTTGTACATACCATTAAGGCATATGCGGATAAATTCGGCAGTGCGGATTGCCTCACTGCTATACCGCTTGGAATCGCGGGATGGCTCAGGTATCTTATAGCCGTGGACGATGCGGGCAATTCATATGAGCTCGCTCCGGATCCTTGGGCGGATAGGATACACGGAAGATTATCTGACATAAAAATAGGAGACCCGAGTTCTTACAAGGGGCAGCTGCAGGCGATACTCTCAGATGAGGCACTCTTCGGAGCCAATCTGCATGAGGCCGGCATTGCAGGGAAGATAGAGGGTATGTTCTGTGAAATGATAGAAGGCACAGGCGCTGTCAGAAGATGTATTGAGAAGTATATAGGGTAGTTTTGGAGGTAAGCTATGGATTTCAAAAAAACTGCATTGGGAATAGAATTCGGATCCACCAGGATAAAAGCTGTGCTGATTGATGAGAACCAAAGTCCGGTGGCAAGTGGCGGATACGAATGGGAGAATAAACTCGAGGACGGAATATGGACATATTCAATGGAGGATGTCCATAAAGGCGCTCAGGAATGCTTTGCATCTCTCAGAAATGACGTAAAAGAACAATTCGGAGTAGAGCTTAGTGAAGTAGGATCAATAGGTATTTCGGGAATGATGCACGGATATCTGCCTTTTGATAAAGACGGTAGGCAGCTCGCTAAATTCCGCACATGGAGAAATACCGTGACCGGAGAGGCTGCCGAAAAGCTGACGGAATACCTGAATTTCAATATACCTCAGCGCTGGAGCGTGGCACATCTTTATCAGGAGTACCTGAACGGAGAGAACTATATTGAGAATATTGACTTCATGACCACACTCGCCGGTTATATTCATTGGAAACTCAGCGGAGAGAAGGTAATGGGAGTCGGAGAAGCATCCGGCATGTTCCCGATAGATTCGGATAATTGCGATTATGATGAGAATATGGTCGCAAAATTCCACGAGCTTACAGGCATTAATATAAGAGATATATTTCCTAAGGTGCTCTCTGCCGGAGAGGAAGCGGGATATTTGACAGAAGAGGGAGCAAGATTCCTCGATCCGACGGGAGTGCTCAAAGCCGGAATTCCGCTCTGCCCTTGCGAAGGAGACGCGGGAACGGGAATGGTAGCGACTAATTCCGTTAGAGTGTATACCGGAAATGTAAGTGCGGGTACATCTGACTTTGCGATGATAGTAGTAGATCATCAGCTTGGTGTATATCGCGAAGTAGATATGGTAACAACCCCGGATGGTGCATCGGTCGCAATGGTACATTGCAATAATTGCACTACGGACATCAACGCTTGGGTTAATCTTTTCGATGAATTCGGAAAGCTAATGGGATTTGAGGTCGATAAAGGAACTCTCTTTACCAAGCTCTTCGAATCCGCTCTTAAGGCCGATTACGATGCGGGCGGACTGATTTCATTTAATTATTATTCCGGAGAGGGCGTGACTGACTTCGATGAGGGGCGTCCGCTGTTCGTCAGAAGAGCTGATGCTAAATTCAATCTGCCTAATGTAATGAGGATGCACCTCATGTCAGCGATGGCCACTCTAAAAATCGGAATGGATTTGCTTATCGACAATGAGAATGTCAGGATAGATAAGCTCTACGGACATGGCGGATTCTTCAAGACGCCTGAGGTAGGTCAGAGAATTCTGTCAGCGGCAATCGGAAGCCCGGTAACTGTAATGGAAACTGCAGGGGAAGGCGGCGCATATGGAGTAGCGCTGCTCGCGGGATATCTCATTTGGAAGACCGATGGGGAGAGTTTGCCTGACTATCTGGACAACAGAGTGTTCGCAGGGTCTGAAGGAAGCACCGTGCTCGCAGATAAGGATGAGATAGATGCGTACTCTGCATTTATTGATTCCTATATAAAGGCTATTCCACTGGAAAGATCCGCAATAGAGAACGTATAAGTGATTCTTATCAAGATAGCAAACTGCAGTAAATCTGCAGAGCTGATAAAGGGTATTGCTTCATAACGCTTTTTCACACACCAAAACGGCAATTCCTGCAAGAGGTGTCGGGCATACTGCGAATGCGGATTTGCTCGACATTTCGTTTATACAAAACAAGGGGTTTAGAACAGCGTATAATGTGGTATACTTGTTTGGGACATTTGTGAACGGAGGTAAGGGGTATGAAGATTCAACAATCAGCAGAAGATTATCTGGAGACGATGCTAATGCTCCAGGAGCAGCACGGCTATATCAGATCCATAGATATTGCCAAGAAACTCGGAGTTACCAAGCCGAGTGTTTCGTATGCAGTCAAAAGACTCAAAGAAAACGGCTATATCAACATGGAGCCTAACGGCCCGATTACGCTGACGGATGCAGGCTATAAGATTGCCAAGAATATTTACGACAGACATAAGGCTCTCATAAGTTTCCTCGAGAAGCTCGGAGTCAGCAAGGAGCAGTCAGAGGATGATGCATGCAAGATAGAACATGTTATATCCGATGAGACTTATCAGGCTATTTGCAAGTTTATAAAATAGGTGATTTAGCAAATAATTGAAATAAAAATGCCGGCGGTTCTGATTGAACTGCCGGCTGTTTGATTAGTCGACTTTCGTCTCTCCTGCGAGGACTTTTTTATAGTCCTCGTAGTTCTTTTTGAGAAGATTTGGTGTGTCAAGCTCGTATGGGCAGTGAGCAGTGCACTGTCCGCATTCGATGCAGTCCTCAATCTTCTTCATCTCAGCCTGCCAGTGGTCGTTGAGCCAAGCTTTGGACGGAGCGCGCCTTAGCATAAGAGACATGCGTGCGCAATTGAAGATGGTGATGCCGACAGGGCAGGTAGGCATACAGTATCCGCAGCCTCTGCAGAACTCGCCCGAGAGTTCTTTCTTCTCCTTGGCAATGTATTCTCTCATTTCATCTGTCATTACAGGAGTGTTATCCATGTATGAGAGCCACTCCTCGAGCTCCTCATCTTTTTGAACTCCCCAGATAGGAAGGACATTAGGATAATCTTCGAGGAAGGCCATGGCTACTTCGGATCTTGTAATGAGTCCGCCTGAAAGCCCCTTCATGGCTATAAATCCCATATTGTGTTCTTCGCACTTCTTGGCAAGCGCAATCTCTCTATCGTCTGAGAGGTAGTTGAAGGGGAATTGCAAGGTCTCATACAGGCCTGACTTGATTAAGTCGTGGGCGACTCCGAGCTTATGTGCTGTAACGGCTATATGCCTGATCTTACCGGCTTCCTTGGCTTCGAGCAGAGCATCGTAGACTCCCGTGCCATCTCCCGGGGCAAACACCTGCTCAGCCATATGAAGCTGATAAATATCTATATAATCAGTGCGAAGCTCTTTAAGCGATGTCTCAAGATCGGCTCTGACGCCGTCTCCGGTCTTTGCGGCTGTCTTGGTTGCGATGTAAATCTTATCTCGCATACCTTCAAAGGCAATTCCGAGCTTGTGCTCGCTGTCCGAATACGCTCTGGCTGTATCGAAGTAAGTCATGCCGCCTTCATAGGCGCGTCTTAATATCCTAACAGCATCCTCAACGCTTCTTCTTTGCACCGGAAGTGCGCCGAATCCGTTCTGTGGCACAGTTATTCCTGTGCTGCCTAGTGTGAGATCTCTCATTATTTCATCCCTTTCTCTTTAACTATCTACTTTTACGTACGATAGAAACCATTAAGTCTTATATATTCCTCTGTAAGATCGCAGCCATATGACTCCGCCTCACCGGAGCCGCCGCTGAACTTGATATCTACAAGTGTCATGTCCTCATCGCTTTCGATGCTGCATCTTACATCTGTGAAATCCGCAGTGCTGTCCGCCGTGCCTGCTGCCGAAAGTACCAAGGCCTCCGGAATAGGGCCGTGACCGAGAGCTGCTTTAACGCTGTTTGACGATACTACGCTCCTGGCAATTCTGCGAGCTTCCTCGTCATTTGGAGCTCCGCTTACTTTTACCGTCATCATCTTGCAGGCGCCTTCTCCGTCTCGTGCGATGCGGCGCGCCATGTCGGAGAGGATATCGTTAAGAGCAGACTCAACAAGCAAGAGATCCTCATCGCTTTCAACCGATACTCCTGATGCTCCGTTTGCAAACATAAGCAGGCTGTCGTTGGTGGATGAATCTCCGTCCACGCTCACTGCGTTAAAACTCCGGTCGCAGGCTTTTTTAAGCATGGCATGCATCACATCCGCCTCGATCCACGCATCTGTTGTGATAAAGCAGAGTATGGTGGCCATATCGGGGTGGACCATTCCGCTTCCCTTAGCCATGGCGCCTATTCTCACCGTGCCTCCGGATAGTCTGAGCTCACAGGCAAATTCCTTGCTGTAGCGGTCGGTGGTCATTATGGCTCTTGCGGCTT
>CACWIO010000071.1 GCA_902760855.1 uncultured Eubacteriales bacterium
ATCCGTAACGCCGAAGTTAAGGTAGAGTATGCTGCTGACCCCGTCCACTCTGATGCCGTCCGCGTGATACTCATCGAACCAGAACATCGCGTTAGATAGGAGGAAGCTTCTGACCTCCGGCCTTCCGAAATCGAATTTATATGTGCCCCAATCGGGGTGCTTCTCGCATTCGTAGAGTTTCTCCCCATTGAACTCTCTGAGCCCCTGGTCGTCCGGACAGAAGTGCCCCGGCACCCAGTCGAGTATGACGCCTATGCCCGCTCTATGGAACTCATCCACCAGATATTTGAAGTCTCTCGGGCTTCCGTGCCTGGCTGTCGGTGAGAAGTAGCCCGTCACCTGATAGCCCCAGGATGCATCGAGCGGATGCTCCATGACAGGAAGTATCTCGACATGCGTATATCCCATATCCTTTACATAAGGCACGAGCTCCTTGGCAAGCTCCCTGTATGTATAGAAGCCGTCCTCGCCCTCGTGTCTCTTCCACGATCCTAGATGGACTTCGTATATATTCATCGGTGAGGCGAACTGATTTATGCTCTCCCTCTGCTTAATCCACTTGCTGTCCTTCCACTTATACGTAATATCCGTGACCTTGGACGCCGTACCCGGCCTCATCTCTGAGCCGAATGCAAAAGGATCCGCTTTAAGCAGATGCTCCCCATTCTGAAGTTCTATGTCGTATTTGTAGCTGTCCCCTGCCTTGGCGCCTTTAACGAAACCGGTAAATATGCCTCCGCCTATGTGCTCAAGATACGCGCTGTCGTTCCACGGCTCCCAGTTATTGAAGTCGCCTGTCATTCTGATGCTTTTAACTCCCGGCGCCCACACGGTGAACTGCACGCCGCCGTCTTCGATGTGCGCACCGAAAGTACGATAGGCGTGGTGGAGTTTGCCCGAATTATACAGATATATCAGCTCTTCACTGAGCATTTTTCTGATTTGACCCATTAAAACACCCTTTCCGATTTAGTATTTATCTACGTCTATTTCCAAATTGCGCGGCTCTGGATAGAAACCCGCTCTATAGTCTGCCTTTGACATCTCATTAATTGTCTTAATTGTCACAACATACATAATAGCAACTAGTATAAGCAGTGGAAAGGTTCCCCGCTGCCCAAGAAATGCCAAAGTATCATACACTCCGTGCAAGAGTATAGGCACTATAAGCGCGAGCAATGTGTAAGGCAAAGGTGATTTGCCTAGCAGAGATGCTTTTTTTGAATACGCATAGAAGACGCCCATGAAGACTCCGCAAGAAGCATGAAGTGGCACTGCGGTAAAGGCTCTTACGATGCCCGTTTGGAATCCGTACTGAGCCACATACATAACATTTTCAAATATGGCAAATCCTACAGCTGCTGCAACTCCATATACTATGCCGTCAAATCTGTAATTATAGCCTTGATACTTCCATGTAAAGAATCTCATCGCTACGAATTTCACTATTTCTTCTACGAGCGCCGCAACCGCAAAAGCTGTAGTTACTGCATATTGTACTGTGCCCTGCGGATACACAGGCAAGAACCCCTGCTCTATTTGTTCAAGAGTGCCTGCTACTAAGCATGCCAGTGCTCCCATTATTATGGTTCCAATTACTAAGCCTAGTGGCTCTTTTTCAACTTTATCCTTGCGATATACATATGCAAAAATAAGTATTCCCGGTATGACTGCAATGGCCGTCAAGTCATTACTCATGTACATAGCTACCCCTTTAGTTAATCTCTTTTATGTCTCCATTTTTGAATGCATCGTAGAGGTCTTCGAGATTGGCAATCTGCCCTCTGAGCTCCTCTCCGTTATCCGTCTCCCTGATGAGGAGCCTCTCCGGAACCGTGTCCACCAGGTGCATTACAGGTCTGTGGAATACCTGAGTGCCGTCTTCTTGAAGCGGTTCGTACGGTTTATGCTCTGCGAGATACATGTGTTTCGACGTCATGATTGCCGTGTATCCTGCTATGCCCGTCGTCTTGTGATAGGCCTTTGAGATGCCTCCGTCGATAATAAAGAGCTTGCCGCCCGCTTTGATAGGAGTCTGTCCGTCCTTGATCTTGACAGGTACGTGGCCGTTTAGTATCTTGCCGATTTTAGGATTGAGCCCGAAGTCCTCGAGTATCTTATCTGCAGTCTCTTCCTTTTCGATGAGCTTGTAGTAAGGCACCGTGGTCTCCTTGTGAGTGGCCTTGTCTTCGATGAAATATCTCTCGAAAGTCGTCATCTTGTCCTTACCGAATAGCGGCGAATTCTCCGAGAGCCAGAGATACCACATGACTGATGCGGCCTCTGCGCTGGTCTGCCCTGCCGGCGGATTGTAGCGCGCCTCCCTTATCTGCTCGTCGAGCATCTTGATATATGCAGCGCCCTTGTACTTCCTGCCGCCGAACTCGACTTCCTTGAATTCTCCGTTTGGTTCAAACGGTATGGAGCCGTGATAGAAGAGGTTGCCGTTCAGCACTTTATACAGGGCTCCATGGGAGAATATATACTCCATCTGCCTCTGGAGCTTGCTGGCATTCAGTATTGATGACTCGAGGGCCACCATGACTTCCTCTTCCTCGTCGGTCAGTTTATATGGGTCTTTAGGATCCACGGTCGGGAGATTCATATCCCTCATAGGATGCTCGACGCCCTCTATGGTGACCGTTCCTTTTTCGAAATCTATGGCCTCGAGCAGATTCCTATGCTCGAGATGATACTCGGGATGAGCCTTGATGTCCTGCCCCTCTATCTTGAACTGGATGATGGAAATCATCTTGTGCATCTTGGCTGCAAGTTCAGGAGGTATAGGATCGTATTTGTTGACTTCGAGCACATTTGGCTTGAAGTATTCGCAAGGGTCGTCCCCGTATATATGCTCTGCGAGTGTGGCAAGCGGTCTGAGATTGACGCCGTATCCCACCTCGAGCATGTCGAAGTTGTTATATCTTACGTTGATTCTGATGATGGTAGCGATGCACGATCTGTTGCCGCAAGCCGCTCCCATCCAGAGCACATCGTGGTTGCCCCACTGTATATCCACGCCTTGGTTTTCCATGAGATAGTCCATAATCTCTGGTGAGCCCGCGCCTCTGTCGAAAATATCTCCTATAATATGGAGTCTGTCGACCGTCATGTTGCTGATGGTCTCGGTTAGCTCCGTGATAAATACTCTCGCGGAATCATACTCTATGATGGAGTCGATAATCTCATCGTAATATTTGTGTCTGTCAGGCACCTCATCTGCGAAGAGAAGCTCGTCCATGATGTATGACATGTCCTTAGGCAAACGTTTCTTAACCTTGGATCTCGTGTATTTGTTGGATACCACGCGGCAGACCATCAGAAGTCTCCTGATAGCTACCTTGGACCACTCGTTAAAGTTCGGCTCGGACTTCTCTCTCCTGGCCATCTCTGCTTCAGGATTGTAGATGAGAGCCGCGAGATCGTCCCTTTCCGCCTCAGTCAGAAGGTCTCCGAAAATCTCATCGATTCTCATGCGTATCATACCCGAGCCGCTTCTTACAAAATGACGAAAAGCCTCGTACTCCCCGTGTATATCACTCAGGAAGAATTCCGTGGCTTTCGGCAGAGCAAGTATGGCTCTGAGATTTATGATTTCCGCTCTTGCGGCCCTTCTGTTCGGATATTTCTCTGCGAGTAAGTTCAGAAATTGAATGTCTGCCATTGAAACCTCCGCGCTATTAGTTATCTCCGGTTTTCATTATGTCCGCACCGAGCTGTTTGAGCTTGCTTACGAAGTCCTCATAGCCTCTTTCGATGTGGAATATCTCGCTTATCTCCGTAGTCCCGTCGGCCACCAGTCCGGCTATTACCATAGCTGCGCCGGCCCGAAGGTCAGTTGCCCTGACCTTGGCGCCGTGTAATTTCTTACCGCCCGGCACCCTGGCCTCCCTGTTCTCTGTCTGTATATCTGCTCCCATGCGGTTTAGCTCCACCACATGCATGAATCTGTTTTCAAATACGGTCTCTCGCACGACGCTGCTACCCTTAACTGTAGTCAGGAAAGCCATGAACGGAGACTGTATGTCCGTCGGAAGTCCCGGATAAGGAAGGGTCTTGATGTCTGTGGCCACGAGTGGTTTTTTGCTCGCATCCACATAAATTCCCTCTGGTGTCACGTCGATATCCACGTTGCACTCTCTGAGCTTGGCGATTATAGGTCTTACGTGACCCGGGATTGCATTCTTGATAAGAATATCTCCGCGCGTTATAGCTGCTGCCAGCATGAATGTGCCGGTCTCTATTCTGTCCGGAATTGCCTCATGCACGCAGCCGGAGAGTTTTTCAACTCCCTCCACGCGTATCATATCCGTACCTGCGCTCTTGATCTTGGCACCCATCTTGTTAAGCAGGTTGGCAAGGTCAATTATCTCAGGCTCCTTGGCAGCATTCTCAATGATGGTAGTTCCCTTGGCGAGAGTCGCAGCCATCAGGATGTTCTCCGTGGCGCCTACGCTCGGGAAGTCAAGGTATATCGCGTCTCCGACGAGTCCTTCCGGTCCCGCCTCGACTGTTACCATCTCATTTTCGATGTCCTCTGTGATCTTGGCACCGAGTGCTCGGAAGCCTTTGAGATGAAGATCGATCGGTCTCTTGCCTATAGTGCATCCGCCCGGCATAGGCATGATGACCTTACCATGCCTTGCAAGAAGCGGCCCCATAGTAAAAATCGACGCCCTCATCTCCTGCACGAGTTCCTTGTCTCCTTCGCAGGATACTATCTCCGGAGTAGTTGTTTTAATAACTCCCGGAGTTTTGTCGTCTATCTTTGCGCCGTACTTGCGCAGGATTTCCTTCATAACAGAAACATCTGCGAGATTGGGCACATCCTCAATCACGCAGCTGTCCTCTGTCAGAATCGTAGCAGCCAAAAGCGGAAGTACCGAATTCTTGGCTCCGCTGATCTTGACCTCTCCATGGAGTGGGCCGCTGTTATTGACAAGTATTTTTGCCATTTATGATTTCTCCTGTAACTTATTTTGCTTTCTTTTCGGCTTTAAGCTGAGCCTTGCGCAGCTTACGTGCTACTGCTGCTTCGTATTTGATAGCCTTTCTCTCAAGAGCCGAAGACTGTCTGAGAGCTGCTCTCTCTATACGGGCTTGTTTTTTGAGTTGCCTTACGGTCTTCTTTGATCTCTTGATCTCTTTCTTGGCTCTCTTTGCGTCTCTGTTGCCTGCGATGGCAGCCATTATGCCGCTCTTGACAGCCAAGCCCTTTCCTACCGCGCCTATGGAGTTGACCGCCGTGAGTCCGGCTGCTACTCCCGCGAGCACCTTAATTGCAGGATTTGTATCCTCTGCTATATTGCTGATTGCAGTTGTGAGTCCGTCGCTGATGTTGTCGGCTCTTCCTTTAACATCCTCAACGGCTTTATTGCTGGTCTCCACGAGGCCTTTGCTCTTTTTGATGAGCGAAATCGCGTGCACTGCCAAAATGCCTACCTCGATGAGGAATACCACGAGCACAACTATAAGGCAGATTACGAGAATTTGATTAATGGATAAAGTCATGTCTACTCTCCTTATCTATGTTCCTTATCTGTTGCGCTATTTATTAACGTATTTGTCTACCAGGCCCTGTGCGAACTGAAGTCCCATCTCTGCCATTCCCGTAGCCTTGGCTGCGCTCTGTCTGGCAGCTGCTCCGACTTCGTCGACTTTAGCTTTGGCGCTGCTGGCGGCATTTGTGCCTCCGTCAATGATGGCGTTCGCCTTCTTAACCGTGTCTGTTACATTGGATATGAGCACGATCAAAAATACGACCAATACTATTAGTGCGATGAGCAAAATACCGATTAGTAATTCCTGTGGGCTGATTGTGATCATAATAGCTTCTCCTTCATCTTTTCAATTGCTTTCATTATATAGGCAAATTGCTGATTTTTCAAGGATTGGAGCCTTAGTCCTCCTTCATTAGTGCCTCGAGTTCGCGGGCTTCATCAGCATCAATATTCTCCGGAATATCATCTGTCTCATCAGCCTCGTCATCGAGCTGCGAGCCATTCACCTTTTCGTTCTTGGCGTTCCTGCTCTTCCTCTTAATCTCGTCCTTGGTATATGACTTGATTTCCTGAGCGAAAACCTCTTCTCCCGTCTCCGGATCCCTCTCTATCGCGCGGGTGTTGATGCGTCCGTTGAAGTAGTCGACTTTAACGACTTTGGCCAGTCCTCCCGGAGTCTCAACTCTTTCGTTGTCCTTAGGCATGCCCTTCCTGAGCTCTTTATATGTCTTATCCTCGAAGTTCAAACAGCACATGAGTCTGCCGCAGCTTCCGGATATCTTGGACGGATTGAGCGAGAGGTTCTGCTGCTTGGCCATCTTTATAGACACCGGATGGAAGTCATTGAGCCACTTGCTACAGCACAGAGGTCTTCCGCATATGCCGATGCCTCCGAGCATGCGCGCTTCATCTCTGACACCGATTTGCCTGAGTTCTATCCTTGTGTGGAAATGCCCAGCGAGGTCCTTGGCAAGCTCTCTGAAGTCCACTCTCCCGTCTGCCGAGAAATAGAACACTATCTTGGCTCCGTCGATCATGAACTCTACGTCTACGAGTTTCATATCGAGCTCGTGCTTTTCGATCTTCTCTGCGCAGACCTTGAGAGCGTCCTCTCTCTTTTCGAGGTTCTTGTGATACTTATCCAGATCCTCCTCGGTGGCCTTTCTCTCGATTGGTTTGAGCTCTGCCACGAGTTCGCTCTCGTCTATTTCTTTATTGGCTATGAGAATATGTCCGAGCTCCATTCCCCTTGCGGTCTCGACTATGACCATGTCTCCGAGCTCGTATTTCTCACCCCTAGGGTCGAAGTAATATGTCTTGCCGGCCTTCATGAAGCCGACGCCTACTATCTCTACCATTATCCTGTCTCCTGAATTATTTTTTATGCCTTGGCGGCTTTATTATCACAATAGCTGAGGAAGAGTTTTTTGAGCGCTCTGCCCTTGTCCATCCCTCTTCCGATATCTGCTGCACATTTCTCTGCAAGCTCTATCCTGTCGGCGCAGTAGTTCATGGCCTTGCCTTGAGTCATGGCGCTTCGGAGCTTATCCTCGGCAATCCCTATAAGCGTCAGTGCGTCTTCTTGCGTTTTAATGTGCTTATCCAAGAACTCTCTGAACTCGTGGAACGCGACTCGCTGCGTCAGCAGCATGAACGCGCCTTCCATGAGGTCGCCAGAGGCCTCCTCTTCATCAAGCATGTCGTAGCCGCTGTACTCCTGCATTCTTATCAGGCTGCATCTGGAGCGAACCGTAGCGAGCAGGGCATCGCTCTTCGCTGCCGCAAGCATCAACAGGGTTCCTTCCTGCGGTTCCTCGAGAGTCTTGAGGAGTTTGTTCTGGACTATCTCGCTCATCAGCTCGGCGCTGTCGATTACGCCCACCAGGTATTTGCCATACGGCCTCATTCCCAGCCTCTCGGTCAAAGCGGCTGCATCCTCAACCTTGTATCCGGTCTTGCCGCTTTGCTGCATGCGCACTATGTCTATCTCAAGGCAATCAAGCCCATTGATGATATCATTTATGAAATTCTCTCTGGAGCTGCCCGAAGGACCTTCGACTATATATGCGTGAGCTGCGCTGCTACCCTCGGATATGCTCTTTACCAGATCTTTTGTGCTCTTCATCAAAGACCCCTCTCCGAGCATAGCTCTTGCAGGTATGTTTCGATTTCCTTTGAAATCTCATCGATACTCTTTGATGCATCGATTCTCTTAACTCTGCCCGGGTCCGACTCCGCTATCTTTTTATAGCCATCATACACCCTGTAGTGGAAGTCCAGCTCTTCCATTTCCAGCCTGTCGAATTCTCCCATCTTGGAGACTCTTTCTCTGCCTGTCTTGGGGTCTATGTCAAGCCAGAACGTAATGTCCGGTTTGAGGCCTCCGGTGGCATGGTGATTTACTTCAGCCACCATATCTCCGAGCTCTCTTCCGTATGCTTGATAGGCCACGGACGAGTCAACAAATCTGTCGCACACTACGATCTCCCCCTTCTCGAGCGAGGGCATTACGAACTCCCGCACGTGCTGGGCGCGGGCCGCGGCATAGATGAGCATCTCTGTCACATCTTCCATTTCGGTATTGCCGCTATCGAGCAGTATGTCTCTGAGCTTCTCGCTGATTTCCGTGCCGCCCGGCTCTCTTGTATGTACGACAACAAGCCCCTTCCTTGCGAAGAAGCCTTCGATATTCCTTATTTGTGTGGATTTGCCGGCGCCGTCTCCGCCTTCAATCGTGATAAATAGTCCTCTCATTTTCTCCCTGCTACCTTGTCCTCTCTGTTCCTTGATGCAACGTATTTGAGAAGGTGTATGTACAGGGCCGTCGATATCGCTATGAAAGGCACGGCCAGCAAAACTATCAAAAGATATTGAACCCAAATCATACACGGTTAGTATAGCATAAGTAAGCTGTAAATTGGGCGCTATGCCTGCACCTAATTGCACGTTTTTGTATTCTTTTTACTTCTTTATTGTTTTTTCACTCCGATGCGAATAACATTAGCGCGTATTTAGATTAAAATAGGGATTACAATCGGGATTGGAAATAAGGAAATATTACAAATGAACGAGAAATCTATATCTACAATGTGCGGCTCTGACGAGCGCCTGCGAGCTCGTGCTGCCGGTGATAGTCAGGTTCATCACCAACACGATTACGACGAATCCGAGCGCACTCAGCGTGGAGCTCGTGGTGAGAATTACCCTGCTCTATCTGGCGCTCAGGGTCATCGATGTGATGGGCAACTACTATATGCAAAATAACGGACATATAATGGGCGCTCGCATCGAGGCGGATATGAGACGCGATCTTTTCGAGAAATTCCAGGAGCTCTCATACGGTTTTTATAATCACAATAAAATCGGACAGCTTATTTCGCGTATTACAACAGACCTCTTTGATATAGCTGAGTTCGCGCACCACTGCCCTGAGGAATACTTCATTGCGGCGGTTAAGATTGTCGTGGCATTTACGATTCTGATCAGGGTGAACGTGCCTCTGACCATCCTGCTCTTCGCCTTGATACCCCTCATGCTGCTTTCGGTCATGAAGTTCAGAGTGAAACTCCGTAACGCTTTTAAGAGGCAGCGCACGGAGCTCGGTGAGATTAACTCGAGCGTCGAGGACAGTCTGCTCGGCATCAGAGTCTCTAAGTCCTTTGCCAACGAGGATGTAGAGGAGGAGCGCTTCGCTGAGGGTAATAAGAGATTTCTCAGCACCAAGAAAGTCGGCTACAAGAATCTCGCGGGATTCAGGAGCGTCACTCGTCTATTCGATGGTCTGATGTATATTTCGATTGTATTCTTCGGTTCTATAGCCCTAATACGAGGCAAGATCACAGCCGGTGATTTCGTAGCATACCTCATGTATGCGGCCGTGCTGCTCGAGTCCATCAGGCGAGTGGTTGAATTTACGGAGCAATTCCAGCGCGGCATTACCGGCATCGAGAGATTTATCGAGATTATGGATACCCAAATCGAGGTCGATGACGCACCTGGCGCTGTTGATATGCCGGAAGTAGTCAAGGGAGAGATAGTTTTCGATAATGTTTCATTTGCATACAGCGATTCGAATGCCAAGGTCAGGCTCGGTGATGCTCAGGATAAGGCCAATGAGGGTGAGCTCGTGCTGAGCCACATTAATCTCACAATTAAAAGCGGTGAGAATGTCGCCTTGGTCGGACCGAGCGGAGCCGGCAAGACTACATTCTGCAATCTCATACCGAGGTTTTATGATACGACGGACGGCGTAATTAAGGTGGACGGTCGCGACATCAAGGAGTATAAGGTCAGGTCACTGAGGACCAAGATAGGAATGATGCAGCAAGACGTGTATCTCTTTTCGGATACGGTCGCAGGGAATATAGGGTATGGTAAGCCGGGCGCAAGCCGCGAGGAAATTGAAGAAGCGGCTCGGCTCGCGGGAGCGGACGAGTTCATCCGCGAGCTCCCGGACGGCTACGATACCTATGTTGGCGAACGGGGCGCCCGGCTCTCCGGAGGCCAGAAGCAAAGAATCAGCATAGCCAGGGTCTTTCTCAAGAACCCTCCTATCCTCATACTCGACGAGGCCACATCAGCCCTCGACAACGAGAGCGAGCACTACGTACAAGAGTCCCTCGCCGAGCTCGCAAAAGGCAGAACGACGCTTACTATTGCCCACAGGCTCTCGACAGTCAGAAATGCCGACCGCATCATCGTCCTCACCGAGGACGGAATTGCCGAGCAAGGCACCCACGACGAGCTCATAAAAAAAGGAGGCGTATACGCCTCCATGCATAACTTCACACTTTGATGATTGTGGCTTCGAGTGTACTACAGAACGCCGAGGCCGTAGCTTCTTACCGGCTGGACCTTTCCTGCGAGCACTGCGTCTGCACGCTCTTTATCCGCATCAGCTACTTCAATGCGATAGATTCTCTTAGGCACATCCTTGGCTGCTCCGTCGGCAAATCTCCTCGGATCTATCTTGCATCCGCATCCGCCAACCGGAACTTCCTCGGTCGCAACATGCTTGAACTCTATGCCCGCCTCTTCGAGAAGCTTCTGTGCAACATTCCAATCGTCCTCAAGCTTGGAGCGATATACTACACTCTTTCCTTTCATGTTTTCGTCCTCCTTACATCTCTGCCCTGCAACTTTTCTTAGTCACATACTACTATGTTGATCTCCCTTACGCCGTGATTATATCACACTTACAGGAGATAATAGTAATAATTCTCAATTATTTTTTAAAAAATTGCAGTTATCTTGAGAAGAACTTCCTGGCGATTGTAAGTCCGAGTTTGTAATGCCAAGGTCTGAGTTCCTTGTCCGCTTCCTTTAACTTATCTCGTATAGGCAGATGCTGAGGGCAATGCTTTTCGCAGGCTCCACATTCCGTGCACTGCGTTGCAAATCCTGCTTTCTTTTGAAGGCCTACATTTCTCGCGAACTCAAGTCTCGCAGCCGCCTTCTTTCCTTCCGTATACATCAAGTTGTAATAATGGAAGTTTCCCGGTATGTCCACTCCGAACGGGCAAGGCATACAATACCTGCAGCCCGTGCATCCGACTCTCTCCTTCTCCTTTATTATGGCTTTAACCTTTTCGACAAGTTCGAAGTCCTTGTCTGAGAATGATCCGACCTCCGCATCCGATGCGATTCGCACATTCTCTTCGAGCATCTCCATGGAGTTCATGCCGGAGAGAACCACGCTCACAGCCTCCTGATCCCAAAGCCACCTGAGGCCAAGCTCAGCTGCTGTATATCCCGTGCCGCTGGTCTTAAGCTCATTCATGGCCTTGGCCGGAAGGGAAACGAGCTTTCCTCCGCGAAGTGGCTCCATGATGATCACAGGGATGCCCTTCGCGGCCGCGGCGTCCACGCCGCGCCTTCCGGCCTGGCTGTGTTCATCCAAATAGTTGTACTGCACCTGGCAGAAATCCCAGTCATATGCGTCCAGTATCTTGAGAAACATCTCGCTGTCCCCATGATATGAAAAGCCTATCTGTCTGATGCTTCCGTCCGCCTTGCGGCTCTCGATCCAATCCTCAATTCCATGAGCCTTGAGTTTCTCCCACTCGGAATAATCCGTGAACATATGCATCAGATAATAGTCCACATAATCCGTCCTGAGCCTCGAAAGCTCCTCCGCAAAAGTCTTATCTATAGCCTTCGCAGACTTCATCATATACTGCGGTAGTTTGGTCGCAATCTTCACCTTATCCCGCACGCCATTTTCATCCAAAATCCTCCCGAGGCATTCCTCGCTGCCCGGATAAATATATGCCGTGTCGAAGTAATTCACACCAAGCTCAATTGCCCGCATAATCTCCGCCTCAGCCTTGGCGTAATCAATCCGCGTGCCATTCTTGCTGAACCTCATGCAGCCGTATCCGAGCTGCGACAGCTCATTCCCATACCTGTCTTTTCTATACTTCATCCTCTTCTTCCGATTCGGTTTCCTCCGCCTGACCTGAGAGCATGTCTATGAGCTCGCATAGCTCTGCAGCCCTCTCCTCTGCGGTCTGACCGTCCAGTCTCTCGAGGTCCTCGAGGTCCTCTGCCGTAATTGTCGTGAGCGTCTCCTCGTCTATGTCCTCGAGATCTGCTACCCTGGCCGCCTGATTAGTAATGATCTTTTCGAAGAGATTTCTGACCTCTCTCGCATTGGCGAAGTTCTCACCCTTGCATGACTCAAGCCTGACTATCTCATTTTTAACCGCAGTCTCAGCCTCCTCCGTCAGAGTATATTGATACTTCGCGCACTGAAGTGCGAAAATCTCCTGTAGCTCCTCCACCGTGTAGTCAGGGAACTCGAAGAATTTGTTGAATCTCGACCTCAGTCCCGGATTGCTCTCGACGAATGCTTTCATGAGATCGGTATATCCCGCCACGATTACTATGAACTGATCGCGATGATCTTCCATAGCCTTGAGAATAGTATCTATGGCCTCCTGTCCGAAGTTCTCACCTTCCTGATT
>CACWIO010000072.1 GCA_902760855.1 uncultured Eubacteriales bacterium
CGCTTGGTGGCGATCTGGCGCGCCTCGGTCAGCATTTCGGTGTAGCCGGTGATCTCACCGCCGACAAGTGTCTTCATGCCTGCCATGAAATCTCTGCCTATGTTTTTACTTTGCACGACCGTGCCCTTAACGACTCCCAGCACTTCGATGTCTGCGCCAGGGATATAATCAATACTTAGAAGCTTCATCGATTTCTCCTTTCTTTACCTCTCCGAGTCTTTGCAACAGAGCCACGATTACTCCAACAATTGTACCGCCGAATATAATCACCATTATTGCAACAATTCCCCATGGTGCAGGGTCTTCGCTATTTGCCATCAGAATGGCGACCAGCAACAGAAGTGAAACCATAATGACTGCGATGGCGGACAGAATCGCACCCGTTTTACGTTTTTTCACATCAGACATTCTAATATTCACAAAGCTGACACCTCCTTCTTCAAGCTTTTCTTCTATTATAACAACCCTCTCTTCCAATCTCTACAAATCAATTTCATGTCAACATTGCTGTTTGTGGCAACATAGCTCATTTCATATGTATTTGGTACAAGACCCACTCCTGTAACTGATAACCATTCTCGTTGCCTGTACCAAATCCAAGCATAATCTTCACCGTTGCCGTAAAAGTCACTATCATAGGCGATCAGATTTGTGGCAAATACAGAGTAAACACTCTGATTACACCCAATTTTATAAGATTGAAGAGAAGTATCTTATACCAAATACGACTCTTATACTCTGATCTGGGTATAAAGAAGCGTGTTTGGTAACATGTCTTCAAATGGAAGGCTGGCGGATCTTTGACTTAATAATTGTTATTAATGAAAATGTAGCAGCAGGGGCGGTGAAAATCCCGGAACTTAAACGTATTTCAAAATGTGTTATACTTTTCGAATGTAAATAGAATTATACAGATCATGATGGCCGGATTCGATTAAACATGACATGAGGGGAAAATGAACAGAGCAGACAGAGCAGAGGAGTTATTTAGGCAGGGATACAATTGTAGCCAATCAGTGTTTGCGGCTTTTTCAGATATTGTCGGAATGACTACTGAAGAGGCTGCGAAGATAGCGAGCCCTTTCGGCGCAGGCTTTGGCAAGCAAAGGGAAGTTTGCGGAGCTGTGTCAGGAATGACATTGCTTGCCGGATACCTGCAAGGCTATTCAGATCCTGAAGATTATGAGAGTAAAAAGAACCTGTACGCTTTGATTCAGAAGATGATAGCAGAGTTCAAACAAAAAGAAGGAACTATTATTTGCAGAGAGTTGCTCAATCTAAAAGAAGGAGAAGACCCTGCTGAACCGTCAGTAAGAACAGAAGAATACTATAACAGCAGGCCGTGTATTGGCGCCTGCAGAGCAGCGGCTGAGATAGTAGAGAAGGAAGCAATTGGTTAACCGATGAATACCGGGTTAAGTATGTCAGTTAGTATCCGAAATAGGCAGCACCCAGGCATATTAAAAGCGAAGCCACCCACTAAGGATGCCTTCGCTTTTATGGTGGAGCATACCGGGATCGAACCGGTGACCTCATGATTGCGAACCATGCGCTCTCCCAGCTGAGCTAATGCCCCGTATTAGGATATGCGGCAACGCCGTACAATCACGGAGAGCATTATAGCACAACTCAGATGATAGTGGTATACTTTGTTGGTAGGTTTTAGATAATCAATATTTCGAAAGGGCATAGAGATGGATCGCAAAGGATACCTCGGTATAGATATAGGCGGCACAGCCGTTAAAGCCGGGTTGGTCAATAGTAAAGGCGAAGTAATCGTCAGAAGCGAAACGGATATTGACCGTAGTTGCCAGCATGAAACTGTCATGCAGACAGTCATCCGAAGCATCAATGAACTCTGCGCATCGAATCAGATAGACATTCATAGCATGACGGGCATAGGAGTGTCATCGCCGGGCTCGGTCAACAGCTCCAGCGGAAGCATAGCTATTTCGGGCGGCAACGTCCCCAACTGGGGCGGCACCAAGATCTGCGCGATACTCGAAGAGGAATTCGGACTTCCTGTATCGGTGGCAAACGACGGCAATTGTGTTGCACTTGCCGAGGCGTGGATCGGAGCTGCGAGAGGCTGTGATGATGTCGTATGCGTCACTCTCGGCACGGGAATAGGCGGAGGAATCATCTCGAGAGGCAAACTCATCGAGGGCAGAAACGGATATGCCGGAGAGATAGGGCACTTTGTGACTCACGCAGGAGGCAGGGAATGTGCCTGCGGAGGACATGGATGCTTTGAGAAATATGCGGCCACATCAGCGCTGGTGAAAGAGGGCATGATGCTCAGAGACCGTTGGTATACAGGGCGCAATATATTTGAAGATGCGAATGCAGGAGATGAAGAAGCGCTTGCACTTGTAGACAGGTGGACGGATGAAGTGGCATACGGAATAGCAGGGCTTGTCCACATATTCAATCCGGAAGTCATACTTATAGGCGGGGGAGTTTCCGCACAGGGAGGGCTTGTGATTCAGCCTGTCAGAGAAAAGGTTAATGACATCATAATGCAGGATTTCACAGAGAATCTCACAGTCAAAAGAGCGAGCCTTGGAAATGACGCCGGAATGGTGGGGGCAGTTAAGCACCTGCTGGATGAGATTGCCGCAGGAACAGTAAAAGAGTAATAGATGTATAGAAGGGATAGTTAATGGCTGACAAGGGATGTAAATACAGTACAGAATTGAAGATACTGCCGAGCATGTGCGATGACACTTCAATGCTCGGCATCGCTTCTGTTTTTGATATTTTCCAGGACTATGCCACATTGCATGCCGACATGCATGACATAGGACCTGAGGGCATGCACAGGAGGAAGACATTTTGGGTTATTACCAAGACCAGGATTAATATAAATCGCCTGCCGATAGTAATGGATGATGTAGAGATCAATACCTGGATACAGCCTGCGGACAGGGCGTCCTGCGAGAGGGATTACTCCATTACTATGAATGGAGAGACTTTGGTATATGGAAGGAGCATATGGGCGGTGATGAGCCGGGAGACGGGAAGGCTTGTTCCGATGAAAGAGCTCTACCCTGTAGTAGACTTCGACGAGCCGAGGCCGGATGAGAAGCCTTTTGCAAGAGCGGGCAAGACTTTTGATGAGGCTGATGAGCTCGGTAGCTACACGGTCAGATCTACGGACATAGATATAGGCGGTCACATGAATAATGTTCACTACATAAGGGCTATGCTTAATTGCTTTAGCACAGCTAAGCTCAAGGAGATGAACATAAAAGAAGTGGAAGTTAATTTCATCTCGCAGACTTACGAGGGAGAGACGCTTACATTCAAAAGTCGCCGCACGGAAAACGGCCTTGAAATCGGGGCCCTAAACAGTGACGGTAAGACAGTGTTCATAGCCATCGTAAACTAGCAAATTTA
Organism: uncultured Eubacteriales bacterium; assembly: GCA_902760855.1. Classification (GTDB taxonomy): domain Bacteria; phylum Bacillota; class Clostridia; order Peptostreptococcales; family Anaerovoracaceae; genus Crickella. The sequence continues at coordinate 3,400 of CACWIO010000072.1, forward strand.
AATGAGTGCAAGGAGCTGAGAAGTTCTTTGCACTCATATTATTTATAGGTATTTACGGAGGATGTAGCGTTGTTTGCCTCCGTACATCTCGCGCTGCTCGACGATTTCGAAGTTGAGCACCAGGAAGTTCCTGTAGCTGTACGGATTATCCGGAGAGATAGTCGTCAGCGCTTCCTTCGCTCCCATGTCTATGGCAACTCCGAGACGCAGTTTGTTGAATATGCGCTGGATGCCGAGGCCGCGATACTTGGGCTCTACCATGGTGAGATCCAAGGCGCAGGTCTTGGCAAGCCGCTCTCTGTCGTAGCCAAAGAGTTTGCCGTAGTTCTCGGGATTGTCCGGATCATTCGGAATCAGAACCGAGTATCCGGCGACTTCTCCGTCGCACTCTGCCATAAAGCATATGTCGTGCTCGAGTTGCCCTTCGGATTCCTCTCTCGTAAAAGGAGAATAGAGGTCCTTGTCAGGCAGAGCGTCCATGATGTGCTGCTGCAGCGTCATGACGGATTCTATATCTTCCGGAACAGCCCTTCTGAAAGTAATCTTGGTAGGCTCTCCCTGTCCGTTCATCAGTTCCTGTGTGAAAGGCAGCTTCATTAGTTCCATATTTGCACCTCCTGAAGTCCCGCGCATGCGACTTAATGCTCATTGCCCATACCATGCCGCTGTGATAAAATATCTGCGCAATTAATCAAATAATACATACATTATACAGGAAGGTTAATCCATATGGAAATTACAAAAGATATCAAATACGTAGGCGTAAATGACCACGATATCGACCTCTTCGAAGGTCACTACATCGTGCCTGAGGGCATGGCGTACAACTCATACCTGATCTGCGATGACAAGACAGCCGTTATGGACTCGGTAGACGAGCATTTCACGGATGAGTGGATAGGAAAGATCAAGCAGGAGCTGGGCGGCAATGATCCGGATTACATCATCATCCAGCACATGGAGCCGGACCACTCCGGCAGCCTCAAGGCTTTCATGAACGAGTTTAAGGGCGCTACCGCAGTTGCCTCGCAGAAGGCGTTTACCATGATGGCAAACTTCTTCGAGGGTGACTGTTTCGAAGACAGGCAGCTCGTCGTTAAAGAAGGCGACACGCTGGATCTAGGATCGCACACTCTAAGCTTCATCGCAGCTCCTATGGTGCACTGGCCTGAGGTCATCATGACATATGATGCTAAGGACAAGGTGCTCTTCTCTGCTGATGCTTTCGGCAGATTCGGAGCCCTCGATATGATAGGTGAGACAGTTAAGGAAGACGACGACTGGGCGTGCGAAGCCAGGCGTTACTACTTCGGCATAGTCGGTAAGTACGGAGCCCAGGCGCAGGCGGTTCTAAAGAAAGCTGCCGATCTCGACATCGAGCAAATCTGCTCGCTTCACGGCCCTATAATCAATGAAGATCTCGGATACTACCTCGGCATCTATGACACATGGTCCAAATATGAGTCAGAGTCAGAAGGCGTGGTTATCGCGTACACATCCGTATACGGACATACCAAGAAAGCCGTTGAGATGCTCGCAGAGAAACTCGAGAAGGCGGGAGTTCCGAGAGTGGAAGTTACCGACCTTGCGAGAGACGATATGGCCGAGGCTGTCGAGGATGCATTCAGACATGACACGGTAGTCTTCGCTACGACCACATTCAATAACGATGTATTCCCGTTTATGAAGGAGTTCATACATTCTCTGACTGAGAGGAATTTCCAGAACAAGAGAGTCGCCTTTATCGAGAACGGATCTTGGGCGCCTCAGGCGGGCAAGGTAATGAAGGGCATGCTCGAGGGCTGCAAGAACCTTACTTGCTGCGAGAACGAAGTGCATATCGTATCTGCGCTTAATGATGCGAGCAGGGCAGAGCTCGACGCGCTTGCCGCAGAACTTGCAGCAGCATATAAGTGAGAAGCCGCAGGCCGGCAGCCTAAGCTAATTGTGATGAAAAAGAGCATATATACTTTACTGCAATGGACATGGGGACTTCCGCAGACCTTAATCGGGTCTGCGGTTTACATTGCCAATAGAGATAAAAGGCATTTTAATTACGAGGGCGCGTGCGTGACTGTATGGGACAGAGAGGACGGAGTGTCTCTCGGCAAATTCATATTCGTGCCCAAGATGGGAGAGGACAAGGAAAGCGGCAGTCTGGTGGTGTCGAGGGAACTCGCGGAGCACGAGTACGGACACAGCATACAGTCCCTCATACTCGGACCGGCTTATCTGCTGCTGGTGGGAGCACCGTCGCTGATCTGGAGCAGACTTCCGTACTTTGAAAAGAGAAGAAAAAAGACCGGGAAGTCATATTACTCACCGATCTTTGAGAAAAGCGCAAATACGCTGTCCGCATCCGCTGCCAGACGGAAGGAGAAATAAGTCTTCCGGCAGAGCGGCCAATGTAAGCTACTTGATGAATTTATCTATTGCATTATTGAGCTCCTCAATTGCTGCGATGTCGTCGTTCTTAACCGCGTCGACTATGCAGGTCGAGAGGTGCTCTTTTATTATGACGCGGCTGACCGAATTGATGGCAGACTCAATCGCCGAGAGCTGAACCAACACCTCGGAGCAATCTCTGCCGTCTTCCACCATGCGCTTGGTGGACTCCATATGACCGATGATGCGGGCCATTCGGTTAAGCACCGTTTTGGTATGCTCTTCGGAGTGAACGTGTCCGTGCTCATGTGAATGAGCATGGTCGGAATGCGCGTGATTGTGATCGTGATTGTGTGCCATTTTAGTCTCCTTTATAATGCAGGCTTTATTATACTACACTCTTCTCTTGAGGGGCAATTTGCGGTAGAATATGAGCATTCACAACGAGCAAAGAAGGAGGGCGCCATGACTGACGCTGGAAGCAGAGAAATCCGACAGGGACTCAGCGAAGACAGAGAATTGCATGAGAAACTTGTCGAAAGAAATACCATCCATATGGAGCCTGTAATCGACAAGCGTTATCAGCTGAGGGAGACGAGCAAGGCCACGGAAATCATACAAAAAGCCATGGACCTCGCAAGAGAGGAAATCCCAAGGGGCCGGGTTGCCACTTACATACCCGAGCTCGGTAAAGTAGATCCGCATCAACTCGGCATCTGCTTCTATCCGCTAAAGGGAGACAAGATCACTCTCGGCGATTACGACGTGAGATTCACTATGCAGTCGGTTTCGAAGGTCATCATGCTCATAGTGGCGCTTGAAATTTGCGGAAGCAAAAAAGTGTTTAAGAAGGTAGGTATGGAGCCTTCGGGAGAAGCCTTCGACTCTCTGGTCGAGCTCGATGTCAACGATTCCAAGCCATACAATCCGCTGATAAACTCAGGGGCCCTCGCCGTATGCGGTCTGCTGCTTCCTGAGGTGTCATTCCAGGATATGCTGAGATATACGAGAAATGTCTGCTCGGATATGGGCGTGGAGCTAAACGAAGATGTATTCGACTCTGAGATGAAGAGCTGCTCGCGTAACAGATCAATCGCCTATCTCCTTCAGAGCAAGGGCATCATACAGACGGATGTGGAGGACACGCTGAGGTTCTACACCAAGATGTGCTCGATGAGCGTAAATGCCGAGTCGCTCGCTAATCTCGGGCGCAAACTGGCAAACGACGGAGTGTCGGCAAGCGACGGCAAACGCTATATGTCGTCAGGCACGGCTCGTATAGTCAAGACGCTGATGCTGACTTGCGGCATGTACGACGGCTCGGGGACATTTGCCATAAAGGTAGGAATCCCATCCAAGTCCGGAGTGGGCGGTGGCCTTCTCTCGGTTTCGGACAAGAGAGCGGGCATAGGAGTCTTCGGACCGGCGCTTGATGCTCAAGGCAATTCAATCGCAGGGTGCAAGCTCCTCAGGGAGATATCCAACGAGCTAAGACTCAACCTTTTCTTCGATCCTGAGTGGGACAAGGAAGAGCTGAATGAGGATGTGATTAACGACATCAGAAACGGTTCGGTAATTTAAAGCGGAGACAGCAGAGATAATAGAATGAATATAACGGTTTATTGCGGCGCCTTCCCGGGCGCCAATCCTGAATATGCAAGGAAGGCAGAGGAACTCGGAGAGTGGATCGCAAATAACGGCCACACTCTGGTCTATGGCGCCGGAGACAGAGGCATGATGGGCGCCGTCTCTGACGGTGCGATCAAATGCGGAGGCACTGCAATAGGCGTGACTCCGAATTTCTTCGTGCTTGCCGAAGTGACGAGAGAGGATCTCAGCGAGCTTATAGTGCCTGAGACCATGTCCGAGAGAAGAGAGAAGATGATGGAACTAGGTGATGCCTTCATAGCACTTCCGGGCGGCACGGGCACACTCGATGAGATATCCGAGGTGGCTGCCATGAAGAGGCTTGGCAAACTCGGAGACATAGATAAACCTATTATGCTCTACAACATAGACGGATTTTACGACGGCCTGCTCTCGTTTTTTGACAGAGTTCTCGAAGACGAGTTCTTCCGCGAGGCAGACAGAGCCAATATCTATGAGGTTAAGTGCATAGAGGACATCGCTCGCGTAATCGAAAATGCAGGCGGAATAGATAAGACAAGAAATAAAGAATTCGACACGGAATAAATCGAAAGGAAGTAGACGAGCCGGGGACTTCAGATGAGAAATCTCTTTAAGACAGTTCTGAATTATAAGGCAACCGCATTGCTTGTCCTGCTGCTTATGGCAGGACAGGCTTTTTGCGAGATGAATTTGCCGCAATACACCCAGGCTCTCATCGATACGGGCATACAAAATAAAGGTATAGAGCACATACTGCCTGAGGCTGTACTTGAGTCCGAGTTCGAGGTGCTAAAGGGCAGCATGACTGAGGCCGAGCGCACAAGTTTCGAAAGTGCATACAGGGCAGATAACGGAGAGGAAGAAGGCGGACAGGTCGTATATTTCAGACGCGGCAATCTCAGCGAAGAAGACTTAGACAAGCTCGATGTGCTGCTTCTTGAGCCTGTTGCGAGGCGCTATGCACGCCAAATAGGAGAGAATCTGCCGGCGGAGCTTGATAAGGATGACAGAAATATACAGGCTATGGGAATTGCCTATGCCGCGGATTGCAACGAAAAAGCAGGGCTCGATGTCCTGGCAATTCAAAACAGATTCATGATGCGCTGCGGAG
>CACWIO010000073.1 GCA_902760855.1 uncultured Eubacteriales bacterium
CTGCCCGAGGGCTGGAGCGTCTCGGGACTGAAGAACGACTATGTGCTTCAGGCGGCGTCGAGATACACCGCTCCGGTACTCGAGCTCGAGGCTGTCATCACCGTTAATAACAAATACTACGAGAAGTTCAAAAGCATTAAGGCTGCGGGAGATACCCACCTTAAATACATCATCAATGCGGACATGGAAGAAGACGAGGACAAGGATCAGGGGCTGCTCTCATGGTGGCACCTCAGAGAAGTCGGCCGCAAGATGGTGCAGAGCGGAGACAGGAGCTATATCGATGCTCAGATCATAAATACAGATCTTGCAGCGATACTCTTCACCTCCGGCACGACGGGAGTCTCCAAGGGCGTTATGCTGAGCACGAGGAACCTCATACTGGACGCTATGCTCTGCCAGACCATGATGGAGGCCAGGCCTAAAGACATTTGCTTCTCGATACTTCCTATGCATCACGCGTACGAATGCACGGGCACCTTCCTCGACTGCGTATACAGCGGAGCGACGATTGCCTTCTGCCGCGGACTTAAGTATATAAGGAAGGACATACAGGAAGTTAAGCCGACTATCATGCTGTCGGTACCTGTAATCATCGAGAATTTCTATAGCAAGATACTTAAGGCGATTAAGGAGAAAGGCGGAGAGAAGAATTTCCAGAGATTCCTCATCATGAACCGCGAGGCCAGGCGCTTTAAGCTCAAACTGCCTAAAGCAGTCACTAAGGACATAGTGGCGCTTTTTGGCGGCAGGCTCCACACGCTGATCTCCGGAGGAGCCGGAATCGACGGTACCATTCTCGACTTCTTCTGCAACGTGGGCTTCCGCGCGATACAGGGCTACGGCCTGACGGAGTGCTCGCCTATAGTTGCCCTTAATCCGGTCAAGAGGAAATATATGAAGAACGCATCAGCCGGTCATCTGCTGCCGTTCACCGAGTGCAAGATACTCGGAGCCGACGATAACGGCATCGGTGAGATTTGCTTCCGCGGCCCGACCATCATGATGGGATACTACAAGGATCCTGAGAGCACCAAGGCTGTGCTCGATGATGAGGGCTGGTTCCACACAGGAGACATTGGTTTCCTCGATAGAGACAATTACGTATTCATCACTGGTCGCAAGAAGAATGTAATCATCGCGCCTAACGGTAAGAACGTCTTCCCTGAGGAGCTTGAGAGCTACCTGCTCGCTCTGCCTATAGTAGCAGAGTGCATGGTCTGGGACGGCGAGCACGATACAAGCACTGAGTTCGACGGCATACATGCGACGGTCAGGCTCGATGCTGAGGAGCTCGCGGACCGGCTCGGAGCAGACTTCACTCCGGAGCAGGCCGAAGCTCTGCTCGAGCAGGAGGTCGATAAGATCAACTCCGACCTCCCGAGGTTCAAACGAATCGCTCACCTCGTGGTCCGCGAGCGCGAATTCGAAAAGACCACAACCGCCAAGATCAAACGCTTCGTCGACGACAACAAACGCGCATAGAAAAATTGAGTGCCTCAGGGCGTTTTCGCTCTCTGGCACTCAATTTACTGTTATATGAGAATCAATCTGTAACTGCTTACATTCTACTCTCTTTTTAATCTATTGTAAATGTTTTTTTAATAAATTCTTAATGTTCCTTTAGATTAGCGAAGCAGTTTTGTTCCTTTAAGTAACGAAGGATTTTTGTTCCTGGCGAGGCGACAAGTGACTGAGGAGCGGAGCGTACTCTACTCGTACGTGAGCACCGAAGGCACGCAGTCAACAAAGCCAGGGGCAAAAATGCGAGTTACTGGGCGGCGGTGATGATGGCCATCTTATATACTTCCTCTGCGTCGCATCCTCTTGAGAGGTCGTTGATCGGAGCATTGAGTCCGAGGAGGATTGGGCCGTAAGCCTCATATCCGCCGAGTCTCTGCGCGATCTTGTAGCCGATGTTACCTGCCTCAATCAGAGGGAATACGAATGTGTTGGCATAGCCTGCAACATCAGATCCAGGGAACTTGAGCTGGCCGACTGTAGGAGATACTGCAGCGTCGAACTGCATCTCGCCGTCGATTGCCATGTCCGGATTGAGCTCTTTAGCGATCTTTGTAGCTTCCTGCGAGAGAGCGACAGTGCCGCCTTTGCCGGAGCCCTTAGTTGAGAATGAAAGCATTGCTACTTTAGGATCGATGCCGAAGAGCCTTGCGCACTTCTCGATTTCAACGGCAACCTCAGCAAGTTTCTGAGCACCGGAGAGTGTGACATTGCCGTCCTTGTCTACGCTATCTGTGTAGTCGAGGTTAACTGCGCAGTCGCCCATTGCGATGGTGCGAAGAGCCTCGTCGCCTGTATCACGCCTCATGATGAAGCAGGAGCTTACGAGATGAGCGCCCGGTTTAGTCTTTACGAGCTGGAGGGCCGGACGGATTGTGTCGGCTGTGGAATATGTAGCTCCGCCGAGGAGGCAATCAGCCTTGCCCATCTTAACGAGCATGGTGCCGAAGTAGTTGCCCTTGGAAAGCGCCTCTTTGCACTCTTCCTCTGTCATCTTACCTTTTCTGAGCTCTACCATTGCAGTTACCATCTCATCCATGCCTTCGTATGTGGCAGGATCCATGATTGTAGCGCCGCTGATGTCGAAGCCACCCTTAGCAGCTGCATCCTTAACCTCAGCTTCATTACCTACGAGGATTACTCCCATGAGCTCTTCTTTGAGCAGGCGGGCTGCAGCCTCGAGGATGCGAGCGTCAGGGCCTTCGGTGAATACCATTGTTCTAGGCTCTGCTTTTACTTTTTCGATGAGTTTATCAAACATTTTTTTTCTCCGTTTTTCTTAAAAAAAGCGATATCTTCGGCGCAAGCGCCGTGCATATTGATTATACCTTGAGAAGAGCAGAATATAAAGACTAATGATTGCACTCTCAATAAAACAAATGACCGCCACCCTTAAGTGATGCGGTCAATCTATAATGCCGCCGCCGAGCACGTAGTCTCCGTCGTAGAGGACTACGGACTGCCCGCGGGTTATGGCGCGCTGAGGCTCGTCGAAGACGATGCGGACGCGATTGCTTGCGGCGTCCGCGCCGGCGCTAGCGGGCTCGTCGATAGGCATTACCTCAGCCGGAGCCTCGCGATGTTTGTATCTGATGCGGGCAGAGGCCCTGAAAGGGCCGCTCGGCGGCGCCATCGACACCCAATTAAAGTCGTGCGCCGTAAGCTCGCGCTTAAAGAGAGTCTCGTTGTCACCGAGAATTACTCGGTTGCCCTCAGTATCGAGTTCGAGCACGTAAGCAGGCTTCTTAAGTGCGAGCCCGAGGCCCTTCCTCTGTCCTATCGTATACTTGATAATCCCCTTGTGCTCTCCCATGACATTACCTGACTCATCCACAAAGTCACCAGGCGGATACTCGCGCCCGGTATATTCACAGATAAAGCCGGCATAGTCGCCATCAGGTATGAAGCAAATGTCCTGACTGTCCTTTTTCTTTGCAGTCACAAAGCCCTGCACTTCAGCAATAGAGCGCACCTCATCCTTTGTCATAGCGCCCAGAGGGAACTGAGTCCTTGCGAGCTGCTTCTGCGTCAAGTTGTAGAGCACGTAGCTCTGATCCTTCTCCGGATTTACAGCCTTTCTGAGCTTGTATCTTTCCGAAGCCTCGTCGTATTCAATCACTGCATAGTGCCCGGTAGCTATAACAGCTGAATCGTCACCCAGCTTCTCCGCTGCCAAATTATACAGCTCATCGAACTTCAATCGCTTATTACAAAAGACACAAGGATTCGGAGTCTCTCCCCTCTCATATGCCGCAACGAACTTGTCTATTACCTCATCCCTAAATGAATCTTGCATATCAAAGAGATTAAGCTCTATCCCGAGCTTATCCGCTATCCTATTCGCATCATCTAAATTGACCGTACTATCGCTGTCAAAGAGCTTCATCATCGCGCCGCTGACCTCGTATCCTGCCTGCTGCATGAGATACGCTGCGACCGAAGAATCAACCCCTCCGCTCATTGCCACAATTGCCTTTTTCATGCCTTAAGCATATTACAATTACCGCTTTTGCGCTATACCCTTTCGGGTATAAAACTGCCTAAAAATGCGTTAAGTATACCCTTTCGGGTATAGCAATGTGGTAAAATTAGCCTGCAAAAGAACGTTCAGGCGCGAAAGCGTAGTGAAAGGATGAATCATGCTGAGCGGTAAGACAGTTGTAGTCGGCGTGACCGGCGGAATAGCGGCATATAAGACGGCAAGCCTCGTAAGCGCGCTTAAAAAGCAAGGCGCCGAGGTGCATGTTATCATGACGCAAAATGCTGCGGAGTTCATCGCTCCCCTCACCTTCGAGACACTGAGTAACAACAGATGCATCGTTGGCAGAGACGGGATGTTCGACCGCAATTTCGAGTATGATGTAAAGCATATCTCCCTGGCTAAGGCTGCGGATCTTATCATCGTGGCGCCTGCGACAGCGAACTTCATCGCTAAGGCTGCGCATGGAATTGCTGACGACATGCTCATCACAGTAGTCCTCGCCGCTAAGTGTCCTAAGCTCGCAGCGCCTGCAATGAACACAGCAATGTACGAGAATCCTGCGACTCAGGATAATCTCGCAAAGATAAAAGACTACGGTTGGAAGATAATAGAGCCGGCAGAGGGAATGCTCGCTTGCGGAGACGAGGGTAAAGGTAAGATGCCTGAGCCGTCTGAGCTGCTGCAGCATGTCCTTCTGGAAATCGCGCATGAGAAGGACATGCAGGGTCTATCGGTGCTCGTCACCGCAGGCCCGACACAGGAGCCGATAGACCCCGTGCGCTATATCACCAATCACTCCAGCGGTAAGATGGGCTACGCCATAGCGCACGCAGCAGCCCTCCGAGGCGCCGAAGTCACCCTCGTCAGCGGTCAGACAGCTCTCGATACCCCGGAAGGAGTCGTGCGCGTAGACGTAAAATCCGCAGAGGATATGTATAAAGCAGTGGCCAAGTATGCCAAGAAAGCAGACATGGTATTTAAGGCAGCGGCAGTCGCAGACTTCACACCGAAAACCACTGCAGACCACAAGATCAAAAAAGACAGCAAACAAAAAGCCGGCATGAGCATCGAGCTCAAGCCGACCAAAGATATACTTGCCGAAATCGGTCAGAATAAGAAGAAAGGCCAGATCATATGCGGCTTCGCCATGGAGACTGAAGATCTCCTCAAGAACGCCAAGGCCAAGCTCGAGAAAAAGAATCTCGACATGATCTGCGCCAACAGTCTCCGCACCAAAGGCGCCGGCTTTGCAGGAGACACCAACGTGGTCACCATCATCACCAAGGACGAGACCACCGAGCTCGGCTGCCTCTCCAAACTCGAGACCGCAGAGCGCATACTCGACGCCGCCCTCAAACTCAAATAGCACTTTAACAAATAGTGTCACCGTCGGTGACACTATTTTTCTGTGCGAAAAACCGGAGCCCCGCTCGGAGCTCCGGTCTTGTCATTTTGCGTCATTCGCGTATCCGCGAAGATTCATTAGTGTTTCGGCTTGTAGTCATCAGTCCTGCCAAATGCGCCGTAGAGATCTCTGTTTCTCGCCATAGCTGTCGCAACGAATGCCGCTGCCGCCATCATGAGCATCCATATCCAGATGTAGAGATCGTTGTTGTCTCCGGTATCGACATTGGACTTGTCCACGCTCTTCGGACTCACACTGCCATTAGAGCAGTCGCACTTGAATGTAGCAATGTACATTGTATTACCCGCAGTGTCGACAATCTCCTCCCACTTGTCAAATACCATGTTGTCATGCTTTGGCGCAGGTGGCTGGAGCACTGTGGTCTTGTCATTAGTAATCTTGCTGACAAGTATGGCCTTGCCGCTGTAAGGATCGATGTAGCTGACCACAGGTGCAACAGGCTTCGGCTTGTCGCTGTACATGGCCACGAGTACGTAGTTGTCATTCTCATCCCAGTTGAGTGCCCAACCGAGGAACTTCTTACCCTCATGGGACGGATCCTTCGGAGGATTCGTCTTGTTGGTAGCAGCCGCCTTGGCTTCTTCAACTGTCCTGTAGCTGGTGGACTTAACAATCATCTTGTCCTTGCCGGCAGCACCCGCCTTGTTCAGCGGATCGACATAGATTACATCAGCCCTGTTCGGAATCTCACCCTTGGTATTGGTGACAGTAATCTCAAGCTGGATAATATAGTATGTCTTGTTCGGATTTACAGTGGTATCCTCTGTACGCACATGCTCGTCCTCGCCTTTCTTCTCGTACCAACCGAGATCCTTCGGAACAGGATCAGTCATAGCGGCAATCTCATCAGCAGTGAGTGCGACATAAGTCTCATCCGTATTGCTTACCACAGTAGTGTAATGCTCGATAGGATCCTCTTCTATTGTGTAGTAGACGTCCTCGCCATCCTCAACAGTCGGCAAATCATACCAGATAGTAGACATCTCTTTATCGTGGTCTTCACCTGTCGCAACTACCCTGTCTTGTCCGGCTACGATGTGTCTCGGACCGCTGACCTCATTCTCGTAGACTTTAACAAGCTTAAATGTTACGTCCTTACGATCGGACTTATCTGCCTCATCACCGACCCAGACCTTAGTAGCCTTGACTCTGACCAGTCCACCTGCAGCATGGCTGTTTGTCACTACATACGGATCCGTATCTGAGCCTGTTCCCGTGATAGTAACACGATATGCTTCAGAGAAAGCATCATTTCCGTCAGTGCCATCGAGCTCATGCGTTCCCGTATGGTCAAGCTCGTAAAGCTTGTATTTAATCTCTTTACCATTATCATACTTCGGCAAAGTAAACGTATGGAATGTGCCATCAGTCCATCCATCATCATTATTCGTGATAGTGGCGCGCTCCTCAACCGTTGCAGTGCTGCTACCGGCCGGAGTTCCCTTGACTACGAATACGACGTGATCCGGTCTTACGCGGTCTGCGTTGTCTGCATCGTTCCAAACCTTCCTGGCCTTAATCTCTATAGTCTCGCGCTCTTTACTGTTTGTAATTTTGAACTCGCCTGGATTGAGAGCCTCGACTATAGGCCTTTCGTAACGGAGTTTCTCGAGGTTATGAGCATCATCGAGAGTTATCGGAACCGGATTCGTATCATCCAAATCATCCTCGTTGTATACTTCCTTGACAACGTAGAGGATCGGGAATTCCTTAGTTACCGGAACGCCTGCCTCAGTCTTCTCAACAGGTACCTGAACGGCCTTGTAATTGGTCTTAGCCTTGTCAGGCAGTTTTTTGTAGTCGATCTCAGACATCTCGCTGCCATCAGCCTTGCTTACATAGACCTTGATATCGGTATAGTTAGCAGCCTCTCCCGGCTCATTAGCAACAATCTCCTCATACTCTTCTTTACTAATCACAGTTGACGGAGTCTCATTGCTCTGATACTTAATTACCTCATCGTAATCGCTCTTCAGCGGTCCGGTTGCTGCAAGGACGATATATTCTGATTCCTCGATAATATCTGACTCATTATCGATATTCTGATACTTAGTCACGTACTCAATGCGAGTGCGATCCTCAGTGCTCGTCTCAATCTCCTCAGAGATCGGGAGATTGCTCCAAGTATACTTCCATGACTCAGAAGCTCCGACTTCCTGAGTATCAACCAGGACAACCTCGGTCTGAGTAGTATCAGTCTTATTGGTCTTCTTAGCCCAGAGCTGGAAGTAGACTTTATCAGGACGCTTGCCGTCATCTGGCGTGCCGTCTTTGTCCTTGTCGTCATCCCAATTCTTAGTGGCCGTAACCTCAGTCACAGGCTCAGCATAAGTATTGGTTACCTCAGCCTCATAGACTCCTTCCGCACCACTCGGCTTGACATCGCTTACCGTACTCGTGTATCCGAATACCGGATCCTCGACTACCTTCCAAGTGAGATCATCAGTGCTGAAGTGTCTCTTCGGAACTTCGAACTCAGCTACGTTCTTAGGCTCGCCGTCATCTTTCATCTCGATCTTCTTGCTGCCTGCATAGTAGACGACCTCGTTCTCCTTGAATCCGTAGAGATGTACGATTACATCGCTGTGGCGTGCAATCTTCTCAGCATCTGTCATTGTGATTGGATCGCTCCATTTCTTTCTGACTTCGACCTTAATCTTACCAGGCTTGTAGCTATTGGTAATCTTAACCTTATTGTTCCAATCAGTAGGCTTGGTCTCATGCCAGCTGGCATCTTTCTTGCTCTGGTACTCAACCGTAACTGTGTAATCCGTCGGAACGCCTGTCTCAGTTACCTCGTAGTCATAAGCCTTGCCGGTTGAATCAGCCTTAGGCAGTTTCTTCCACGCTGACTTCCAGTTGTTGTCATCACTCAGCTTGATATCTTCGACTGTATTACCGTCGATATCCTTACCGTCCCAACCGTCAGCTTCGACTTTGACAGTAATATCCTTAGGTCTCTTGCGATCCTGATCGTCATCATCATCCCACTTCTTCTGTACAATTACCTGAGTCTCATTGATTTCCAAAGTGTTGGTGATGGTGAACTTGATCTTCCTGTTCCAATCATCACGCTTGGTATCTG
>CACWIO010000074.1 GCA_902760855.1 uncultured Eubacteriales bacterium
AGGCCTCTATTCTGTATTCTCTGTCATCGCCTTCCGGAATTAAGAGAGGTGCATTGCCGCTTATCGAGGCGGCATATTCAATTATCTTGGCAATCTCAGCCTTTAGAGCATCGCGCCTTTCTATCTCACGCTCTGCCTTCTCATCAAGAGATCCTGCCAGCTTAACAGAGTCCTCCGATGCCATCTTTACTATGGCCTTCTTCTCTCCTCTTTCCGGCACATTTATCTTGGTCCTGTGCATCTTGTCCGAGCCGGCTTCTGCATTTGATGAATTTACCGAATCGAGCATTCCCTCTATGAGCTCCTCATCCTCTATGTGCATTGGAAGGAGTATCTCTCGCGGGAGAGCCGAGAGCTCGGGATAATGCTGCTTAATGAAGGACGCGAGCAGCTCGGCTCCGCTGCCGCTTCCGGCAGCGCCTGCGAGCTCACCCCTTATATATGTGATCTCGCGGCCCGCGAGCTTGCCTTCCCTTACCTTATACTGAGCCACCACGCTGGTCTTATGAGATATGACAGGTATAAGAACATCCATGTCCCTCTCGCCCTGCAGCGTTGCCCTTTGAGTCTCTCCTATCGCCTCGAGTGCGCGGATATTATCCCTGCACTTTGCAGCCTCTTCATACTCCATCTTTTCTGAGTGCTCGTTCATGCTCGCCTCGAGCCTCTTCATGGCAGCATTGGACCTGCCACCGAGTATATCCAGCACTTCAGAAATAGAGCTCATGTACTCTTCTCTGTCGGCTTCTCCTATGCAAATTCCGGGGCATTTGCCTATATGATAATTCAGGCAAGGCCTCACGCCTTTTCTGAACTCCTGCTGCCTGCATTTCTTGAAATGGTACATCTCGTCTACCATGTCGACTATGCGTCTGACAGCCCCGGCGTCGGTGTATGGACCGAAGTAGCGATTGCCGTCCCTCTTCATGCGCCTCGTGCTGTACACCCTCGGATAATCCTCCGCTGTGGACACGACTATATAAGGATAGGATTTGTCATCCTTGAGCAGTATGTTATACCTCGGCAGGTATTTCTTTATTAGATTGCATTCCAAAATAAGAGCTTCCATCTCCGAGCTGCAGCTGATGTATTCGAACTCAGCTATATTGGAGACCATAGCTCTCACCTTAGGATCGGCCTGCGACTGCTTTCTGAAATAGCTTCTCACGCGGTTTCTGAGATTCACCGCCTTGCCGACATATATAACCTCACCCAGGCTGTCCTTATGCATGTACACGCCGGGAGTGGTCGGGAGTTTTTTCAGTTCATCTTCGATGACGAACACTGCTCTCTCCTTCCCTAGTCATTATCCGGATCTCGCCCCAGAGTTTCCCTTCTAATATCTGAAGTCCTCGGCCCGAAGTCCTCGGCTTCATAATTGCCGCCATACGTCCAGTTCCTGCGCTTTCTGTCCTCATCAATCTCCATCTGCCTCAGGGCCATTTCGCGTATCTGGAGCCTGCGATTAAGTTCCCTCATCTTCTTGCGCTTATGCTTGACGTACAATATCCTAAGCGCCAAAAGCAGAGCCAGAGCCAGCACAGATGCCAGCACTATGCTCACGGTATTTGAAATATATATCAAAGAAGGCGGCCAGCCTTTCTCTATCTTCTCCTTCGTAACGAGGTCGACGGTGCCCTTCAGCTCGTCAGCCACATAAATCCTGAATTCACCAACCTTAGATCCTGCATCGAGAGGAGCTGTAATCCCATCGAATATAACCGTCTCTGTCTCAACGAGTTCCTTGCTTCCTTCCGGAGGTACATAGGCAAATCCCTTAGTCTCCGTATACGCAGGCACCCTGACCTTCTCTCCGCCTCTAACCAGCGCATATCCCGCTATCTTATCTGCCTGCACTACCTCATCTCTTGTCGCAATAGTCGACGCGTAGTCGAGCAGCTTAGTAGCTTCGTTAGCTATGCTTGAGTCGTTCGAGTCCATCAAAACGACTATGAACTGCATGGCGTCTTTCTCCGCCGCAGCGAGGTACTGCGAATTATTGGCAGGCTCTCCCAGCGTGCTCTTAATTCCGCCGAGCCCGTCTTTATATACTCCGAGCAGAGGGCTGCTTGCCGCGAAGTGAATCTTCCTGCTGTTATCCTTAGTAAAGGCCGTCACCGTTGTTGTGCTCTCGGTGAAAGCCTCTTTAATCTCTTCATATCTCAGAGCGGCCTGCATTATAACCGCCGCATCAGCCGCAGTTGTATATTGCTGCGGGCTGTATGCTCCGCTCGGATTGTCGAATTGGGTGTCCATAAGCCTGAGCTCCTGGACCTTTATATTCATATCCTTGACGAAATTCGCTCTGTTACCGGATATGTACTTGGCAAGTATATCTGCCGACTGCATGTCACCGCCTATCAGCACCGCATTCAAAAGGTCGCCCACCTTGATGGACTCCCCCTGCACATAGGTGTTTCCGAGCGAGGCAAGCTTCTCAGTAACGTCCATCACATTCTCGTATTCCTCATCGCTTCTGATGTGATCGAGCGCCACCATGGCATTGAGCAGCATGGCAACCGCCCCCGGCTGCATCTTCCTCTCCGCGTGCTTTTCTATCACCACTTCGCTGGTGGATCCCGACATTACGATATATGATGACGAGCTGATATTATAGCTTGCCAGCAACTTGGCTGTGTCGCTGTTTCCTGCAGCTTGAACATTAAAACTGATGGTGGACACCAGCATCAGCATAACTGATATGATGGCCACCACCAGAGTTTTTATTCGCTTTGCATTCAGTCTATTGAACACTTTGCAATTTCCTACCTAGGCATTCTCAGCTTCGAATTCCTTCATGTACTCGATCAGCTTGTCTACGCCCTCTTCAGGGAATGCGTTGTAGATGGAAGCTCTGCATCCGCCTACGATTCTGTGTCCCTTGAGGTTGATCATGCCTCTTTCCTTGGCACCTTCAACAAACTTCTTATCAAGTTCTTCATCTCCCGTAACGAATGTGACGTTCATGAGAGATCTGTCTTCCTTAGCTACTGTGCCCTTGTAGAGCTTGGAAGCATCGATGTAATCGTAAAGCTTATTAGCCTTGCGAACGTTCTTCTCGTGCATAGCCTTAACGCCGCCGTTCTCGAGGAGATACTTGAATACTTCGCCTGCTACGTAGATTGTGTAGCTAGGAGGTGTGTTGTACATTGATCCGTTCTCAGCATGAATCTTATAGTCGAGATAGAGAGGTGTTCCTTCAGGTGCCTTTCCTACAAGATCCTTTCTGATGATTACGAGAGTGAGTCCTGCAGGAGCGATGTTCTTCTGTGCACCACCGTAGATAACTCCGAATTTGGAAACATCAACTTCCTCTGAGAGGATGCATGATGACATATCTGCTACTACCATGTGATCGCCGAAATCAGGCATCTCATTGTAATGAGTTCCGAATACGGTGTTGTTGTAGCAAATATAGACATAGTCTACATCAGGTCTGATGTCATCCTTAGTTACCTTAGGAATGTATGAGTACTTATCCTCTTTGGAGCTCGCAACGCATCTTGCATCACCGAACTTGCAAGCCTCTTCCCAAGCCTTCTGTCCCCACTGACCTGCTACTATGTAGTCAGCCTTCTTTGATCCTGTCATCAGGTTGATAGGAATCATTGAGAACTGCAGTGTAGCTCCGCCCTGAAGGAAGAGTACGTAGTAGTCATCAGGAATGTTCATCAGCTTGCGCAGATTAGCCTCAGCGTCATCGATGATCTGCTGATACTCAGGTGATCTGTGGCTCATTTCCATTACGCCTTCACCTGTTCCGTTGTAGTTGAGCATCTCGTCAGCGCATTTTCTGAGAACCGGCTCAGGGAGCACTGATGGACCGGCAGAGAAATTTAGTACACGATATTCTTCAGCCATTGGTATATACCTCCGTTACATAAGATAATTAGTTTGTTGTAATAATTATACTCCACTTGCGTGTCGCTTCTGTGAAGTAATTAACAAAGTTTTTACAGCTGTGGACCTGCTGCTACGAGAGCCTTTCCTGCATCATTGCTTGTGTACTTAGCGAAGTTGGCAACGAATCTGCCTGCGAGGTCTTTAGCCTTCTCTTCCCACTCTGATGTGTCTGCATAAGTGTCTCTAGGATCGAGGATTGCAGGGTCTACGCCAGGAAGCTCTGTAGGTACCTCGAAATCGAAGTACGGAATCTTCTTGGTAGGTGCATTCAGTACATCGCCGTTCAGGATAGCATCGATGATGCCTCTTGTATCCTTGATGGAGATTCTCTTGCCGCTGCCGTTCCAGCCTGTGTTAACGAGGTAAGCCTTAGCTCCGCTCTTCTCCATTCTCTTTACGAGTTCCTCAGCATACTTTGTTGGGTGAAGCTCGAGGAATGCCTGTCCGAAGCAAGCCGAGAATGTAGGTGTAGGCTCTGTGATTCCTCTCTCTGTTCCTGCAAGCTTAGCTGTGAATCCTGAGAGGAAGTAGTACTGAGTCTGCTCCGGTGTAAGAATTGATACCGGTGGAAGCACTCCGAACGCGTCAGCCGAGAGGAAGATTACGTTCTTAGCCTCAGGGCCTGCGGATTTGCCGTTAACCTTCAGGGCAATCTTATCGATGTGGTCGATAGGATATGAAACTCTTGTATTCTCTGTAACGCTCTTGTCTGCGAAGTCAATCTTGCCGTCTGCGTCAACTGTTACGTTCTCGAGAAGTGCGTTTCTCTTGATTGCGTTGTAGATGTCAGGCTCTGACTCCTTATCGAGGTTGATTACCTTAGCGTAGCATCCGCCCTCGAAGTTGAATACGCCTTCATCATCCCAACCGTGCTCGTCGTCACCGATGAGAAGTCTCTTAGGATCTGTGGAAAGAGTTGTCTTACCTGTTCCGGAAAGTCCGAAGAAGATAGCTGTGTTCTTTCCTTCCATATCTGTGTTAGCTGAGCAGTGCATGGAAGCGATGCCTTTGAGCGGCAGATAGTAGTTCATCATTGAGAACATACCCTTCTTCATCTCTCCGCCGTACCATGTGTTAAGGATGCACTGTTCGCGGCTTGTGATATTGAAAGCTACGCATGTGTCACTGTTGAGTCCGAGGTCCTCATAGTTGTCAACCTTAGCCTTGGATGCGTTGTATACGATGAAGTCAGGCTCGAAGCTTTCGAGTTCCTCATCTGTTGGGATGATGAACATGTTCTTTACGAAGTGTGCCTGCCAAGCTACCTCTACGATGAATCTGATAGCCATACGTGTATCCGGGTTAGTTCCGCAGAATGCATCAACTACAAAGAGTCTCTTGTTGCAGAGCTCATCAATTGTGAGCTGCTTTATCTTAGCCCATGTCTCTTCTGTCATAGGATGATTGTCATTCTTGTATGCTTCAGTTGTCCACCAAACTGTATCTCTGGAGTTGTCATCCATTACGATGTACTTGTCCTGAGGTGAACGTCCTGTATAGATACCTGTCATTACGTTTACGGCATCCAGCTCTGTCAGCTGACCCTTGTCGAATCCTGTAAGATCGCTCTTCATCTCCTCATCGAAGAGCATCTCGAACGACGGGTTGTGAACGATTTCTGTTACACCTGTAATACCGTATTTTGTCAGATCAATATTTGCCATTAATTTACCTCCCATATTAGATAAAAAATTTTTTGGAAATCCAAATTTCGCTACATATAATAGTATGCACATTTTTGTCAATGTTTCAACTTGTATTTCTTGTTTTTTGAGAGTTTTTAGCGTCTATTCTTCAATATGTTTTTTAATGTTTTCAGTCCTTTTCCCGTCTTGAATAATTCATGTCTCGGGTGTTATACTTCGAACGAGCGGGATTTTATTCATATCCCGAAAAACAGCGTACATTTTTATCAAAAATATTTTTTTAGCGGAGGACATAATGGATAAATATTTAATCGGTACTCTAAACAACATCTCCGATAAAGGACTCAGCAGACTCACTGATAAGTTCGCTCTTACGGAAGATGTAGATAAGGCTCAGGGCATCATCCTCAGATCTTTCAAGATGCATGACATGGAGCTGTCCGATGAGCTTCTCGCAGTAGGAAGAGCCGGAGCAGGCGTCAACAACATCCCTCTCGACAAATGTTCAGACAAGGGCATCGTTGTATTCAACACACCGGGCGCTAACTCAAACGCAGTAACAGAGCTTGCCGTAGCAGGCATGATCATGGGTGCTCGTAATATCTACGAAGGCATTGCATGGGGACAGACTCTCAGCGGAGACGTTGCCGGTGAAGTTGAAAAGGGTAAGAAGCAGTTTGCCGGATCAGAGATTAAGGGTAAGACTCTCGGCGTTATCGGAGTCGGAGCTATCGGAGCTAAGATTGCCAACGCTGCTGAAGCACTCGGCATGAAGGTTCTCGGATATGAGCCGTTTGCACCACATCCTTGCCTGACAGCTGATGTAAAATTCCTCGACGAGATCGAAGATATGATTCCGGATTGCGATTTCATCACTATCCATGTTCCGTCACTCCCTACAACTAAGGGCATGATCAATAAGGATCTCATCTCCAAGATGAAGGACGGCGTTATCTTCATGAATTATGCGAGACCTGATCTCATCGTAGTAGATGACGTAGTTGAGGCTCTCGAGAGCGGCAAGATGAGAAAGTACATGACAGACCTTCTCGAGCCTGAGTACATTGGCAAGAAAGGCATCGTAGCTACACCGCATCTCGGTGCTTCCACAGCAGAGGCTGAGGAGAACTGCGCTATCATGGCTACAGATCAGCTCATGGATTACCTCGAGAACGGTAACATCGTAAACTCCGTAAACATTCTCGGAAGAGTAATTCTCGACAGAGCTGTCGGTTCCGACAGACATTGCTTCTTCGTTAAATGCGATAAAGAGCAGGCCGAAGTCGAAGAGAAGATCAAGGGCTTCTACGGAGATAATCTGCTTGGATTCGCAGGCGCCAAGAGAGGCGAGTTCGGATACTTCATCGCAGACGTTAAGGCAGGCACAGAAGCCTTCAACTGCGACTGCATCGTAAGATTCCGCGCACTCTAAGCTTTTCTAATCAAGGCATTACAAAAGGCAGCCTCGGCTGCCTTTTGAAGTGCTTATTCTGATTACTTCTTGAGAAGATCTCTGATCTCTGTGAGAAGTGCGATGTCTGCAGGAGTCTCTTCAGGCTCTTCCTCTGCGACCTCTTCTTTCTTCATCTTGTTGATGTTCTTAACGATGATGAAGATTACGAGTGCGATGACCAGGAAGTCGATGATGGCCTGGATGAATGCTCCGTATACGATGGATGCATCACCTACTGTTACGGACAGCTTTGCGAAATCTACTCCGCCGAGCAGCATGCCTACGATAGGCATCAGGATGTTCTCTACGAGAGATGCTACGATCTTTCCGAATGCTCCGGCGATGATCATACCAACAGCGAGATCCATTACATTACCTTTGTTGATGAATTCTTTGAATTCCGTCATAAAACCTTTCATTGTTACAGTTCCTCCTTAAAGATTTATGCATTTAATATTTTTATATTATCGCGTCACCCCAGAACTCACTACACATTCTGTGGCCTAAGCGCGAGTATATCACATTTTTCGTCGATTTGTGCATTATCTGCGAAACAAACCTGGCCCACGTTAATCTGATATCCCTTCTTGGCAGCCTCGTCAAGGAACATCTCTATGCTGTCTATATGCGGGAAATCGAATCCGAGCTGCTCGGATCTGAAATGCATAGGGATTACGAGCTTAGGCGTCGTGCGCTCTATGAGCTCGAGCGCCTGGAATCTGTCGTAGGTATACACTCCTCCGCAAGGGACCAGTGCGATGTCCGCATCCTTTAGCTTAGCGAGATTCTCATCCCTCAGAAGTTCATCCAAAATCTCTCCTACATCACCGTAGTGCACGAGCTTTTCTCCCGTCTTCTTATGCGTAATGATGTGAATTCTGTCAGGACCTCTCAGAGCGCCATGCTCCGGGTCATGATAGCTGTCCACCCATGTCACTTCGAACGGGCTCTCATCCTTAGGCTCGATTTTGATGCATTCTGTCCCGTGATGATCGTCGTGCTCATGCGAACAGAGAACTTCGCTCGCCGCATCTACTATGTCATGATATCCGTTTACGGAGCCTGCCCTGTACGGATCCAGCACGATTGAGTATCCCGTCTCATCGTCCCTGATTTTAAAACATGAATGCCCTATGTACTTTACCAGCATATCTACCCTCCTTGTATCTTCAGCTCTTACTCTTCCTCAGAATCAGTCTTCTCTTTCCTCATATCTTGAGATCTGCTCCATCCTGGATTCGATTATCTTATCCATCTTTTGTTTGAGCCTCTTCTCCTGTTTAAGCTCCAGTATCTCTCGCTCCCTCTTCTCCTGGTAACCGGGGTCGAACTTCCTCGACACCCTCACCGCCAGGCTGTCAAGCGATCTGTCTACCATGTCATAATCATCGATTATGAGTTTGTTATACATCTCCTCTCCATTGGCGCCGTGCTGCTTGATCAGATATTCCTTAATCTTCGCGTGGGTCAGCCTGCCTCGCCTGAGTA
>CACWIO010000075.1 GCA_902760855.1 uncultured Eubacteriales bacterium
GGCGCCGAGCCTGGCTGCTACGGAGATAACATCGATTCTCTTATCTACGCCTTCTGCACCGACTATCTGAGCACCGAGTATCTTCTCTCCGTCAGGAGTGAAAATGACTTTGATAATGAGAGGCTGTGCACCCGGATAGTATCCTGCATGATGATTTTGCGTAATGATTACATAATCGTAGTCTACACCGCGCTTCATACCGGAGGCTATAAGAGCTTTTTCGCTCTTTCCGGTCATACCGATGGCAAGGTCGAATACCTTGGCAATAGACGTACCCTGAGTACCTTCGTACTCTTCCTTGGCACCCATAATGTTGTTAGCGACTATGCGACCTTCCTTGTTAGCAGGTCCGGCAAGCTGGTATTGCATTCTGTCCTTAGTCGTAAAGTCTTCGATTTCGGCAATGTCACCAAGTGCGTAGATGTTTTTGTCATTGGTTCTCATCATGCCGTCTACGACTACGCCGCCTCGTTCATTTAGCTTTAGACCGGCCTCGCGGGCTAGCTCGCTGTTAGGCCTGAGGCCGATTGACAGAACTACGAACTCGGTAACGACTTCTGCTTCGCTTTGGAGCTTGATCTTAATCTTTTTCTGTCCCGATTCTTCGATTTCTTCGAAGGCTGCTACCCCGTCCGAGAGATGCATATGAACCCCTTTATCTTCGATATGTTCATGCAGAAGTTCTGCCATTTCGTGGTCAATTGGTGGCATGACTTGATCTGCAGCCTCTATAAGAGTGGTCTCCAGTCCAAGAGCATGAAGATTTTCTGCGACCTCAAGCCCTATGAAGCCGCCACCTATAACAGCCGCTGTTTTGATTCCGCTTTCCATAGCTATGCTGCGAATACGATCTGTATCAGGCACTGTCCATAATGTCTGTATAAGCTCTGATTCAATTCCCGGGATTTTGGGTTTAAGAGGAGATGAACCTGTTGATATAACGAGAGTGTCGTAAGACTCATCATATTCGCTGCCATCCTTACACTTCACGTGCACGCTTTTACCTTTTCTGTCAATTGCCGTAACTTCATTACCTGTTCTGACATCTATATTGAAGCGACTTTTCATCATTTCAGGTGTAGACACCAAAAGAGCATCGCGTGACTTTATGACGTCACCGATGTGATATGGAAGTCCGCAATTGGCGTAGGAGATATAATCTCCACGCTCCATGAGTATAATCTCTGCTTTTTCATCGAGCCTGCGAAGCCTGGCAGCTGCGGTGGCGCCACCGGCAACGCCTCCAACAATTACAATCTTCTTCATATATAAAATCCTTTCTCCTAATCAGCGGATTTACTTTAAAGATATTGTAATCTGAGATAAAAATGTGCTCCGTGACATTATCACCTTCAGTTTTAAGTTTGTTTAAGGAAGTCGTCCTATACTCCAGGCATAAAGGAGGACAGAACTATGAATAATGAAAACGAAATTAAAGAAGAACTAAATGAAAAACTCAATGAAGATATTAAAGAAGAGCTAAAAGAAAACGATTTTGTACTTGAGGAAGAAAAAGAGACAATTGAATCTAAGGACGAAAAGCCGGATGAAATTTCGATGGAAAAGTGGTTTGATAGAGCAGTGAGCAGAAAGTTCATGGCGACAGCTCTGGCTGTAGCTGTGTTGCTGAACGCGGCACTGAGTGCAGGGATAATGGCAGCCTTTGCAAAATCTAACAAGAGTCTTGCCTATGCGCCAAATGAGACTCCCGGGTCACAAAGTGAGCAATTCTTTGATAATGGAGGAAGAGGATACAAAGGCGGCAGAGGAGGAATGATGGCTCCGGGAGGTGATCAAAATTTCAATTCTGCACCCGGCATGCAAGGAAAGAGCAAACCGGGAAATGCTCAGGATAACTCAAATGCTACGCAGCAGTCTAAAGCATCGATTGGTATAGTCATCAAGGAAGATTCAGGCGTGCTTGTAAGTCAAGTTACAGGAGAAAATGCTAAAAAGGCAGGATTCCAAGAAGGAGATAAAATAACTTCCCTCGACGGAACTAAAATCTCATCAAGCAGTGAGTTAGTAAGCGCTCTGAATTCTCACAAAGCAGGTGACACTGTCGCAGTATGGATTGAGAGAAGCGGACAAGCAATGGAGATAAAGACAGTTCTCGAATAGTACTAAAAAATAGAGAAAAAGTTTAGCACTGCAGCATGGAAAAATGCTGCAGTGTTTTGTCACGCGGAGTATTGACAAGTTAATAATATCTAACTATAATGCTTAAGAGTTAGCGAAAAATAACTTAATTAAGGAAGTATAACTTACTGCAATTTAATTTCATAATGGTGAAAAGATGGAGGAAAAAATGGCATTGCTGGATGCTGAACCGGGCATGACTTATACGGTTAAGGAAATCAACACTTCAGATGAGGACATGAACTCATTTCTTTTTCGTTTGGGTTGCTATGAAGGTGAGCCCATCACTTTGATTTCAAAGAAGAAAAAGAGCTGTATCGTCGCTATTAAAGACGGAAGATACAATCTCGATGAATTATTGTCCGAGGCCATTATGGTGTAAAAGGGAAAGGAGAAGCTTTAAATGAGAATTGCATTTGCCGGCAACCCTAACAGCGGCAAGACCACAATGTACAATGCCCTCACGGGCAGAAGCGAAAAGGTCGGAAACTGGGGAGGAGTTACCGTAGGAACTAAGGAATATAAGATTAAGGACGAGTATGCGGGCGGACGCGAAGTAATCGCAGTGGACCTTCCGGGTGCTTATTCAATGTCTCCGTTTACACCGGAGGAGAGCATCACGAGCGAGTACGTCAGGACGGCTAATCCGGATGCGATAGTAAACATCGTGGATGCAACCAATCTCAGCAGATCGCTCTTCTTCACATCGCAGCTGCTAGAGCTTGGAATTCCGGTAGTTGTAGCGCTGAATAAAGCAGATATAAATGCCAAAGAAGGCACTGAGATTGACGTAAAAGCACTTTCGGACAAACTTGGCTGCCCTGTATTTGAAACAACTTCAACAGAGGGCAAAGGTCTCTCTGACGTAATCACAAAGGCTATCGAGCTTGCAGGCGGAACTCAAAATGCCCCATATATGCAGGCAAATATAAATCTGCAGGATAAGTCTGCAGTTGATGCTGAGGACAGGAAGCGCTATAAATTCGTAAACGAAATAGTCGAGAGCGTAGAGAAGAGAAAGATTCTTTCGTCTGAGACGACGAGCTCGGATAAGGCTGACTCCGTACTGACAAATCCTATTGCAGGAATACTTATATTCGCTGCAGTTATGTATTGCGTATTCTGGGTTTCCCAGGCCTGGCTCGGACCAATGGTTGCTGATTGGCTGGTAGGCTGGATAGAGACATTCCAGGAGTGGGTAGCCGGTAGCCTCGAAGAGAGCCCTGCAATTCTCTCAGCCCTTCTCGCTGATGGTATAGTCGGCGGCGTCGGAGCAGTAGTCGGATTCCTGCCACTTGTAATGGTAATGTACTTCCTGATTGCCCTGCTTGAGGACTGCGGCTATATGGCCAGAGTAAGCGTGGTAATGGATCCAATCTTCAAAAGAGTTGGTCTTTCGGGCAAATCCGTAATCCCTGTTGTAATCGGAACGGGATGCGGCAT
This sequence comes from uncultured Eubacteriales bacterium, assembly GCA_902760855.1. Classification (GTDB taxonomy): domain Bacteria; phylum Bacillota; class Clostridia; order Peptostreptococcales; family Anaerovoracaceae; genus Crickella. Next base: position 3,583 of record CACWIO010000075.1, read on the forward strand.
CCCGGCCATCATGGCATGCAGAACCATTCGTGACGAGAGAGAAAGAAGAGCGACTTCAATGCTCGCAACATTCATACCTTGCGGAGCTAAGATACCGGTTATTGCTCTTTTCGCAGGAGCATTTTTCTCAGGCGCAGGCTGGGTAAGTACTCTGAGCTATTTCTTCGGACTCGTCCTCATATTCCTCGGTGCGCTTTTGATCAAGTACATCACGGGATATAAATACAGAGAGTCATTCTTCATCATGGAGCTTCCTAAGTGGAAGACGCCTAGTCTGAAGTTCGCGTTCAAGTCAATGATGGAGCGTGCTAAGGCCTATATCATTAAAGCGGCAACCATCATCCTGATTTGTAACACCGTAGTGCAGGTGATGCAGAGCTTCGACTGGAGTTTCAACGTAGTGGAAGAAGGAGCTGAAAACACCTCCATACTCGCATCGATTGCATCGCCGTTTGCCATACTGCTGATTCCTCTGGGATTTGGAGTTTGGCAGCTCGCTGCTGCGGCAATCACGGGATTTATTGCTAAAGAGAACGTAGTTGGTACGCTGGCTGTTGTATATGGACTCACGGCGTTCATCGATGTTGAGGAGCTCGAGCTGACAGGCGGTGCAAACAACGTCGCTATGGCTATGGGACTGACTTCAGTCACAGCGCTTGCATATCTCTTCTTCAACCTCTATACGCCTCCATGCTTTGCGGCTATAGGTGCTATGAATTCTGAGATGAAGAGCAAGGCTTGGCTCTGGGGCGCTATCGGTCTGCAGCTCGGCACAGGCTACACTGTGGCATTCCTGATTTACCAGCTTGGCACTCTGTTTACTGAGGGGCATCTCGGCACAGGATTCATCCCAGGACTTATCGCAGTGCTTTGCATGGTAGCTGCAGTTATATACATCGGAAAGAGAACCAGAGCTCACTTCGACGAGCAATACAATCTTCACCGAAATGACGGCAAACACGGTGCGACAGCATAGTGCGCGCAGCTGATAAATAACTACATATCCTGGAGGCTTCGATTTTCAAAAGATCGGAGCCTTTAGTTTTAGTTTTGTTTAAGGAAGACTTCTTATACTCGAATTAAGAATTGCGATGGTGTAATATAGGTTAGAAAAGAAAGAATACGGAGACGGCAATGAGGATTCTACTTGCAGAAGATGAAAAGGCTTTATCTAAAGCCCTGGTAAAGATATTCGAAAAGAATAATTACTCAATAGATGCTGTATACGACGGAGAGGAAGCTCTGGACTATTTGGACGGTGGCAATTACGACGCTGCTGTGCTCGATATCATGATGCCTAAAGTCGACGGCATCACAGTGCTGAAAAAACTAAGGGAAAGCGGCAGTAATTTGCCGGTCCTGATGCTGACTGCGAAGTCTGAGATAGACGATAAAGTTCTGGGACTCGACAGCGGTGCGAATTATTATCTCACCAAGCCTTTTGATACTAAGGAACTTATGGCGGCTGTCAGGGCGATTACGAGATCGGACAATGTGGTAGACACCAAGATAGGCTACGGCAACCTATCACTGGATCGTAATAATTATGAGCTGGCTACTGAATCAGGCAGGGTCACTCTGGCAAATAAAGAATTTCAGATGATGGAGATGCTGATGTCCGCTCCGGATAATGTCATATCCGTGGATACATTTATGGATCACATATGGGGATATGATACGGAAACCGAAAGCAATGTCGTGTGGGTATATATCTCGTATCTCAGGAAGAAACTTACTGCGATAGGGGCGAATGTCAAAATCAAGGCTCTCAGAAATGCCGGATATAAATTGGAGATAGAGGATTGATTAAAAGGCTGAAAACCAAGTTCATAACGCTGGCTATGATATCCCTGACTTTGCTGCTAGCGGCGATAGTAGCAGGCATGAATATCATCAATTACAACGAAGTCGTCAGAGATGCCGACGTCCGTCTTGAGGTGATTGAAGAAAACCAAGAGCGCTTCCCCGGAGGGGGCATGCCATTCGAAAGAGGCGGCAGAGAGGATATGTTCTTCGGCAAGGGCGGCAAAGGCGGTCGATTTATGACTATGGACGAGGCTGAGGAATCGAGATTTTTCACCGTCACATGCGATTCAAACGGAAAGATTGTCCAGACTAAGATGGATAGAATTGCCGCGGTCGACAGCTCTGAAGCCGAGGACTACGCAAGCAAGGTGCTATCGCAAGCAGTGGATCACGGCTTTATCGGAGAATTCAGATACTCTGTTATCAGTCAGGATGAACAGGATGTCATAACATTTCTCGACTGCGGAAGAGTGCTCGACTCATACAGAGATTTCCTGAGAGCCAGCATACTTATGTCGCTTGCCGGCCTTCTACTCGTATTTGGTATCATCACATATTTTGCGGGCAGAATAGTAAAGCCTGTGGCCGAAAGTTACGAAAAGCAGAGGCGCTTTATAACCGATGCCGGTCATGAAATCAAGACGCCGCTTGCGATTATTAAGGCCAATCTCGACGTAATCGAGCTCGATCCCGAGAGCACGGATGAGAGCCTGAAGGAAATCGGAAATCAGGTGGATAGACTGGCGGGGCTCACAAGTGATTTGGTATACCTTTCTAAAATGGAGGAAGCAGATACCAGGCCGATTGCAGCGGATGTGCCTATTTCCGAGCTTGCAGAAGAGGCGGTGACTTCGTTCGGAGCTCTGGCTAAGGATAACGGCAAATCAATCGAGTCGAATATTGAGCCTATGCTGAATGTGAAAGCTGATGTCAAGGAAATCGAAAAACTGCTCTCGATACTGATGGAAAATGCAGTGAAGTATTCGACTACAGATGAGCCTATCAGGCTGAGCCTTCGTCGTGACGGTAAGAATAACTTGCTGGAGATCTCTAACAAGACAAGGGAACAGATAAACAAAGAGGATATTGGGCATGTGTTTGACAGATTTTACAGGATGGATGAGTCTCGAAACTCAGAGACCGGTGGCTACGGTATAGGGCTTTCTATGGCAAACGCCATAGTCACAGCCTGTGGTGGCAAGATCACAGCAGAGACAAGTGACGGAACAGATTTTATTGTTAAAGCAATACTCCCGTCATGATACAATGTCCATATGCTCAAGAATGAATCTAATCTCGGATATTTGTTAATACTTGCAGCAGGAGCCCTTTGGGGGACAATAGGACTGTTCTCCACTATTATGGCTCGTGAAGGCATGCCGGCAGGCCAGGTCGCTTTTTACAGGACGCTGGCGTCTGCCACCATGCTTTTTTTAGTGCTTCTCGTTAAAGGGCGGGGCCTCGGGCTGTTTAAAATCAGCCGCAGGGGATTGCTGTCTTGTCTTTTGGTAGGAACTGTATCTCAGGCCATGTTCAACTTTTGCTATATGAACACTATAGCGCTCAGCGATATGGCTACGGGCGCGGTTTTCCTCTATACATCTCCTATATATGTGGCAATTCTATCGAGGATTTTCTTCAAAGAAGCTTTAACAGCGAATAAGATATTCGCTATATTCATAAACATCGCAGGCTGCATTATGACAGTCACAGGAGGACAATTCTCATCGATTAGAATATCCGGGCTTGCCCTGATAATGGGAATCATGTCGGGCTTTACATATGCACTTCTTCCGGTGCTATCCAGGACAGGCGCCGACAAGGAGCATCCTTATACGGCGGCATTTTACGGGCAATTATTCGGAGCAGTGCTCCTGCTCTTCATAATCAGGCCTTGGAATACTGAAGTGGACTTTAATATGACGCTTATACTTGCTATACTTGGGCTTGGAATCGTTCCGTCGGCTATGGCATATATCGCATACTACGGCGGGCTAAGTAGGATGAAGGAGACGTCAAAGGTACCTGTTCTCGCGTCAGTCGAGACAGTTGTGGCTGCATTGATAGGTCTCATCGCATTCGGGCAGGGACTCGGAATTGCCAAATGCCTGGGAATACTGCTGGTTCTAATATCTATCATTGTCATGAATATGAGATCAAAACAGAGTACATTTTTGAATAAAGATTGACAATGTTTCAAACAGATGTTATCCTCCTATTTAATTGAAAACGATCGTATATTTCAATGACAATTCAATACCGATTAAACCTATGAATGAGAGTGAGTAGGTTCGGATGCTTGCCTAAGAGCGAGCTGCCGATGGTGAAAGGGCAGCAGGCGGAGGCCGGACTGAATGGACTCATGAGGGCGACAGGAAAGGAACTAAACGTTCTGAGTATGGGAGACGGAGAGAAAACTTCGTTAACAAATGATGCGTATGTTGGTACGCAGTGAGTGGGCGGATGCGAATCCGTCAAGCCGGGTGGCACCGCAGGAGATTTAAATGCTCTTGTCCCAGCATGTACGTTACTGGGATGGGAGATTTTTTATTTAAGGAGACTATCATGACTAACTACAGAACTTATTTGAGCGAAAAAGAGATACCGACCCATTACTACAATATGAGGGCGGATATGAAGAAAAAGCCTGCACCACTTCTAAACCCGGCTACTATGGAGCCGATGACGGAAGCAGATCTTTCTCCTGTATTTTGTGAGGAACTTATAAAACAGGAGCTCGATAACGACACGAGATATATTGAGATACCTGAAGAAATACGTGATTTCTATAAGACTTTCAGGCCGTCGCCGCTGGTCAGGGCTTACAATCTCGAAAGAGTATTGGATACACCTGCGAAGATATTCTTCAAATTCGAAGGTAATAATACATCAGGAAGCCATAAATTGAACTCTGCTGCGGCTCAGGTATATTATGCTAAAAAGCAGGGTCTCAAAGGTATTACAAGCGAAACGGGG